>JAGSYU010000029.1 GCA_018262575.1 Pseudomonadota bacterium | reverse complement strand
GGCGGCGGCTCGGGTCGCCCCCATCACGGACGCGCCGACCGCCTCGCCAACGGCGGTATGCAATCCGGCATAGTGGACGCTTCCTCCCAGCGGCGCGGCGACGACGATGCAGTCGGACCCGGTCCCGGTTACCGCTTCGCGGTCGCCATCTTGCGTCGTTTGCAGGATGGCAACGGTACGAGCTTGGGCGGCGATGGCAATCGTCTCGACCAGAGCCCCGTCGCTGAGTGGCAGCGACACATGAACGAAGGTGTTGATTGTGCCGGGTTTGGGGGCGCCCAAGGAGCTGCTGGTGAACCGGCGCCGCCCTACGAACTCGCCATTGCCGAGCCCGACCGTTGTGACGACGATCGCCTCGACTCCTTCGATTGTCGTCCGGCACGTATGGTAGGCGCCGACGTCGCAGGCGGTCATCAGCCCGACGGCGTCGGTGAGGCCTTCCCGGGCGAGGGCATCGCCAAGGACGACCACCGGATCGCGGCCGACCGGCAAGTCGGCGTCCTTGACTTCGAGCCAGGCGACAGCCTTGGCGACAGTGAAGCCCGGTCGCGAGATCGACCAACTCAGCATCTGTCGCGGTTCGGCAAATCGCAGAGCGAGGATAGGGCGGTGAAGGGCGATGGCAAACGGTAAGTCGTCCAGCTCCATCACGTCGCCTCCTTGTGGTGATGCCCGACGAGGCGCAGCGGCACAACGATCAATCCGTCAGCGTTGCGGTCGACCCGCGCCTCGATGCCATAGATTTCGGCGATACGTTCGGGGGTCAGCACCGTCTCCGGTGGCCCTTGAGCCACGATTCGGCCGCCAGCCATCAAGACCAATCGATGGCACCAGCGCGCTGCCAGCGTCAGATCGTGGAGAGAGGCGAACACGGTGTGTCCGGCTCGGGCGAAATCGGCGAAGACCTGCATGGTTGCCAACTGATGGGCCGGATCGAGGCCGGCGACCGGCTCGTCGGCCAGCAGGACAGGCGTCTCCTGGGCGATGAGGCGCGCGAGCAGCATGCGGGCGACCTCGCCGCCGGACAGTGCATCGGCGCGCCGGCCGGCAAGGTCTTCGAGGCGCGTGATGCGAAGTGCCCGCGCCACCGCCAGACGGTCGGCATCGCTTTCCCGGGAAAACGGTGCGCGATGAGGCAGTCGACCAAGGCCGACAACCTCGGTTACGGTCAGTGGCCAGGCGACGTGGCGATCCTGGGCGAGATAGCCGATCCGGCGGGCCCGTTCGCGAACGGAATAGCCGGCAAGCGGCCGGTCCTCGAGAACCAGGGTGCCACGGCGTGGCAGAGTACCGGCCAGAGCCCGCAGCAGCGTCGATTTACCGGCCCCGTTTGGCCCGATCAGTCCGACGAACTCGCCGGTCTCCAGGCGGAGATCGACCCCATGCAGGATCGTTCGGTCACCCAACCGGACGACAAGGTCATGCGCTGTCAGAATCATCGCATCAGCCTCCGACGTTCATGGAGAATGAGACGGAAGAAGAACGGCGCCCCGACGATCGCCGTGACGACGCCGAGCTTCAAGTCTCGGCTGGGCAAGATCAGACGGACGGTAAGGTCGGCCATGGTCAGAAGGGCTGCGCCGCCGAGCGCGCTCGCCGCCATCAGACGGCTCGGCCGGGAACCGACCAGCGGCCGCAACACGTGCGGGACGACAAGTCCGACGAAGCCGACGACACCCGTGACGGCCGTCGCTCCGCCGACGGCGGCGGCCGTCGAAAACAGGATGATGGCACGGATCCGGCCGAGGCGCAGGCCGAGGCTCGATGCGGTTTCCGCGCCGAGGGTCATCGCGTCAAGCGAACGACCGACGCCGGCGAGCAGCAGCCAGCCAATCGCCATGAACGGCAGGGCGAGGGCGACGTGGTCGAGCGACCGGTCGCCGAGCGACCCCATGGTCCAGAAGACGATCTCCAGAGTGGCGAACGGGTTGGCCGACAGATTGAGCGTCAGCGCTGTGAGCGCCGACGTCAGGCTGGCCACGGCGACACCAGCGAGGATCAGGCTGTCGCCGCCTTCGCCACGCCCGGCCAGGGCGAAGACGAGAATGGCGGCGAGCCCGGCTCCCGCGAGGGCCGACAGCGGCAGCGCCAGCGGTGATAGATAGGCGAGGCCGCTGACGATGGCGACAACGGCGCCGAGAGCGGCGCTGGAGCCGATGCCGAGAACGCCAGCGTCGGCGAGCGGATTGCGCAACCAGCCCTGCAGCACGGCGCCGGAGAGACCGAGCGTCGCGCCGACGCAAACACCGAGGATGGCTCTTGGAAGACGGATCTCTCGCATGACCAGGGTTGCGGCGCCATCGTCGACGAACAGGGCGGCGAGCGCGCGGCCGATGCCGAGATCCGACGGACCGATGAGCAGAGAGCCGACGAACAAAGCCGCCACCAGGATGGCGAGCAGGGCGAGGAGTGCCGGAAAGGACAGACGGCTCATCGCGCGGCTCCTCGACTGGCCGCCAGCCTGTGACGCTCGTCGACGAGACGGGCGACGGCGTCGACGACGAATGGTGTACCGCAGATGGTCGAGCGATCGGACAGCACCATCAGACGGTCGCCGCCGTTGGTGGCCGCCATGATGGCTGGATGGCGGGCGTTGGGGACCGCCTTGGTCGACCAACCGGCTTCGGCGCCGCCAACCAGCACGAGGTCGGGCTGGTTGGCCACCAGGGTCTCGAGCGGCAGGGCGCCGTAGGTGCCGATGCCGAGGTTGGCGGCGAGATTGTCCCAGCCTGCCGTCGTCAGGATTTCGTCGGCGAGCGTCCCTCGGCCATCGGTGCCGTTGCCGATATGGTAGACGACGGCGACCGGCTTCCGGCCAGATGGTGCCGCATCCTTGCGCAAGGTAGCGAGGCGGTCATCGAACTGGTGGACGAGCTCGTCAGCCTGCTCCGATCGGCCGAGCAAACGGCCCATTCGTGTGATGTCCTCGCGGATCTCGGCGAAGGAATTCGCCGGGGCGAACTCCTCGACCCGTAGTCCCAGCCGGCGGAGCAAGTCGACGGTTGCCCGCGAGCTAAAGCTGCCGGCCAGCACGATGTCGGGTGTCAGGGGGACGATCTCCTCGGCACGGCCGTCGTTGACCGGCAGGACGGCGGCCGCGTCGGACAGGTTGGACAAGGCGGCATCGCGGGCGAAGCGCGACACCGATACGAGCTGTCCTGGACGGGCGATCGCCATGGCCAGTTGGTCTGTGCAGAGATTGATCGACACAACCCGACCGGGCGCCTCTTCGGCCCAGGCCGGCCCCATAACCGCAACGAGCGCGGTGACGATGGCGCGTGTGATGAACGGCCAGGTTCGCCTGTCCGGTGGATGTCGTCTCGTCGTTGTCCTGTTCATCGCCGCCATTCTCAGTAGTGGGCCGTCAGTTCGGCGTAGATCGTACGTCCCGCCGTGCCGTAGCCCCAAATCGTCTGGTAGTTTTCATCGAGCAGGTTCTTGCCGGTGAGCGAGATTGAAACGGTGTCGCTCAAATCCCAGGTCAATCCAGCGTCGAGCAGGAAGTAGTCCGGCAGTTGGCGTACCGTGCCCACCGAATAGTCGGTATCGACGCTGTCGCCCACCCAGGTGCCCCGGAGCGTCAGGGTCGTGCGCTCGTCGGCCTTGAGCGTTGCGCCGGCCGTGATCTTGTGACGAGGGACCCTGAGGAGCCGGCTGTCCGACGCGTCGACCGCCTCGGTCAGCGTGTAGCCGGCGTCAAGTGTCAGATTGTCGAGCACTTTCAACCGGCCGGACAGTTCGATGCCCTGGCTGTTCGACGTTCCCTCGACCTGCGTATAGGCCCAGGTCGACGTGTCGTAGCTGATGAGGTTGTCGGTATCGATGTTGAAGTAGGTCAGCGAAAGGCGGCCACGATTGTCCCAGACCTGCTGGTCGATGCCGACGTCGAAACTGCGGCTCTCTTCGGGCTTCAGGTTGGAGTTGCCGTAGAACGGCGCGTAGAGTTCGTACAGCGACGGCGGCCGGAAGCCTGTGCCCCAGCTCGTCCTGAGCTTGGTCGATTGGGTCGCCTCCCAGGCGGCGGTAAGGCGCCCGGTCGGATGATCGCCCCAGGTCGAGTGGTGATCGTCCCGCAGCGCCGCCGTCAGCGTGACGTCGGTCACCGGCTTCCACGAGCCTTGCGCGAAGACGCCGGTATTGCTCATGTCGTTGTCGACGCCACCGGTGGTCTCGGCGCCTTCGAAGGTGGAGTCGAGGCCAAAGGACAGGCCGATCGCCTCGGTCACGGCAAGGTTGCCGAGATACTCGACCTTCGTCCTCTGGCCATCGTATTCACCGGGAGAGGAATCGTAGACGTCGCGCCCCAGATCGTAGTGCTGGATGGCGAAGGTGCTCTTGAGTCGACCGTCGAGCAGGCTGAAATCGGCCCCCACCCGAGCTCCGAACTCCCGGCCGATGGTGTGGAACCGCGTCGGTCCGGTTTCGTCGACAGGGCTGCCCAGGCCGGTTGCTCCGTCATAGGAGAAGTCGTCGTACTTGCTGTCGTGACGGGTGTAGCGGGCGGCAGCGAACAGGCGCAGCGCCTCGTTGACCCGATAACTGGCGGTAGCTGACGCGGTGCTGTTGCCGTAGCCGTCGGTCTCGGTGTTGCCGTTGTCGCTGGCGGCGGAAGAGAATCCCGACGTTTGGAAGCGCTGGAACGAAGCGGCCATTTCGAATGCATCGGTGGCAGCGGAAAGGCCATAGCGGGCAACCCCGGTGCCGTAGGAGCCGCCCCCGACGCTCGCGGTGTGGTGTATCCCCTTCTCGTCGGCGGTGCGGGTCGTGATGTCGATCACGCCGGCAACCGCTGTCCCGCCGTAGAGGGCCGATTGCGAGCCGCGCAAAACCTCGATCCGCTCGACGTTGCCGAGCAGCAGGTTCTCGAGATTTGGTCCGGCCTGGGGCTGGGTGGGGTCGGAGACGTCGATGCCGTCGACCCGGACGAGCACGTAGCGGGCGCCGAGGCCGCGCATCTGCATCGACGTCGTCGAGCCGACCGGACCGGCTTGGGAGAAGCCGAGACCGGGAATCCGGGCAAGCAGCCCCTGGACCGTTGTCTCGCCGCTCCGGTCAATCTCCTTGCGAGTGATGGTCGTCACCGCCGACCCCACCGCCGCTTCTTCCGTTGGCGTGCGGTTCGCCGAGAAGACGACCATGCCGAGGTCATGCGCTGCGGCCTCATCGGCCAGTGCATCTTGCCATGGCAACACAGCGGCAAACACGGCAAAGCTCGCCACACAGCGGAGCCGATGGTTCCGCATCTTGTTGTTTATAAAAGATTTCCTGAAGACCGACTTTGTCACGCGCCCATACCTCCGCCGTCAAGTGTCGCACCGGCTCCTTCGCGAGCTACGCGAAGGCGGTGTCCATCACAGCCGTCGGTCGGCGGTCGGATGATCGGCAAGCAAAGGCCATCGGTCGATCCCGCGTCGCGAACGGCGTTGTCGTCATCACTCACGCGGAATCCCGTGACCCAATACCCCACGTATCGGGATCAGGAGTGACAGAAGCGGCAGGTCTCCTGGCTCACGAGTCATCGTCGTATCCCGCCTTCCCGATGGCTGGGCCATCAGTGGCTTCGTGGGAGCCGACTCGTCGTTCACAGTTACGGGGGTAGCCGCGGATTCGATTCGTTGCCGGATCTCACCGCTGTTCCCTTTGCCCGTCTCGCGACGGACCGCTTCAAACCTTGGGTAGCATGTGGGCGAGTTGGGAAAGCCAATCGCCCGCTTGTCCAGATCGGCGCAGCCTATGGTCGCGCCGGATGTTTCATCAGGTTCACTTCCCTCCTTGGGAACAAGTATTCCCTCATGCGGTTGTGCCGCCCTGAACAGGGGCACCGCCGCTCCAGAATTCAGTCGCCAGGTGACGGTTCGGTTGCGCCCGTCCGGACGGGATGATTTTGGCACGTTGCCGGGTGACTCGCCATCATCATGTCGAGCGTCACCGGCTGGCCGGGCGAAACCATCACGACATCGCCGCTCCAGTCATGTTCCACCATCTGCTTCAAAAGTGCGAGGCTGCCTTCCATCTCGACGTAGTCCAGCCCGAAATTCGCGGCGTGAGTGCGGGCATAACGACGGTCGTCCTCAGGCGGTTCGACGCCGGGCATGGTGATGTAGACGAGCTTTCTGTAGTGGCCGAGCAGGTCCTGCATCACCGCCGCTGCCCGTTCCCGGCCGAAACGCTTCTCGAGGCGCGGATAGTCGTCGAACACCGAGCCGGTGCCGTCGCCGATGTAGCCGCGGGTGAGGAAATAGCTGCCCGGATCGCTCGCCAGCAGATCGCTGCGGGCCTGGCGCGAGCCGAGAAACACCGTGATGCAGTCGTCGGCGCGCAACAGGACCAGTCGCGAATGGCGGGCCGACAGGCCGACGGTCGCCTGAGCGCAGAGACCGTAGCCGAGATAGATCGGATCATAGAGGCCGTCGGCCGCGTCGATGGCCGCCTGAAGCGCCGTATGCAGACGGCGAGGGCGGTTGTGCAGGCCGATCTCCAGGCTCTCGAACGCCCAATCCTCCGGCATCAGCGACCGGAGTTCGTTCACCATGACTTGGCAGGCGATGACTTTGGGTGTCATGGCAATCGTCCGTCACATGAGGCAGTTCGAGGCGAAGAGGGTGTCAAAATCGGGCCACGAGGCGAGTTCGAGATAGTGGATGTCGGTCGCAAGCCGTGCCGCCCGTGCCCGCGCCTTAAGGCAGGCAACGAGCCGGCAGGCGCCTGTGCCGGCGACATTGCCGACCTGGACGATGCGCCGACGTGGCATATCGGGCAGGAGACCAATGGTGATCGCGTCGTCGATGTCGATGAAGCTGCCAAAGGCTCCGGCGACAAGAATGTGGTCGAGGTCTCGCGTGGCGAGTCCGGCTTCGACCAGCAGGACGTCGAGACCGGTGCGGATTGCCCCCTTGGCAAGCTGGATGGCGCGGATATCGGTCTGGGTGAACACGAGGGGCGGGGCTGCCGCGTCAAGACCGTCGCTCAGGACGAACTCGCGCTTTCCCTGGCGCTCGCGCACGCAAGGCCCATCCCTGTCGAGCCGGCCGCGCGCGTTGACGATCTGGGAGCGCCGGAGCGCGGCAACCAGCGATAACGCGCCCGAGCCGCAGATGCCGATCGGTGGTCGCCCGCCGATGGTGGAAAGGCGAAGCTCGTCGTCAAGGGTGGCGCGTTCAATTGCCCCCGGAGCTGCGCGCATACCCCAGGTGATTCCACCGCCTTCGAAGGCCGGGCCGGAGGCGCAGGATACGCTCGTCAGCTTGCCATGGGCGTGGAGCGAAATTTCCGTGTTGGTACCGATGTCGAGCAGCGCCCAGGTGCCGGCAGGCGGGTCGGCAAGGACGTCGATCAGGGCGGCTACGTGGTCGCCGCCGACAAAGCCGGCAACGCTCGGGGCACAATAGAGCTGTGCACCCGGTGCGACCGCAAGACCGAAATCGGCCGCCGGCTGCTCGACCGCCGCTTTGGTCGCCGGTGTGAACGGCACTCTCGCCAAGCCGTCGACGGCAAGGCCGAGCAGCAGGTGCTGCATCACGGTATTGCCGACAACGGCGATCTCGCCGATGCGTTGTGTATCGCCGTCCGTCAGCTCGGTGGCGAGCGCGGCGATACCATCGATGGCAGCGCTCTGCAGATCCCTGTACTGGTCAGCACCACCGAGCGCATGCGTGAGGCGGCTGATGATGTCGCCACCGAAAGCTGTTTGCGGGTTGACGCGGGACCTGCTGCGCAACACCTGTCCCGACGTCATGTCGACGAGCGCTGCGGCGAGGTTGGTGGTCCCGAGGTCGACGGCAAGCCCGAGGACCGTTGAGCCGGTGACCGGTCCGACGATGGTCGCGCCTCGCCGCCAGTACTGGTCCACGGTCGGTACCAAGACCGGAATTTCGATGGGGACCATATCTTCGGCGGCGCGCTTGCCGATGGAAAGGTCGCCTGCGGCGCTGTGCTGTGGAACATGCACGGTGCAGTCGCCAACCGGGAAGGTCTTGCAGGCTCGTCGCCAGCCGGCCGCCATTTCCTGCTCGGTAAAGCCGCCATCATGCTGCGAAGGGGCGGGCAAGCCTTCCCCCTCGAGCCGGATGGCGCACGATCGACAGGTTCCACGGCCACCACAGGTCGACTCGAGAGCCAAGCCGAGTTGGCGGGCGAGGACCAGTATCGACTGTCCGCCATCGGTCCTTGCCGAAAGTCCGGACGGCTGGAAGGTGATCGCGTGAAGCGTGGCCATGCTCTCGTCGGTGGTTGCAACGGCGTCCGGATTGGCCGCTCCGGCTGGAATGGTTCCCGAGCGAAACGAGATGAGCTGTTTCGCCCGGGGTGTGGGACCGCCTGGCCGCCCCGTTCGGACGGGATCAATAGGCGTTGGGATTGCCGACCACGCCATCGACAATCGCCGGGCCGGAGCTGGTCCCGACCAGTTCGGCGCCCGCCTCGAACAGCGACTGCATCTTCTCGCGGGTATTGACCTTGCCCGAGACCTTGACACGGCAGGGCAGCTCGACGTTGGCCTTGAGGATCTTGACGTGTTCGACGATCGCCTCGCAGCCACCCTTGCCCCAGCCGCTCGACTGCTTCACCCAGTCGATGCCGGCTTCGCTCGAATAGCGGCCGGCCTTGGCCTGCAGTTCCGGCGTGGTGATGTAGCCGAATTCCAGCATCGACTTGATGATCATGCCCTCCTCATGGGCGACATGGGCCATCTGGCGCAGTTCTTCGAAATATTCCTTCTCCTGACCGCCGAGCAGCAGGCCGGGATTGGGTGGGAAGTCCAGCTCGTCGGCGCCTTCCTTGGCCAGCAGACGCAGCACGGCGATCTTCATCGCCAGCGTGTCATTGGCGGTCGGAAAGTTGACGGTCGAGGCGATCTTGATACCAGTGCCCGCCAGCACCGTCTTGGCGAACGAGACGAAGCACGGCGCAATCATGGCCGCCTGGAAGCCATAGGCGACGCAGGTCTTGAGGTGGGCGGCCATGCCATCGCGCGTCAGGTCGGAACTGACGTTCGTATACTGGATAGCCTTGGCGACGGCCTTCTTGTCGGTGAAATCGATCATGGAACTGACCTCCTGTTTTGTCCTTCGCCGAGGAGTTTAGTGGCGTTTTCCGCTGGGGTGGATGGTGCGCTCTCTCAAAAACATGGACAGGATTCTCATTCGGTTCGGGGGACTGAGCCGACCGTCGTTCAGCGTTCGAGGTCGCGGAATTGGCGCGGTGAAACGCCGACGTTCTTCCGAAAGTCACGCGAGAAATGCAGCGGGTCCTCGTAGCCGACGGCGAGGGCGACGGCCCCGATCGTCTCGTCGGTTTCAACCAGAAGGCGCTTGGCCTGCGAAAGACGGTAACCGCGCAGCCAGTTGTTCGGCGTCTGGCCGAACCCGTACTTGAACAACCGGAAAAGATGAGACTTGCTGACCCGGCAGGTCTCGGCGAAGCGATCGACCGTCCAGGTTTCGGTGTAGTGCGAGCGCACTTCGCGTATCAGACGCGCGAGGCCGCGATGGCTGGCCTCAACCGGATCGAGCAGGTGGGAACTGCGGCTCTCCGTCAGCTTCTCGACCAGCGTGGCGGCGATCCGCTCGGTCGCGGCGGCGGCCAGCATCGAGTGGGCGCTGATTTGGCGCAGAGCGTCCCGCATCAGGTCCTGGATGGCGGCGGGGTCGGCAAAGGCGAAGATCGGGTCGGCATCGACGGCGAGCACCGTCTCGAGGCGGTTGAGGTTGGCGCCGTCCATGCGCAGCCACAAGATCTCCCAGGGGGTGATCGGATCGGCGAAATGGGCGTGCGGCCGCTGCACCGGGATCCAGGCGAGCCGACCCGGTTCGACGCGGTGGACCGCGCCGCCGACCCGGACGTAGCCGACGCCATCGAGACAAAAGATGAATTCGTGGCCGGGCGCCCGCGCGCGCTCAATGCGGTAGTCGACGCTGGTGGCGATGTGGCCGGCCCGGAGCAGGCGATAGTTGAACGGGCTCGACCAGCTATCGAGGCCGCTATAGTGCGATTCGAAGACCCGGATAGGCCGCAAGGCTGGGCTGCGCGTCGGAGCGGCATCGACCGAAGTCGGGGTGTTGCTCATCCGTCCTCCTCACGGCCGAGAGACTGGCGGGCAGGGGTGGCCTCGGGAGAAGGCCACCCCTGATGGCGGCGAGACTCAGGCTGCCTTGGCTTCGGCGCACAGCCGCTTGGCGATGGTCGCCGCGACGGATGCGTTCTCGCCATAGGCATCGGCGCCGACTTCGCGGGCATATTCCTCCGTCACCGGCGCGCCGCCGATCATGATCTTGATGCTATCACGGACGCCGGCCGCCACCATCGCCTCGATGGTGGTCTTGATGGCCGGCATGGTGACGGTGAGCAGCGCCGACATGCCGACGATCTGCGGCTTCTTGTCACGCACCGCCTCGATGAAGGTCTCGGGCGGCACGTCGATGCCGAGGTCGATCACCTCGAAGCCGGCGCCTTCCATCATCGACACCACGAGGTTCTTGCCGATGTCGTGGAGATCGCCCTTGACGGTACCGATGACGATCCGCCCGGTGGGCTCGACGCCTGACGCGGCGAGGATTGGCCGCAACAGCTCGAGTCCCGCCTTCATGGCGCGACCGGCGAGCAGCAGCTCGGGCACGAAATACTCCTCGATCTCGAACAGCCGGCCCACTTCGGCCATGGCCGGCACCATGGTGGCGGAGATCAGGATCGATGGGTCCTCGCCGGCCTCGATCGCTTCCCTGGTCAGTCTGGCGGAGGTCTTGTCGTCACCGTCGACGATCGCATCGTAGAGTTTGGACCAGTCTTGCATGAACAGTTCTCTTTCTGTGTGATCGGAACGGCCGCCGTCAGACCGCCACCGCCTCCATGATGGCTTCGAGCTTGGTCTTGATGGTGCATTCGCAGCCCGGCACGTGCAGCACGTCGCATTCGGTGCCCAGGATGAACGGGTGGCCGATCTCGCGCATGCGGGTGATCAGCTCGCGCGAGGTGTCAGATACCTGGCTGCACGTGAACAGCGTCGGTGAGTAGAACTTCTTGCTCGGCAGGTTGCCGTAGAGGACGGTCGTCCTGGGCACGAGTGCCGCGTCCTGCCAAAGGATGCGCGAACTGCCGAGGCTCAGCACCGCCGGGTCGAGAGAGGCGAAGGCCACCACCATCTCGTCGATCAGTTCGCCGCAGCAGTGGAAGAACAGCTCGACGCCGTTTTCCCGCAGCAACTCGACGATCTTGCGGTTCGGTGCCATGGCGAAGCGTTCGAAGATGTCGGAGCCGCGCCGGATCAGCTTGGGCGAGAAGAACACCTTGTTGGCCGCCGGCTCGGCGATGACGATCATCTTGGCGCCGGCTTTGATCTGGCGGCCGATGATCTCAAGAACCAGGCGGGTCGACAGTTCGAGAGCCGCCTCCATCAGGGCCACTTCCGCGTTGTCGGCGGCGCTGTTGCCCATGCCGGCCAGCGTGACGGGCATGATCGGGTCGGCGAGCAGCTTGGTCATCAGCGAGAACGGGCCGATGCACATGCCGAGTGGCACGAGGTCGGTGGTCTGCGCCACATGGGCGATCGCCTCGATGTTGGCTTCGCAGCCCGGCGTCAGGCGCCCCTTGAGGCCGGCCTCGAAGCGGGCAAGCTGGTCGTTGGTCGGCGGAGTCGAGAAATGGAACTCGCCGCTACCGCCGTCGAGCCCCATCAGGACCAGCAGGGCTTCCTTCTCGAGCGCCAGGTTCATCTGCGGCAAAGCGAGCGGCGTGCGATAGCGCCTGGCCGCCTCGATCATGACCTCGCCAAGCCGCTGGCCGTCGATGCGGATCGCCTCGGGGTCGGAATGTTCGTTGAGGACGATGTCGGTCCCCATCGGCATTTTCAGGCCGTGGTTGGCCAAGTCTATGTAGAAGCTACGATTCATGATGGCAGGTCTTTCCGGTAGGGGACGGCCGGTCCGGAGGCGAATCCGGGCCGGCCGCGACCTCAACGCAGCGCGGTCTCGTAGAGCGCCAGAACGTTGGCGAGCGGAGTGTCGGATTGGATGTGGTGCGAACTGGCCAGCACGTAGCCGCCGCTGGCTCCCAGGACGCGCGTGAGTTCCTTGACGGCGGCTCGGACGTCGTCGGGGCTGCCCTTGGGCAGGAGGCCGACGATGTCGACGCCGCCGTGGAAGGCTAGCCGATCGCCGAAATCACGCTTGAGCCCGTCGGCCTCCATGCCGGTGACGCCCGGCTGGATCGGGTTGAGCACATCGACGCCCATGTCGATCAGATCGGGGATCAACGGCCGGATGGCGCCGTCGGTGTGATACATGACCTTCTTGCCGTAGCTTTTGGCCACCTCGACCAACTTGGCGTGCATCGGCCGGATGTGGGTACGCCACATCTTCTTCGACATCAGCAGGCTGACGTTGGCGGCGAGATCATCGTAAAAGTAGACCATGCCAACGGCGTCGCCGACGGCGTCGAGAGCCCGCTTGGTGACTTCGATGGTGATGTCGGTGATGCGCTCCATCATGTAGACGGGAATCTCCGGCTCACCGGCGAGTTCCATCAGGAACTTCTCCATGCCGCGCATCTGCCAGGCCAGTTCGAACACCGTGCCCATGCGGAAGCGGATGTGCTTGGCGCCGTCGCGATTCAGGGCATCGACCACTGACTTGGCGGCACTGAAATCCCACCAGTCTGGGTCGGGCCAGGTGTGCGCCTGCACCTCGGCGAGCGTGCTTGCGCCGGCGAGCGTGGCGATGTTCTCCTCGTAGACGCCGGATGTGTTGGCCACCTCGCGGAAACCGCGGCCGAAGATGTCGGTGGCAAAGCCGTCGGTCTTCCAGCGCCACATGCGAGCCGGTGTCGACCGGCTCTGGACGTTCCACATCTCCGGACGCCCCTTGGGCCCGAAGGCGCGGGCCGGCGGTGAGCAGAACTGGTCGAAGGAGATGACGCGGCAGTCGACGTCAAGCTTGTCGAGCACCGCCTCCCAGATCGGATCGAAATACTGGTCGTCACCGGGTTTCGCCGCCTCGATGCCGAAATGGTCGACCAGCTGGCGCCAGATCTCCGGCACTGCCAGGAAGTCGACAGGAGTGCGGTCCGGCTGCCGGTGGGCGAGGGCTGTTTCGACGCGATGTCTCGAAGACATTTACTGGGATTCCTTGTAGTTGACGCGGTCCTCGTAGTAGCCGGGGACGAGAGCGCCGGGCTTCTCGAACCAGACGGGAGCGTCGATGCCGGACTGCAGGATGACGTTCCCCCAGGGCTGGAAGGCGCCGGTGCGGATCACGTATTTCAGCTTCTGCCGCATCTCTCCGATCAGCTTCTCGTGGGGGACGGTGGTGACCGGGCAACGGGTCGACAGCGCACTCACCTGGGCAAACAGCTGCGGATTGAAATTCTTCTGCTCCTCGGCGACGTAGCAGGCCTCGTAGATGAAATCGCTCATGATCAGATCGAGGATCTCGACGATGCCGGGCACATCTTGTTCGAGCGCCAGGTCGACACGCTTGGCGGTGTCGTTGATCGGAAATCCGGCATCGGAGATGACGATCAGGTCGCCGTGCCCAAGGTCGGCGATCGCCGCGTTGAGATAGCTGTTGAGGATTCTGCTCTTCTTCATTTGATGCTCCTTGAAACCTGGGCGAGTCGCCTGTCGACCTCGGCACGATGGGGAATGCCTTCGACGACTCCCTCGACTTCGACCGACATGCTGGCGGCCATGTTGGCGAAGGAAACGGCGGCGACGAGGTCTTTGCCTTCGCCGAGCGCGACGGCGAGAGCACCGCTGAAGGTGTCGCCCGAACCAGTGGAATCGATGCACTTGGCCGGGTAGGTTGGCACGGCGCGGTCGAGGCTGGCCGAGCGAACGTGGGCGCCCTTCTCGCCGAGGGTGACGACGATGGTCGTCCCGTAGCGCTCGAACAGACGGGTCGCCAACACGGCGCCATCGAGGATGGTATCCTGCGGCAGGTCGAGAAGGGCGGTTGCCTCGGTCTCGTTGGGCGTGAGGTAAGTGGCCTTGGCAAGGGTGGCGGCCGGCAGCTTGCGGAACGGCGCCGGGTTGAGAATGACCGGCACGTTGCTGGCGGCGGCGAGGTCGACGGCACGCACCACGGCGTCGAGGTTGCATTCGAGCTGCACCAACAACAGATCGCTGGCGGCGATGGTATCTTTCATGGCGTCGATGTCGGCGACCGACAGTGCGTCGTTGGCGCCGAGATCGATGACGATCTCGTTGCTGCCCTTGTCGGAGACCATGACAAGGCCGACGCCGGTCGAATGGCCGGGCTTGCGCACGACAAAATCAATGCCGATGCCTTCGCCCTTCAGCATGGCTATGGCCTGGTCGCCGAAGGTGTCGGTGCCAACGGCCGTACCGAAGGTGGCTGCGCCGCCGAGACGCGCTGCGGCAATGGCCTGGTTCGAGCCTTTGCCGCCGTGCAACATGTTGAAGTTCCGGCCCGGCACCGTTTCACCCTCGGTGGGGAAGCGGGCACAGGAAATCGTCATGCCGACCGCATAGCTGCCGATGACGGTGATACGGGCTTTTCCGCCGTCCATGTCCTTGATCCTAAACTGGATGGTCGTTCCCCCGGAGCGGATGGACCGGACTTGGGGGCTGGTAGACTCTACGAAGAGGTTCTTGGCGTGGGGGAGAGCCGTCCGACTCTGGCTTGCCGGACGGCTCCGAGGCGATTCCGATCAGCCGATCGGCTCGCCCTTCTTCAGCTTCTCGAGGTATTCGTCGATGTTCTTGTCATCGACCTGGAGAATGCCGGTATCGACGCTCTCGATCGCCTTGCCGGTCGTGATGAAGTCGAACAGCGCCTTCACCGGCAGATAGCCCTGCATGTAGGGGTTCTGGCTGAGGGCGGCGTCGGTCACACCCGCCTTGACGTTGTCGAGCGTCTCGGGAATGAGGTCGAAGCCGACGTGGTGGATCTTGGTGGCGCGTTCGATCCGGAGCAGGGCGCGACCGGTGGCCGGCGTCGTGGCGGCGTCGAGCGAGATGATGCCCTTGAGATCCGGGTTGGCGCGGATGGCGTTCTCGATGGCCGCATACTGGGCCTGCTCTTCCCAGCCGGTGCTGATCGTGTTGACGACCTTGATGCCCGGATACGCGCCGAGCGCCGCGCGAGCGCCGTTCTCGCGATCCTGCGACCAGGAGGCTGCAGCCTCGCCGGTGATGATCAGGACCGGGCCTTCAGCCCCCATGGCCTTGACCAGGGACTCGGCTGCCGCCTTGCCGGAGGAGACGAGGTCCTGACCGAAGAAGGCGATGCGCTTGGATCCGGGCGCCTCGCTGTTGAAGGTTACAACCGGGATCGCGGCAGCCATGGCCTTGTCGATGACCGGGTTCAGGGCTTCGCCATTGACGTTCGAAATTGCCAGGCCTTCGACCTTCTTGGTGATGGCATTCTCGATGAAGGCCACTTCTTCATCGACCTTGATGCCGATCGGACCGACGAACTCGACGTTGATGCCGAGTTCTTTGCCGGCGGCGAGAGCTCCCGCCTTGATGACCTGGGCAAACTCGAGACCGGTGTCATGGTAGATGACGGTGATGTCGATGTCCTTGGCAGCGGGGCCGGCGAAAGCGGCGGAACCCATCGCAGCGGCGAAAAGAACCGAGCCGATACCGGCGCGGAAAGACTTGTTCCTCATTAGGCTAACCTCCCAAAAACGTTCTGAAGACAATTCGTGTTATTGATTGGGGCTGTATAAGCTTCTTGATTCCCTCCTTTTATTTACTGGCCCGACAGGGCGTATCGAATAACCTGCTCCTTCGTTCTCTTCTCGCCGCGCAGGTCGGCGACCATGGCACCGTTCTTCATGACCAGGATGCGGTCGCTTTCGGCGAGGATCTCGGCGAGTTCCGATGACACCATCAGGATGGAGAGCCCGGATTCGCGCAGAGATTTCAGGATCTTGTAGATTTCGAACTTGGCACTGACGTCGATACCGCGCGTCAGTTCGTCGACGAGGACGATCCGTGGCTGGGAGGCGAGCCAGCGAGCAATGATCACCTTCTGCTGGTTGCCACCCGAAAGCTGGCTGATTTTCTTGAAGCGGGAACTGGTCTTGATCCTCAGCTTGCGGATGAACTCCTCCGTCGTGTCAGCCATGAAGCGCCGCCGGAGGACACCGGCAAAGCCGCTCATGTCGCTGGCGTTGGCGGTGTTGACGTTCTCCATGATGTCCATGTCGGGGAAGATGCCGGCGTCGCGACGGTTTTCCGGGATCATGGCGAGGCCATTGCGGATGGCTTCGCTCGGGCTTCGGTTGTGCATCGGCTGGCCGAAGGCGGTGATCGACCCCGTCCATTCGGGTGCCAGCCCAAAGATCGTTTCGAGGACCTCGGTGCGCCCCGACCCCTGCAGGCCGTAGACGCCGACGATCTCGCCCTCGTGCACGGCGAAGGAGACGTTCGAGAAACAGCCAGGCCGGCTGAGGCCGTTGACCTCCAGAACCTTCTGGCGGTCGGTGTAATCTCGCACCTCGGACGCGTGCAGGTCGGCGAGGTCGCCGCCGGCGATCAGCCGGACCACGCCGGCTTGGTCGATGTCGCCGATCTCAAAACCGCCGACGAACTTGCCATCGCGCAGCACCGAGATGCGGTCGCAGAGCGGGAAGATCTCCTCGAGCCGATGCGAGATGTAGAGGATCGTTACGCCGCGAGCGCGCAGCGCCCTGAGGTTGGCGAACAGATCGTCGGCTTCCTTGAGGGTGAGCGCCGAGGTCGGCTCATCCATGATGATCACCTCGGCGTCGAGGGCGAGCGCCCGGGCGATCTCGACGATCTGCTGGTCGGCGATGCTGAGGCTGTCCACCAGGGCCGTCGGGGGGATCGAACTGCCCAGGCCGGCGAGGATCTCGGTGGCGCGCGTCTGCATCAGCGGCCAATCGACCTTGCCGTTGCCGAGCTCCCGCTCGCGGCCGAGAAACAGGTTCTCGGTCACCGTGAGATTGGGGCAGAGGCGGAACTCCTGATAGACGACGGCGACCCCGAGCGCATGGGCGGCGTGCGGGCTGTCGAGCCGGACCGGCGTGCCGCGATAGACGACCTCGCCACCATCGGGAGCGTATTCGCCGCCGAGAATGTGCATCAGCGTCGACTTGCCGGCACCGTTTTCGCCGACGATGGCGTGGATCGAACCCTCCTGGATGGAGAAGCTGACGTCATCGAGCGCCGTGACCGCGCCGAAGATCTTGGTGATGTTGCGGAAGTCGATGATGTTGCTCATGACCGGCCGCTCTTTCGGGTCCAGATGTCGAGCGCCACGGCGAGGATGATCACGGCTCCGACGATCGTCATCTGCCAGAAGGGAGAAATGCCGAGCAGGATGATGCCGTTGTTGAGTACGCCCATGATCAGGACGCCGATCACCGTGCCGATCATCGTTCCCTGACCGCCGGCCAGCGACGTGCCGCCGATGATCACGGCAGCGATGGCATTGAGTTCCATGCCCTGGCCGGTGGTGCCCTGCACGCTGCCGAGAAAGGCGATGTTGAGCAGGCCGGCCAGCGCCGACAGGAAGCCGACGATGGCGAAGGCGGCCGTCTTGACGATATTGGAGTTGATGCCGCTGGCACGGGCTGCCCTGGCGCTGCCGCCGACCGCCTTCATGCGGAAGCCGAGCAGTGTCTTGCTGTAGAGGAAGTAGGCGCCAATCGCCGTTGCGATGAAGAACAGGCACATCACGGGGATACCGGCAACCTTGCCCTGGCCCAGGAACAGGAACATCGGCAGGGTAGGGTCGTCGACGGTGCGCGGCGAGATGTTGACGACGCGACCACTGCTGATGATCAACGAGACACCGCGCACGACGTTCATCATGCCGAGCGTGACGATCAGCGCGGGGATCTTGGTGTAGGTGATCAAGACGCCGTTGATCAGGCCGAACAACGTTCCGGCCGCCAGGCCCAGCACGAAGGCGAGCCAGATGGGCAGGCCGTTCATCATCATGACCGCGGTCAGGATCGCCGAGGCGCCATAGATGGAGCCGACGGAAAGGTCGATCTCGCCGCAGACAATGACGAGGCACATGCCCATGGCGATGATGCCGAGCAGCGAGATCTGACGCAGGACGTTGATAAGGTTCTCCAGATTGAAGAAATATGGAGACATTAAAGAGAAAAATACAAATATAGCCAAGAAGGCGAAAAATATCCCGATCTCTTTCTTCGAAGAAAATACGCCTTTGAGACGTGACATGCTGCTTGCTGTTTCGACAGTCACGGTGTGACCTCCCACTTAACGATTATATTTTTACGACGCTTCCCTTGTCGCGCAACGCCGCGGCAAAGACTTGTCGCGTGACGGCGAGAGGCTGTCCCTTCATCTGGGCGATCAGCATGTGCGTTCCGCACGACCCGAGCTTGTAGCCGGGGATCTCTATGGTGGTGATCAGGGGACGGAGCACTGCCGGATAGGTGATGTTGTCGAACCCGGCGATGGAGATGTCGTTTGGCACCTCGTAGCCGCGTTCGACGAGAGCCTGATAGGCGCCGAGCGCCATCAAGTCGTTGCCGGCGATGAGCGCGGTGAACGTCGGCTTGCCGGGTCCCAGCAGGCGATCGACCGCCGCGTAACCGCTGTCGAGCCTGTAGTTGCCTTCAACGATGAGCGCCGCGTCAATCTCCACGCCGTTGCGCTGCATCGTCGACATGAAGCCGGACTTGCGCATCCGCGCATTCATGGTGCTGAGAGGTCCGGAGATATAGGCAATGCGCCGGTGCCCCTTGTCGAGGACGAACTGGGTGAGCAGAGACGCGCCGCCTTCGTTGTCGAAGAACACTCCAGGCGTTTCAGGCAGTTCATCGACATAACGCTCGATGAAGCAGAGCGGGGTGTTATTCTTGTAGAAATCGAGAAACGCCGGGTTGAATTCCTTGTCGTTCTGCGTTGTGAACAGCAGCCCATCGACGACACGATCGCGAAGGATGTCGATATACTCGTTTTCCTTGTCGAGCTTGCCGTCGGTGTTGCAGAGGAAGCAGCTGTAGCCGTTGTCGTTGCAGACATCCTCGACACCGCGGACCAACTCGGAAAAGAACGGGTTGCGAACGTCGGGAATGACCAGGCCGATGGTATGGGTGACCTTGGTAATCATGCTCTGGGCCAGGCGGTTTGGCCGATACCCCACTTCCTCGATGACCTTGCGGATACGCTCGATCGTTTTCTCTCCGACGCCCTTGGGGCTGTTGTTGACCACACGAGAAACCGTGGCGATCGAGACGCCGCACAGGCTCGCGATGTCCTTGATCGTAATCGGTTCGGTCATACCCGTTTCCCTCCTGTCGCCCACTCGTCAACGTAAACGTTTACTCTGGCGGATTTGCCGGATTTTCATCCCCCTGTTTCCAGGTGATTTCGACGCTTTCGCTCACACCTTCCAACGGTCTTCGAAATGGGATTCCCCATTTGGCCTGCCCACCCGTGCCGGTCTCGGCCATGGCGGGTTGACCCAACGCAATCATCCCCCCAAGGGGACGGGCACGACGACGCCATCCCGGCATTGGCCGCGCCAGAGGCTCTCGAGTTCACGCAAAACTCTACCGTCGCCGGTGCGGCGTTGCGACGCCTCACCGATCTTCATTCGCAGATTATCACGCCTAAGTCGTATTCCTCTCGGGCGACACAACGCGTCGCTGTTGACCTGCCTTGCCTGATTTCTTGGTCGGCAAAGTCAACGTAAACGTTTACTCTCTCCTGATTTGATATATGACACCAATACTTGGATCCGTCAAGAAAATCTGAATTCTTGACTGGGCCGCAGAAGTTTCGAATGACCAGTCGAGGGCAAGACCCTTCGATTATCCCGGCAGATCGAACAAGGGGGAAACTGCTGCAAAAAGGGGCAGTGGATTTCCTCCAATGGCAGGAAAGTCCTAGCGAATTTTGCTGTCGGTCGAGATTGGACAAGCCTTTCCCAGCGAGACAGTCGGTTCTGTCGGTTCAGCCAAGGGCATTAGCCAAAATGCTAATCGGTGTGTCCGAAGATGGAGGGCTGGGCGCGGATGGGCCGACCGGCGATCGTCAATACCGACGGGGCGGGGACCGCACGCGTAATATCGGCGAATGATGAGCGGCGCGAAGCAGGGTGCTCGATGCCGTGCCTTGTCGTGGCGTCGGTTCTGAACGCGGTGGTCACCGGCAATGTTCGGTAGGGTCTCGCGGCCGCCTTTGCTCAGGAGACCGCCAAGGCCTCCAGTACCCAATGACGCGCCGTCGCCGATCAGATCCGTCCCACGGTCCCTAAACTGGCCACCATCATGGGCAATGCCGAAGAGGATGTGCTGGCCTACATGACCTTCCCGAAGGAACACCGGGCGAAATTGCGCAGCACCAACCCGATCGAGCGGCTAAACGGTGAGATCAAGCGACGCACCGAAGTGGTCGGCATCTTTCCAAACGACCAAGCCATCGTCCGTCTCACTGGAGCCTTGCTCCTGGAACAGAACGACGAATGGGCCGTTCAACGCGCTAGGTACACAGCGCCGGAAACCATCGAGCAGATTGGTAATGATCCCATCGTCAGCTTGCCAGCAGTGACGAACTGACCAAGCAGGCCCGTGCCGAACTTCACGGTGACCATCAGCGCCAGCTACACCAAGCCATGGGACGCGATCCTCAGGTCAGCGATGGCAGCGATTGACTGATCGTCACCGGCTGGCGGCAAAGGCGCGCCAGCCGCCGAAGTGCGAGATGTCGCTGGCGCCGTCGAGGGCGATCGGCTCGGTGAGGAACCCCTTGGTGGTACGACCGTCCTCGAGTTCGACGCTGCCGATGGCGAGCGGTGGTGGCACGTTTGCGACGAAGGCGCCAAAGGCGGCCGGGGCGAGACGCCAGACCTCGACTTCGATGCTGACGCCCGAGCCGGCGGTGACGCGCTTGAGGCCGGGCTTGGCGGGGCTCTGGCCGGAGAGCTCGTAGAGCCGGTAGCTGGTGCTGGTGTGCGTCGCTTCGATGAAAGTGGCGCCGAGATCGACGAGTTCGCGGTTCAGCGGCATGCCCCGGAGATGGGCGCCGACCACGACAAGATCGATACCATCGGGCTTGCCCGCCGGTTTCCGCCAGCCGGCGGCACCCGGCGCGAGGCCGCTGTCCTGGTGGAGGAGGGCGGCGAGGCCGGCGGTGAGGCCGTCGCGGCCGGCGGCGGCGAGCAGCGTGACACTCATCGGCCGACCATCGGCGCGACGGCCGGTCGGCACGGCAATGCCGCAGAGGTCGAGCAGGTTGACGAAGTTGGTGTAGGTGCCAAGGCGGGAATTCTCGCGGATCGGCTCGGCGTCAAGTTCGGCCCGGGTGAAGTGGCGCGGCGCCGTCGGCACGCACAGGAGGTCGACGGATGCAATCAGCGGCGCGACCTTCTGCTTGAGATCCTGAAGGGCGTAGAGACCATCAAAGGCATCGGCCGCTGACAGCGTCTTGGCACCTGCATAGATCTGGCGCGTTACCGGATGAAAACTGTCGGCGTGGCCATCGAAGAAGTCGCGGACAGCAGCGTAGCGCTCGGCCACCCAGGCGCCTTCGTAGAGCAGGTCGGCGACGCGATAGAAGTCGTCGAACGGCAGTTCGACAATGCGGTGGCCGAGCGCCCGGAGGCGATCGAGGGCGGCTTCGAAGCCGGTGGCCATGGCATCGTCGCCGAAGAAGCGGCGATCCGGTCGGGCGGGAACGCCGATGGCAAGTGTTGCAGGTACCGCCAATGCCGCGACCGAGACGGTACGACTGTAGGCGTCGGCAGGATCCGGTCGAGCCGCGACGGCGAACACCCGGTAGGCATCGGCGGCGGTGAGCGCAAAAATCGAGACACAGTCGAGCGTGCGGCAGGCAGGAAGAACGCCGGAGCAGGACAAGGCGCCGAAGGTTGGCTTCAGGCCGACGATGTTGTTGAGGCCGGCTGGCACGCGACCGGAGCCGGCGGTGTCGGTGCCTAGGGCGAAGCTGACGATGCCCTGTGCCGTGGCGACGGCGGAGCCGGAACTCGAGCCCCCCGGCACCAGCGCGGGATCGATGGCATTGACGGGTACCGGATGTGGCGTCCGCACACCGACGAGACCGGTGGCGAACTGGTCGAGGTTCGTCTTGCCGACAACAAGGGCGCCGGCCGCCTTGAGGAGAGCCACGACGGAGGCATCGGCGGCGGGCACATGGGCAAAGTCGGGGCAGGCGGCGGTGGTCGGCATTCCCGCCACGTCGATGTTGTCCTTGACGGCGCAGGGAATGCCCCAGAGCGGCTTTGCCAATGGGTCGAATTTTCCGAGCTTTGCCGCCTCGGACTTGAGGGCGGCGGGGTCGGCGAGATGAAGGAAAATGCCGGGATCGCCAACCTCGGCGATGCGCTCATAAACCCGATCGATGACCGCTTCGGGGCTGCCGCCTTCGGCGTAATAGGCGTGGAGCGCGGTGATTTCGAAAGCGGGAACAGGCGTCATGAAGCGGCTTCCTCGAGAATGATGACCGGCGTTTGCCACTGGATCAGCACGACGCAGCCGGGGCGGCTCCAGACCGAATGCTCGCTGCCCTCGGCATTGACGGCGAAACTGCCGGTGCCGTAATCGCCGGCCTCGTCCGATTGTTCGCCCTCAAGCACCAGGATGGTCTCCAGCCCGGTGTGCCGGTGGCGCGGCACGCCGGCGCCCGGCTGGTAACGCAACAGCGCCACACCCGGACCGCCAGCCTCGAAACGGCGGATCCAATGGATGTCGACGCCGTCCCGGAACGGCTCGAAGGCGAGCCCATCCCAACTGCCGGCGGAAAGAAAGCGCGTCGTCTCAGACATCGAGCGCCTCCAGGATGGTATCGACGCTCGCTGTCCAGCCAACGATCGCGCCCTGCGCCCGGATCATGTCGAGCGTTGCCGCTTTGAACTCGGGAAAATAGCTCTCGGTGGCGTCCTCGGCGAGCAGGCACTCATAGCCACGATCGTTGGCCTCGCGCATGGTCGTCTGGACGCAGACCTCTGTGGTCACGCCTGCAACGATCAACTGGCTGAGATGCCGCTTCCGAAGTTCGTCTTGGAGCGATGTCGCGTAGAAGGCGCCCTTGCCCGGCTTTTGGATGACGAGCTCGCCCGGAAGTGGAGCTACCTCGTCGAGGATGGCGGTGCCGGGTGCGCCGGCGATCAGGATACGGCCCATTGGTCCCTGATCGCCGATGCGCAAGCTCGGATTGCCCCGGTTGCGCTTGGCGGGCGGCAGGTCGGCGAGATCGGGCCTGTGGCACTCCTGGGTATGGATGACCGGTATGCCGGCGGCGCGGCACCCCTCGATCAGCCGTTTCACCGTTGGCACGATAGCGGACAGACGACCGACGTCGTTACCGAGGCTTTCCCCAAAGCCGCCGGGCTCGACGAAATCGCGCTGCATGTCGATGACGATCAGCGCCAGCTCGCCGCGTCGCAACGGAAAGGGGTAGGGAAGAGCTCGAATGCCGGTCATCAGTGGTGTCCCGCCATGTGGGCGCCGATCACCGCCACGTCAGCGGTTTGCGCGTGGGTCTCGTAGACGATACGCCCCTCGGACATGACGAGGATGCGGTCGGACAGCTCGAGAAGCTCGTCGAGATCCTCGGAGATCAACAGGACCGCCGCACCGGCGTTACGGGCGCGCATGATACGGGCGCGGATCTCGGCCACGGCCGAGAAATCAAGTCCGAAGCAGGGGTTGGCGACAATGAGGAGATCGACATCGCCGGTCAGCTCGCGCGCCAGAACGGCGCGCTGGACATTGCCGCCCGACAGCGCCGCGATCGGCGAAGCCAGCGACGACGTCTTGACCTTGAAGTCGGCGACGAGACTGGCGGCGTGGCGGCGCATGGCCGGCCTTGATAGCTTGAAGGTGCGGCCTCCGCCGGCTGCTCGATCGAAGGCGCGGAAATAAAGGTTCTCGGCGACGCTCATCTTGGGCGCGCAGGCGTTTTGCAGCGGCTCCTCGGGAATGAAACGCACCTTATGCTCGACCGTGTCGGTTCGGCTCGCCCCATAGGGCTTGTCGCCGACCAGGATGCGACCGGACGTGAGAGGCCGCTGCCCTGCCAGCATCTCGGCGAGCTCCTTCTGGCCGTTGCCGGAGATGCCGGCAACGCCGACGATTTCACCGGCGCGGACGCCGAGGTCGGCGATTTCCACCACCTTGAGGCCGGAACGGTCGGGCGCCACTGCCTGGTCGATCCGGAGAACAGGGCTGGCAGTTGGGCTGGTCGGGACCCGGTCATCCAGCTCGGCGAGCTTGACGTCGCCGATCATCATCGCCGCCATTTCGGCCGTCGAGAGATCTTCGACCCGCCCGCTGCCGATCAACCGGCCGCGGCGCAGGATGGCCACCGTGTCGGCAAACTTGCGCACTTCATGGAACTTATGGCTGATCATCAGCACGGTGAGTTCGCCGCGCTCTGTCATGCCACGCACGAGGCCGAGCATTTCGTCCGCCTCGGCTGGTGTCAGTACCGATGTTGGCTCGTCGAGCACCAGGAAGCTGCGACCGAGGTAGAGTTGCTTGACGATCTCCAACTTCTGCTTCTGGCCGGCGGCAAGATCGCGCACCGGACGGTCAAGCGGGATGTCGAAGGGCATGCCGGCCATGAAGTCGGCGAGCAGGCGCCGCTCTTTGGCCCAGTTGATCACTGTCGGTACCTCGGCGCGGCTGATCACCAGGTTTTCGGCACCGGTGAGCGAGGGCACCAGGGTGAAATGCTGGTAGACCATGCCGAGCCCATAGAGCGCGGCATCGCGTGGCGAGGCGACCTCGACCTCGCGGCCGTCGATCATCAGCGATCCCGACGTTGGCCGGTAGAAGCCCATGATGCATTTGACCAGCGTCGACTTGCCGGCACCGTTCTCGCCGAGCAGGGCATGAAAGCCACCGGCCGGAAAGCGCAAGGACACATTGTCGAGGGCGGTGAAGCCCCCGAAGCGCATGGTCATGTCGAGCGTCTCGACGCTCACCGCCTGGCCGGCAACCGGTAGCGGGCGATCGCGAATAACGGCCATGCTGGCGCTCCTTTCTGGATCGAGGCGGCGACGGCGTCAGCCGAGCGCGGCGACAAGAGTGTCGGAATCGGAGACGGCGCCAAACACGCCGCCCTGCATCTTGACCATCTTGATGGCAGCGAGGTGGTTGCCATGGTCGGTGGCGCCGCAGCAGTCCTCCAGCAGCAGGCACTCGAAGCCACGGTCGTTGGCTTCGCGCATGGTGGTGTGGACACAGACGTCGGTGGTGATCCCGGTCAGCACCAGGTTGTCGATGCCCTGCTGCCTGAGGATCAGCTCGAGGTCGGTGGCGCAGAACGAGCCCTTGCCCGGCTTGTCGATGATCGTCTCGCCGGGGAGCGGAGCCAACTCATCAATGATCTCCCAGCCGGGCTCGCCGCGCACCAGGATGCGGCCGCAGGGGCCGGCGTCGCCGATGCCGGCGCCGATGCGCTGCGAACGCCAGCGCTTGTTCTTCGGCAGGTCGGACAGGTCGGGCCGGTGTCCCTCGCGGGTGTGCAGAACATGATAGCCCTTGGCACGAAAGGCGGCGAGCACTCGGGAAATCGGTTCGATCGGCGCTCGGGTCAGCGACAGGTCGTAGCCCATGGCATCGACGTAGCCGCCCTTGCCGCAGAAGTCGGTTTGCATGTCGATGATGATCAGGGCGGTGTTTTTCGGCCGGAGATCGCCGTTGTAGGGCCAGGGATAGGGATCGGCAGCCAGGGTGCGGAGCGGTGCGGTCATCTCGAATTCCTCTGTAAAGTCACAGGGATTTTTCGCCGGAAGGGGATCACTTGGTCAGCGATAGGGCGCCCGGCATGCCTGGTACCGGCCGGTTCGGCGACGAGGTGGCGATCATGATGACCAGCGTCAGCGCGTAGGGAGCGGCGTAGAACAGGTAGTAGCCCGAGGTGACGCCGACCGATTGCAAGGCGGGGCCAAGAGCACCGGCACCGCCGAACAGCAGCGCGGCGAGGAAACAGCCGACCGGGTTCCAGCGGGCGAAGATGACAAGAGCGACAGCCATCAGGCCCTGACCGGAGGAGATGCCCTCGTTCCAGGCCCCGGGATAGTAGAGTGACAGGTAGGCGCCGCCGACGGCTGCGAACGCCCCGCCGACGGCGGTGGCGACAAGGCGCACCCGGTGGGGATCGATGCCCATGGCGCGAGCTGCGTCGGTCGAATCGCCGACGACGCGCAGGGTGAGGCCGATGCGGGTATTGGCGAGTACCCAGCGCAGGGCAAAGGTCAGCGCCGCACCGATGAGGAACAGCACATTGATGTCGAGGGCGGCCTGGATCTGCGGCAGGCCGGACCAGAAGCCGAAGGGAATTGATGGCAGGTGCGGCGCCGCCGGCTGGATGTAAGGTTTGCCGAGGAAGAAGGCCAGTCCGAGGCCAAACTGCATCATGGCAATGCCGATGGCGATGTCGTTGACCTTCGGCCAGCGACAGATGAACCCGTGGATGAGGCCGAACGACGCGCCGGCTGCCATGGCGCCGGCGACGCCCAGCCAGGGCGAGCCGGTGACGACGGCGATCGCGTAGGCGGTCATGGCGCCGAACACCAGGGTGCCCTCAAGACCTAGATTGATGCGTCCGGACCGCTCGGTGATGGTCTCGCCGAGGCTGACGAAAATGAAAGGCGTCGAGACCCGGATGGCTCCGGCGAGGATGGCAAGGGGTATGCCCCAAAGGCCGATGGCGGTGCTTTCCATCAGAGGTCTCTCTTCCAGAGGTCGGGGTTGAACGGCTTGAATCGGCCATAGAGGGTCTCGCAGGCCAGGATGACGACGAACAGCGTTCCCTGCAGCACCAGCACCGTGGCGTCGGGCAGGCCCATGCGCCGCTGGATCAAGCCCCCCGAAGCGTCGATGCCGCCGATCAGGATGGCGACCGGGATGATGGCAAGCGGGTTGTGGCGGGCGAGGAAGGCGACGAGGATGCCGGTGTAGCCGTAGCCGGCGATGAGCGAGCCGTTGGCGCTGCCCTGGACGGCGGCCACCTCGATCATGCCGGCGAGGCCGGCACAGGCACCGGCCAGCGCCGTAAAGCCGACGATCAGGCGTCCGACCGGCAATCCCTGTACCTCGGCGGCTCGGGTATTGCCGCCGGCAACCCGGGCGGCGAAGCCCCAGGTGGTGGTCTCGATCAGCAGATAGGAGAGGACGCAGGTGGCGATGCCGATGGCAAAACCCCAGTGAACGTCCATGCCCGGCAGCGGGCCGATCAGGTAATCGGCCGGTAGCGGTAGGGTCGACGGCTTGTTGAGGCTGGCCGGATCGCGCAACGGGCCTTCGATCAGTTGGTTCATGACGGCGATGGCGATGTAGGACATGAGTAGCGACGAGATGGTCTCGTTGACACCGCGGTAATGGCGCAGGGCACCGACGCAGCCGATCCAGATGCCGCCGGCCAGCATGGCAGCGAGCGCGATGCCGGCGAGCGTGGGAACCGGCGGCAATAGATGGGCAAGCGGCAGAGCGGCGGCCGCTGCCGCGACGCCGCCGAGGGCAAGCGCCCCCTCGCCGCCGATGACGACAAGGCCGAGGCGGGCCGGCAGTGCGACGCAGAGTGCGGTCAACAGCAGAGGCGCCGCCCGGCTGAGGCTGTTCTGGATGGAGAACCAGCTGGCGAACCCGCCGGTATACATCAACTGAAACAGCAGCAGCGGCGACTTGCCGAGCGCCAGGATGAACAGCGAGAACAGCACGAGGCCGATCAGGATGGCGCCGAGGCCAATGACCACCGGCTCAAGGCGCCGGGCAGTCCATTCGGCGAGATGTCCGGCCCAGGAGCCAGCAGCCGGGACGGCTGCCTCGCTCAGGTTGTCGATTCCGATCGTCATTGGCGCTCTCCGTTCAGCGCATCGCGGTGTCGGCTCGGCCTCATGAGGCGGAGCCGACGACGCCATCGACGAGATAGGCCATGCTCTCAAGCTCGATGGCGTCCTCGGAATAAGCGGCACCGGCGGCGATGACCTCGTTGCCCTTGTTGTCTTTGAGCGGTCCCTTGAACACTGAATATTTGGTCTTCATGATCTCGGCGAGCGTCGCCTCGAACGTGTTGCGCGCCTCGGTGGACACCGCCGGACCGAGCGGACTCATCTTGACGAAACCGTCTTTCAGGCCGCCGCGCACGAAATTGCCGAGCTTCTCGCCGGCCAGCGCCTTCTTGGCGAAGTCGGTGTAGACATTGCCCCAGGCCCACTCGGCGCCGGTGAGGTATTTGTCAGGGGCGAGCGGCGACTGGTTGGCGTGGTAGCCGCAGACGAAAGCGCCACGACCGGCGGCGGTCTGTACCACCACCTTCGGGCTGTCGACGTGGCAGGTGATGACATCGGCGCCCTGGTCGACCAGCGCATTGACGGCTTCGGCCTCCTTGACGGCCAGCGACCATTCGCCGGTGAAGATCACCTGGCATGTTATGGCGGGATCGACCGAGCGTGCGCCAAGCAGGAAGGCGTTGATGTTCTGCAGGACCTGCGGGATTGGTTTGGCGGCAACGAAGCCAATCTTCTTGGACTTGGTGGCGTAGCCGGCGGCGATGCCGTTGAGATACTGGCCCTGATGGATGTAGCCGAAATAGGAACCGACATTCTCGGGGTGCTTGCCCGCCTGCCAGAGGCCGCCGCAATGGCGGAACTGAGTATCGGGATACTTGGCCGCGACGGCGAGGACATGCGGGTCGAAGTAACCGAAGGATGTTGGAAACAGCAGCGTGGCGCCATCGAGGTTGATCATCGATTCCATCGTCTTCTGGACGTCGACGGTCTCGGGCACGTTCTCCTCCTCGACGACGGTGACACCGTCGAGTGCCTTGACGGCGGCGGCGCCTTCGGCGTGGGCCTGGTTGTAGCCGTAGTCGTCCTTGGGGCCGACGTAGACGAAGCCGACTGTCAGGCCGTCGGCGGCACGCGCGCGTCCGGAAACAAGGCCAGGAACCGCGCCGAAGAGCAAACCGGCGGTGGTGGTTTTGAGAAAGCGGCGTCGGTTAAGGGATAGGCGGTCGAACATGAGCAGGCACTCCCAGGTCACGATTCCAACGAACGACCAAGTGTATGCAACTGACGTGCCACTATTTATATGATTGAATTTGTTCAGATATATAGGAGTTATCTCGCGTTCACGATGAAAGTGCATGCAGTTTCATGGGTAGTTAGCCTATTATGTGATCTGTGATTATACATAGTGCTATTCGGGGCGCCTGTGATGTGGGCCGGGGTTTTCTCAAACCGGGCGCGCCAGAAAATATGAATAAATAACAATGGGATGGGCTTCGATTTGACTTATCCGCCGCCACTCATCATGTGTATGCAGATAAGGAGGCCCGATGTGAAGCAGACGCGACGTCGCGAAATCACCCGTACCGGCACCACCGTTGAGCAGATGGTGCGGGCGATCTCCGGCCTGATCGTCACCGGTAGCCTCAAACCCGGCGACAAGCTTGACGAGGTATCTCTGGCCGGCCGCTTCGAGGTGTCGCGTACACCGGTACGCGAGGCCCTGCGCCAGCTCGGTGCCATGGGCCTTGTCAAGCGCGAGCCGAACCGCAGTGCTGTGGTGACCACCGTTGACGAAAGCCACCTCAATTCCATGTTCGAGGCGATGGCCGAACTCGAGAGCATCTGTGCTCGTCTCGCCGCCTCGCGCATGACGGCTGAGGAACGGCGCAGCATCGAGTTCGAACACCGGGCGTCGCATCGGCTGATCCAGGACAGCGCCGAGGAGGACTATGCAGCCTACAATACGCGCTTTCACACGGCGCTCTATCTCGGCGCTCACAACGAGCATATCTGCGACCTGGTAACCCAGACGCGAGCGCGTCTTGCGCCTTTCCGGCGGGCCCAGTTCCATTTGCCCGGCCGGCTCGTCCGCTCGTTCGAGGAGCACGAAACAATCGTCACGGCAATCCTGCGTGCCGACGCCGCAGCCGCCGGCAGCGCCGCCTATGCGCACGTCGCGATTGTCCGCACGGCGGCGGCGAGCGTCGTCGCCAACCCACAGGTGTTCGCCGATCTCTAGTTAGGTGATGTCGAGAATGTTGCTCGACCATGGCGATTGCCGCGTTGCAATCGAGGAAGACCCTCACCTGTTCGTCGACTTCCTCACGCGGACGTCATCTTCGAAAGACGCTCATGCCGCGCGCCTTGATGCAGTGTTGCCGAACGCATCAATGTGCCCTGGATGTCGGCATCCGAGGCTTGCTCCACGAGGTCCGCGATGACGGCGTTATCGGTCGGCTTGCCTAGACGGGAAAAGTCGACGACGGCGCCGTCCCTATGGAGCGAGGTCGAGGCTGACGAACTCGCTGCCCGGGTCGACACGGATCGACGTTGAGTCCCCTGCGTCTCGACAGATCCTTTCGGGAGCCTGAATCGCGTCCTCGCCACGGCAGCCCTTGCCGATATTTACGATATTTGTAATACATATCATATATTACAAAGCGGAGGAAACCTTAATGTCGGATGCCAGCCTTCCCAATCAGCTGGTCGAAGCGGATTTCGACCAGGCCAGCGGCACGCCCTATGTGGCGGGCGCGCGCAAATGGACCCTCTTGACCTCGCTTCTGGTCAACAATTTCGTCCTGCTGGGCCTTTATGTCGGCGTGCTTGGCGTGTTGCTGCCCAACCAGATTGCCGCGCTTGATCCGGCGAACAAGGCGAACAATCTCGCCATCGTCTTCGCCATCACCTCGATCTTCTCGACGCTCGCGACACCGATCGCCGGCGCGTTGTCGGATCGCACGCGCAGCCGCTGGGGACGCCGCTCGCCGTGGATCGCCGTCGGTGCTCTGGTGGGAGCCGCGGCTCTGTTCGGCGTTTCCTTCATGACCAGCCTGGTGTCGATCACGGTTATCTGGGTGATGGCCGCCGTGGCGCTGAACTCGATGCAGCCGGCCCTGACCACTGTGGTCGCCGACCGGTTTTCCGAAAGCAACCGCGGCCTTGCCGGCGGCTTTGTCGGCGCCGGCATGACGGCCGGTGTCGCGGCGGGCGCCGTGGTCGCCGGGCGCATGGCGGGCGACATGGTGACCGCCTACGGCTTCTTCGCCATCGCCATCGCCGTCACCTGCCTCGCCTTCGTGTTCGTCAACCGGGAGGCGCCATCCACTGACATGAAATCGGAGAAATTCGATTTCGCCTCCTTCCTCAACGGTTTCTGGAGGCCGCTCAAATCGCATGACTTCGCCTGGGCCTTTGCCGGCCGCTTCGCGATCTACATGGGCTATCAGGCGGTTGCCACCTATCTGCTCTACATCCTGCAGGACTACATCAAGCTGTCCAACGAGGATGCCAACATCAGCATCGGCAACATCTCGTCGATCACCTTCGTCTTCGTGGTGACGGCCTCGCTACTGGGCGGCTACCTTTCCGATAAGTGCAAGCGTCGCAAGCCCTTCGTCTTCTTCGCCAGCCTGATCATGGCGCTGGCCATGCTGGTGCCGTTGTGGATGCCGAACATGAACGGCATGTACATCTACGCCGCGCTGATCGGTATCGGCTACGGCGCTTTCATGTCGATCGACCTCGCGCTGATGACGCAGGTCTTGCCCAAGACCGTCCAGGGCGAAGCCGGCAAGGACCTCGGCGTGCTGACCACCGCCATCAACATCCCGCAGATCATCAGCCCGCCGATGGCCGCCGTGCTCCTCGGCATGTTCGGCCACGACTACAAGGTGCTGTTCATCGCCGCGGTGATCTTCGTCGGTCTCGGCTCCTTCTTCGTCCTGCCGATCCGCTCGGTGAAGTAAGGCCGCCACGGTCAACCGCTCCGCCCGCCCTGACGCGCATCGTCGGGGCGGGCGCTCGTTTCTAGAGGGAGGTATCCATGACAACCACGCGCAAATGCTTCGCCGTCGATCTTCATGACGACCCCGAACGCATCGCTCTCTATCGCCACTGGCACCGCGCCGGTGGACCGCCGGCCGCAGTGACCGCCGCGATCCGCGCCGACGATATTCGCGAACTCGAGATCTATCTGATCGATGACCGCATGTTCATGATCATGGAGCAGGGCGATCGCTTCGATCCGGCGGCCAAAGTGGAGCGAGACGCTGCCAACGAGGACGTCAAAGCCTGGGATGCGCTGATGCGGACCTTCCAGAAGACGCTGCCCTGCGGCCCGGAGGGATCGACCTGGCTCGAGATGGAACGCATCTATTCGCTCGCCGATCAGCCCTGAAAAAGCGTGCCCCTGGGGGGGCGGAGACACGTCGGCCGCACCGGTCACGAGGCGCCGGATGTTCCCGGCGCCTGACGGCGGTGTCTCCAGGCATCGGCGATATGGGTGCCCATTTCCGCGGAAGCCGCGATGGCGTCGTGGCGGGCGATGGCCGAGACGATGGCAACATGCGCCCGATGGGTCTCAGCGATGTCGGTGATCGTCGGGTGGCCGCTATAGCCTCGAGTGGTCAGCGCCTGCCCCTGGAGGCCGGTGACAATGGCCCTGCCGAGTCGGTCGCCCGACAGGCCCATGATGAAATTGTGGAACTCGATGTCGCCGGCGGCATAGGCCACCGGATCGTTCATCATCGCCTCAAGGCGGCCGAGCAGGCGGCCAAGCTCGCTGATCTCGAGGTCGCCGATGCGTCGGGCCGCCTTGGCGGCCATGGAGCACTCGAGCAGGGTGCGGATCTCGATCATGTTGTCGAGAAATTCGACACCGTCGTGCCGCTGGAACAGCGCCGAGAGCACTGTCGGGTCGAGCATGTTCCAGTGAAACTGATCGAGGACGATGGTCCCGCGTCCCTGCTGGCTGTTGACCAGCCCTTTCTCGGCGAGCGTCGTCGACACCTCGCGAATCACCGTGCGGCTGACCTTGTAGATGTCGCAGAGCGCGCTTTCGGTCGGAAGCGACGTTCCCGCCGGATAGACCTCAGTGACAATGGCGTGGGTGAGGTGGTCGACCACGGCGCTGGCGAGGCGCGGGCGGCGCACGAACGCGGCTTGATCGGGTGCCGTCAGGTCACCCGCCGTCTCTTGCCGATCGATCACGTCTGCCCCTCGCTTGCCGTCGCCATGTCCGCAGCCACCCTGCATTGCCCCTCATAACACGCCCATCGAATCGTCAACAACTGGACGCCTGTTGGCAGTGGCCAGCTGAAGATTACGTAGGTCCGGGAATCTACGCGGTCTGACGTATCGGGAACTTTCGGGATTGCCGACATGAATCATAATACATATTATGTATCATGTTTACGGCGCGTGAAGTCAGCCCGCCATCCTGTTGATGCACGCGAGAGGGAAGTTCATGAAGATCACCGGCTACCGCAGCCTGACGACGGTTTGCGACTGGAAACGCCCGATCGGCGACGTCAACGGGGTGATCGCCTCAGGCGTCACCGAAGTGCCCATCCTCATACTGGAGACCGACGCAGGGGTCGAGGGCGTGGGGCTCGGCGGTCACGCCGATATCGACCGCGTCTTTCCGGCCCTCGAAGGGAGTGATCCGCGCTCGGTTGCCACGCTCTACGACCGCATGCAGGCCCATGTTTTCAAAAGCGGCCATTGCGGCAGCGTCTTTGGCGCCATAGGTGCCGCCGACATGGCTCTGTGGGACATCAAGGGCAAGCTGGCCGGTGAGCCACTGTGGCGTTTGCTCGGCGGTGCCGACCGGTTCGTTCCCGGCTACGCCTCGGTGCTCGATGGAGGGCTCGACGACGAAGCGCTGGTGGCACTCTACCGGACCTGGGCCGACCGAGGATTTGCCGCCGCCAAGCTCAAGGGTGGTCGCGACGTCGAGGCCGACATCCGCCGTCTGCTGGCGGTGCGGGACGCGCTTTTGGTCAACAGCCGCAAACCGGCTCTGATGTTCGATGCCAACGAATCCTGGTCACGCAAGCAGGCGGTCCGCCACGTTGCCGCCATTGAAGAGCAGATTGACCTGACCTGGATCGAAGAGCCGGTCCGGCGCTGGGACGTCGACGGCCATCGGGCCGTGACCGAATCCGTCCGTGCGTCCGTTGCCTCCGGCGAAAACCTGACCGGCCTGGAGCAATTCCGGCCTTTCGTTGCCGCCGGTGCCATCGACATCCTGCAGCCCGGCAGTTGCTGGGGCATCACCCACTTCTTGCGCGTGGCCAACCTGGCTCGTGCCTTCGATCTGCCGGTCAGCCCCGTCGGCTACAACGGCAATCCCGTGTCGCACGCCGCCGCCTCGGTGAGCAACCATATCGGCCACGAGATCCAGAATCTCGAACCGCCCTTTGGCATTACGGTCGACCAGGAGATCGAGAACGGCGGCATTCGGCTCGGCGACGAACCGGGGCTCGGCATCAGAATCGACGAAGCAGCTATCGGTGCCAGTCGGCGCGCCGGGGCCTGGACAGTTCCTCAAGGCCCCCACGTCAGGCCGGAGAGAGCCGGTTTGCGGCTCGTTCCTGACGGCAGGGAGTAGGGCCTGCAGCGAAATCACATCAAGGAGAGGGAAGACGATGAGACGCCATGATCTGGGGAGGACCGGGATTGAGGTTCCGGCTTTGGCGATGGGAGCTGCGTCACTGGGCAGCATCTACCATCCGGTGTCGCAGGACGAAGCGGATGCCACCGTGGCCACGGCACTCGAATGCGACCTCAACTATTTCGATGTTGCGCCCTACTACGGCCTGACGACGGCGGAAACGGCCCTTGGCAAGGCGCTGAAGGGCTTCGATCGCCAGAGCTACACGCTGGCGACCAAGATCGGCCGCTATGGCGACCAGGACTGGGATTTCTCCGCCGATGCGACCAAGCGGTCGATCGAGGCCAGCCTCGGGCGCCTTGGCACCGATCATATCGACGTCATCCAGTGCCATGACATCGAATATGGCGACCTTGCCCAACTCAGGAACGAAGCGTTGCCGACGCTGCGCAGGCTGAAGGAAGAGGGTGTGGTCCGCTTCATTGGTGTCACCGGTTACCGTCTCGACGTCGTCGAAAAGATCGCCATCGAAGAGCAGGTCGATACGGTGATGGCCTATTGCACCTATACCCTGCAGGACCGGCGGCTGGCGCCGGTGGCCAAGCGCCTCGCGGCGGCGGGCATTGGCGTGCTCAACGCCAGTCCGCTCGGCATGGGATTGCTGACGACGCGCGGTGCGCCTTCCTGGCATCCGGGCAACGAGCGCGTGTTCGAGCTGGTGGCCGCCGCGGCGCGCCTTTGTACCCTGGCGGGAACCGATATCTCCGAGCTGGCGATGCGCTTCGCGCTGACCACCGGCCACGAGCATGGCATCGCCACCACCGTGGTCGGCACCGCGAACGCCCGCAATGTCCGGGAGAACGCCCGCTGGGCCGATAGCGAGCCGGACGCCACTCTGCTCAAGCAGGTGGAGGCGATCCTGGCGCCGGTGATGGACGCCGGCTGGGACGTGCTGCCCGGCAATGGCGGCAAGGCTGGCGGCTGACCGAGACGGAGCCTGCCGACCAGCATCCGCCGCGCCGATCGGCCAGACAGGCGGATGCTCATCCATTCCTATCCGGTGCGTTCGCCCGCCGGTCTGATGCATCCATCAGGTCGACGGGAGCCCCGGCTGAAGCCGTCCCGGAGAGACATTTCATGCTTCCTATTGTCGATGCCCATTTGCACCTTTGGGATATGGCGGACTTTGTGCCGCCTTGGCTTCCGGAGGCGCCCTCGCTCCTGCGAACCTTTACGTTGGATGATTGGCGCTCCGAGGCTGGCCCCGCAAATGGCGAGTGGCAGCTCGATCGCGCTATTTACGTGGAGATCGACGCGGCGCCGCAGGACAGGGCGCACGAGAACCGGATGATCCTCGATCGCATCCGGAAGGGCGACGGCCCGTTGGCGGGTGCGGTTGTCGCGGCCGACCTCTTGGGCGAAACCGTGCGCGATGAACTGGCGCCCTGGCTGGGAGACCCCGGTCTCAAGGGCGTTCGGCATGTGCTGCATACACCTGCCAGCCCGGCGGGAACCTGCCTCAAGCCGGAGTTCGTGGCCAACATCAAGCGCCTCGGCGAGCTGGACCTCGCATTTGACGCTTGCATGCGTCAAGGCGAACTTGATGATCTCGCGACGCTTGCCAAGGCAGCTCCGGAAACACGGATTGTCCTCGACCATTGCGGCAACCCCGGCCCCGCCTTTTTGAGCGAAGGACCTGACAGCCCGAAGCTGGCAGCCTGGCGCGTCGGATTTTCCCAGTTGGGCGAGTGTCCGAACGTGGTGTGCAAGCTCTCTGGTCTGGATCTCGGTTCGACCATGGAGTCGATCCGGCGTGGCATCGATTTCTGCTTCGAGGTTTTCGGCGAGGACCGCCTGATCTGGGCGTCGAACTATCCCGTTTGCCAACTCGGAACGCCGCTTCGCCCGTGGTTCGATGCCGTCCACGGCGTCGTCGCTCAACGTGGGGAAGCGGCGCTCATGAAGATATTCGCGCTCAATGCGGCGCGCGCCTACCGGCTCGCCAGCTAAGCCCACAACAAGGAAACCTCCCATGTCCCATCGCATGATTCTCAACGAGACGTCCTATTTCGGCGCCGGTGCTCGCGCCGAGCTGGTCGGCGAAGTGCAGCGCCGCGGCTACAGGAAGGCGCTGGTGGTCACCGATGCGGTGCTGGTCAAGGCCGGCACGGTCGCCAAGGTGACGAGCCTCCTGGACGCCGCCGGCCTTGCCTATGAGCTGTTCGACAAGGTGATGCCCAACCCG
>JAGSYU010000028.1 GCA_018262575.1 Pseudomonadota bacterium | reverse complement strand
TATGCGCGGGTCAAGGACGAGCTTGAAACACTGACGGGGCGGCCGCTCACCCATGTCCGGATCATCGGCGGCGGGTCGCGGAACGACCTTCTCAACCAGTTGACGGCCGACGCCTGCGGCATTCCGGTCAGCGCCGGGCCGGTCGAGACCTCGGCGCTCGGCAATGCCGCGCTCCAGATGATGGGGCTCGGCGTGATCGCTTCGCTGGAGGAGGCAAGGAGCATCGTGCGCCGGTCGTTCGACGTGACAGAAATCGCTCCGGCCGCCGCTGTTCCGCCTGATGTCCGGGCTCGCTTTCAGGCAATCGTCCGGGCGACGCCTGTCGTCCACTGAAACGGCGGCGTACGGTCAGCCATCGGCGGATATCTGTCGACGCAGGCGAGTTTCTCATCCTATTTGCTAAGGGAAACTTCGCACGGTAACCATTTCTTCACCTTGTCGCGGTCGGCGGGATACAATAATTCAGTTGTGTTCGCATCGTTACAGTGAAGCGGAAGGTTGCCTTGGGGAGAGGGCGCCGCTTTCATCCGCCCGGTTCGAAATCCTCGGGAGGGGGAGGGACGGGGACGGGAAGGCGGCGGACTTGGTGGGGATCCGAAGCGAAATCAAGCCGCGAGAGCATTCGCCGACCAGACCGATAGATCTGGTCGCCAAGCGACTGCCCAGTTTCTCGTCTTGAGTCCCCGGCATGTCGTGCCGGGGCAATGGTTTCGTCTGCCTGCCACACCGTCTTCCTTCGGCCGGGTTTCCGTCGGGAGGGAAGCATGTCAACTGTCGCCAGGACGCCCCGGTCGCCGGGCGAGTGGCTCGTCTGGATACTGATCGCCGTTGTCGGGGCCGTTGCTCTCGGCGTCGTGGCCCTCAGCCGTGGCGAGACGATCAACGCGCTGTGGCTGGTGGTCGCGGCCGTCGCCACCTATCTCGTCGCATTCCGCTTCTACGCGCTCTACATCGTCAGCCGCGTCCTTGCTGTCGATCCGGCCCGTCGGACTCCGGCCGTGCGGCACAACGACGGCCTCGATTATGTGCCGACCGACAAATACGTGCTGTTTGGGCACCATTTCGCCGCCATCGCCGGCGCTGGCCCGCTGGTCGGCCCGGTGCTGGCGGCACAGATGGGGTATCTGCCCGGCACCATGTGGCTGATTGCCGGCGTGATCTTCGCCGGTGCCGTCCAGGACCTCCTCATCCTGTTCGCCTCGACCCGCCGTGACGGCCGGTCGCTCGGCGACATGATCAAGACCGAGCTCGGCCCGGTGCCCGGCGTCATCGCCTCGATCGGCATCCTGATGATCATGATCATCCTGCTCGCCGTGCTCGCCCTCATCGTCGTCAAGGCGCTGGCCGGCAGCCCGTGGGGCACGTTTACGGTGTTCGCCACCATCCCGATCGCCATTCTGATGGGTCTGTACAGCCGTTTCTTCCGGCCCGGACGCATCGGTGAGATGAGTGCCATCGGCGTCGTGCTGCTGCTGCTGGCCATCGTCTTCGGCCGCACAGTGGCCGAGAGCGAGACGTTGGCGCCGCTGTTCACCTACAAGGGCGGACCTTCCTGAAGATCGGCACCATCCTGGCGCTGGCCATCGGCATCGTCTTCGTGATGCCGGAGATGAAGATGCCGGCGGTGACCAAGTTCATCGATGGCACGGGGCCGGTGTTCTCGGGCAACCTCTTCCCGTTCCTGTTCATCACCATCGCCTGCGGCGCCATCTCCGGCTTCCATTCGCTGATCGCCTCGGGCACCACGCCGAAGATGATCGAGAGCGAAAGCCAGTTCCGCTTCATCGGCTACGGCGCGATGCTGATGGAGAGCTTCGTCGGTGTCATGGCGCTGATCGCCGCCTCGGTGATCGAGCCGGGCGTCTACTTCGCCATGAACACGGCGCCGGGTGTCATCGGCACCACCGCCGAGCAGGCGGCGCAGGTGATCTCGGCCTGGGATCCGATGTTCACCGTGACGCCGGACGTGCTGACCGACATGGCCAAGAACGTCGGTGAGGCCTCCATCCTGTCGCGGGCCGGTGGCGCACCGACGCTGGCTGTCGGCATGGCGCATATCCTGTCTGGCGTGATTGGCGGCGTGGCGCTGATGCCCTTCTGGTATCACTTCGCCATCCTGTTCGAGGCGCTTCATCCTGACGACGGTCGACGCCGGCACGCGCGTTGCCCGTTTCATGATCCAGGACCTGCTCGGTACGGCGATCCCGTCCTTCCGGCAGACCCATAGCTGGACGGCCAATCTCGTTGCGACGGGAATTGCCGTCGCGGCCTGGGGCTACTTCCTCTACCAGGGCGTGGTCGACCCCCTCGGCGGCATCAACACGCTATGGCCGCTGTTCGGCATCGCCAACCAGATGCTGGCGGCCATCGCGCTGGCCTTCGCCACGGTGATGCTGTTCAAGATGAAGCGGCAGGCTTATGCCTGGGTGGCGCTGGTTCCGCTCGCCTGGCTTTCCGTCTGCACGCTGACCGCCGGCTGGCAGAAGCTGTTTGACCCACGCCCGCCTGTGGGCTTCATCGCCCAGGCCAACCGCTTCTCCAAGGCGATCGCCGACGGCACCATTCTGGCGCCGGCCAAGACGGTGGAGGAGATGCAGCGCGTCGTCTTCAACCAGTGGATCGACGCGGCGCTGACCGCCGTATTCATGGTCATCGTCGTGGGTATGCTGGTGTTCGGTGTTCAGGCAATGCTGAAGGCACTGCGCGAGCAGAAGCCGACTGCGAGCGAGGTGGGCGATGACATGTCAGGTGTGCGGCCTCAGGCTACCTGATCCGCGTGAGGTCGGTCTGAAACTCGTCCAGACGGCGCGTCTGATGGTTGGCGTTCCCGATTACGACACCTATGTCGCCCATCGGGCCGTGAGCCACCCTGACGAGCCGGTCATGACGAGGGAGGAGTTCTTCCGCAACAGCCAGGAGCGCCGCTACGGCGGCGGTTCCACCGGCGGTGTATTCCGCTGCTGCTGACGGAGGTGTTTTCCACCGGGCGCCGGTTTCTTCTTCGCGAAGAAGCCGGCGCCGTTATTTTGCCCCCAGCCTTGTGCATGTTCGTCGGCGAACCCCATGTTGCGTGGAAGACGGGGAAGAGGGAGTGGACCATGCGTCTTGCGGCTCTGGCATTTTTCGGTGGTCTCGCGTCCGCTCTCGTCGGACCTGCGCTGGCCGGTGAGGTCTTCAGTTTCGATCAGGTGCGGGCGGGGCTCAGCTCCAACCGCATCCATCTCGTTGACGTCCGCGAAGTCGACGAGTTCACGGCTGGCCACGTGCCGGGCGCGGTCAACTTGCCGCTTTCCGCCTTCAACGTCGGCCAGTTGCCGCCGCCGTCGGAAATCCCGGTGGTTCTGATGTGCCGTTCCGGCCGCCGCGCCGGTGAGGCTCTGGCCGTTGCAGAGGCGGCCGGACGGTCCGACGTCGGCGTCTATCCCGGCAGCATGATCGAATGGATGGAGAAGGACGGCCCGGTGGTCACCGAGCCGTAAGCTGGGCCACGCTGGCTCAGGGCCGGCGGCAGCGGTGAACGCGCGCTTCCCAGCCGGCAAGACGGTTGGTCTCGGACGGTACGGCCAGATTGCCGAGCAACAATTCGCCAACCTCGATGCCGGTCGGCAGCTCGACGTCGACCGTCTGGCGCGAGACGTTGAGCAATACCAGAACGGTTTCATCGCCAAGGGTTCGCGTGTAGGCGAACAGATGCGGATGATCCGGTGCAAGGTCGACGAAATCGCCGTAGACGAGAGCTGGATGCGCCCGGCGCAGGCCGGCGAGCTTGGCGTAGTGATGAAAGATCGAGCCGGGATCGGCGAGCGCCGCGTCGGCATTGATCTCAGCGTAGTTGGGATTGACGGCGAGCCACGGCTTGTCGGCGGCGGTGAACCCGCCATTTGGCGCGGCGGTCCACTGCATCGGCGTGCGGGAATGGTCGCGGCTGGTCCGTGCCATGCCAGCCAGGAAATCGGCGGCTGGCACCTTGCCGGTCAGCACGTCCGCCTTCCAGGCGTTCCGGACGGCGATGTCGTCATATTGCTCGACCGAGGTGAAGGGGTAGTTGGTCATGCCCAGTTCATCGCCCTGGTAGATGAACGGCGTGCCATGCAGCGTCATCAACATGGTGGCCAACAGCTTGGCCGATGGCACGCGCCAGGGCTCGGCATCATCGCCAAAGCTGCTGACGAGGCGGGCATTGTCGTGGTTGGAGAGGAACACGGTGTTCCACGAATGGGGACCGGTGCTCTCCTCCAGGCGGGTATAGATGGCCTTCAGCTCGGGTAGCGTCCACGGCCGATAACGATGGCCGTTGTTGCAGAGGCGGACGGCGTCGAAATTGAAGATCATGTTCAGCTCGCCGCGCCGCTCGTCGACGAGGTCGGGCGTCTGCTCGGGGGTGACGCCGAAGGCCTCGCCCACCGTCATGACGTCGTATTTCGACAGCACCTCGCGGTTCATCTCCTGCAGGAACTCGTGCAGGCGCGGGCCGACGGCATGGTAGTATTCGGTGCGCTCGCGGTGTTCCGGCGGATAGTCGGGGAAGGTCTGCTCCTTGGAAATCATCGGAATGACGTCCATGCGGAAGCCGTCGACGCCCTTGTCGAGCCAGAAGCGCATGAGGTCGTAGACCTCGGCGCGCAGCTTGTCGTTCTCCCAGTTGAGGTCGGGCTGCTTGTCGGCGAACAGGTGCAGATAGTATTCGCCGGTGGCCGGATCGAGCGTCCAGGCCGAACCGGAAAAGTAGGAGCGCCAGTCGTTGGGCGGGCCGTCGCCGCGGCCGGGACGCCAGATGTAATAGTCGCGGTAGGAATTGTCCTTCGATTTGCGGCTTTCGACGAACCAGGCGTGCTCGTCTGACGAATGATTGACGACAAGGTCGACGATCAGGCGCATGCCGCGCGCCTTGAGGCCGGCGAGCAAGGTGTCGAAATCGGCCATGCTGCCAAACTCGGCCATCACCTGGCGATAGTCGCGTATGTCGTAGCCATTGTCGGCGTTGGGCGAATCGTAGTGCGGGCTCAGCCAGACCACGTCGACGCCGAGATCCTTGAGATAGTCGAGACGCGAGACGATGCCGGGGATGTCGCCGATGCCGTCGCCGTTCGAGTCCTGGAAGGAGCGCGGATAGATCTGGTAGACGACTGCCTCCTTCCACCAGCGGCGGCGGACGGTTCCTTCGTGTTCCGACATGACTTTCTCCCTCAGCGTGCCTCTCCGGGCGCGAGTTCATGGAAACCAGCTTAGCAAAAACGATTCATCCCGACGAGACGGAAGTGGGCTGACTAGCCGCACCGGCGGGGCGAAAAACTTTGGTACGTGACATCCAAAGCGCATTGGATAGCGATTTGTTGCGCTCCTGGCGATCAATCTTATCTCGACAATCCATTTGACGGATCAAAGCGGGGGCGATTGACTGTCGGCTCGAAAAAGGGACGCGCGGGGCGTCGACGTTGTGTTCGTCAGCACCGCCAGGGAGGAACCCGTCATGCAATACACCCGCTTTGGAACGTCCGGACTCGAGGTCAGTCGCATCTGCTTTGGCTGCATGTCCTTCGGCAAGGTGATGGACGAGCGCCCCTGGGTTCTCGGGCTTGAGGACGCGCGGCCGCTGTTCCGCCGGGCCTGGGACGCCGGCATCAACTTCTTCGACACCGCCAACGTCTACGCGGCCGGCTCCAGCGAGGAGATCACCGGCACGATCCTGAAAGAGCTGGCGCCGCGCGAGGAAATCGTGCTGGCCACCAAGGTGTTCTTCCCGATGCGCCAGGGGCCGAACGGCCGTGGCCTGTCGCGCAAGGCGATCCTGGGTGAAATCGACAACAGCCTGAAGCGGCTCGGTACCGACTACGTCGATCTCTACCAGATCCACCGCTTTGACCCGCATACGCCGGTCGAGGAGACCATGGAGGCGCTCGACGACGTCGTGAAGTCCGGCAAGGCGCTCTACATCGGGGCGTCGTCGATGTTCGCCTGGCAGTTTGCCAAGATGCAGCACGCCGCCGAACTGAACGGCTGGACCAAGTTTTCGTCGATGCAGAACCAGCTCAGCCTCGTCTATCGCGAGGAGGAGCGCGAAATGCTGCCGCTCTGCCGCGACCAGGGTGTCGCCGTCATCCCCTGGAGCCCGCTGGGTGGCGGCAAGCTCACCCGTCCCTGGGGCACGGAGACCAAGCGCAACACCACCGACCGCCACAACAAGGGCATGTACGATCAGACGGAGGGTAATGCTCCGGAGGTCGTTGCCGCTGTGGAAAAGGTGGCGAAGGCACGCGGGCGGTCAATGGCCGAAGTGGCGCTCGCCTGGGTGCTGCAGGTCAGCGGTGTGACGTCGCCGATCGTCGGCGTCAGCAGGATGGGGCATCTCGACGATGCCATCGCGGCTGTTGATCTCGAGCTCTCTGCCGAGGAGGTCGCCGCGCTGGAAGCGCCCTACCAGACCTTCATGGTCAAGAGCGTCTGAGATCGCCTATTGGCATAGCCGGCTAGTGCATGGACAGCGGCGGCCGGAGGGGATTTGCTTGTCCGGTTCCGCCGCCGGCTGTCCGCCTGGCGGTACGCACCATGAAGGAGGCTCCCATGACGAAGCCGCTCAGCATTCCCGATCTCGCCGGCAAGGCAGTGCTCATCACCGGCGCCTCCTCGGGCATTGGCGCGGCGCTGGCGCGCGCCTTTGCCGAGCAGGGGGCATCGGTGGGGGTCCACTATAACTCTTCCGCCGCGGCGGCCGAGGCGCTCTGCGCCGACATCCGCGCCGCCGGTGGCAAGGCGACGGCCGTGCATGGCGACGTCACGAAACCGGCCGAGATCACGCGGGTCGTCGAGGAGACGGCGATGGCTTTCGGCCGTCTTGATGGTCTCATCAACAACGCTGGCGGCATGGTGGCGCGCATGCCTTACGCCGCTTTCGACGAGGCCGTGTTCGAGGAGGTGATCGGCCTCAACGTCCGCTCGGTGCTGGTGGCTTCGCACGCCGCGCTGCCCTTCCTCAAGGCGCAGCAGGGCTTTGTCATCAACACCACGTCGATTGCCGCCCGCACCGGTGCCAGCCTCGGGGCCGGCCCCTACGGGTCGGCCAAGGCGTTCATCGAAAACGTGACGCGCGGCATGGCCAAGGAATTTGCGCCGTTTGGCGTTCGCGTCAACGCTGTGGCGCCGGGCATCGTCGAGACGCCGTTCCACGAGCGCTATTCCGACCAAGCCTATCTCGACGCCATGCGCGTCACCATTCCGCTGCAGCGCCTCGCGAAGCCGGAAGACATGGCCGGTCCCTACCTGTTCCTCGCCTCGGCGGCGCTGTCGGGCTACATGATCGGGCAGGTGCTTGAGGTGAACGGCGGACAGTTGATGACCTGATGGCGCAACGGCAGCAGCCGGCGCCCACTGAATTTGGAGACAAGAATGGGCAGGAAGATCGTTTTCACTGGCGGCTCGGGCAAGGCCGGCCGTCACGTCGTTCCCTATCTCAAGGCCAAGGGACACGACGTCTTCAACCTCGACCTGAAGCCGCTCGACTGCCCCGGTGTCACCACGCTCGCCTGCGACCTCACCGACGGCGGTCAGGTCTATAGCGCGCTCTCCATGCACTTCGATTTCGACAGTCTCGCCAGCGGTTCGCGGCCGGTGCTGCCGGACGCCGTGGTGCATTTTGCCGCCGTGCCGCGCATCCTGCTGACGCCGGACAACCGCACCTTCGAGACCAACGTGATGTCGACCTACAACGTCATCGAAGCGGCGATGAAGCTTGGCATCCGCAAGGTGATCATCGCCTCCAGCGAGACCACCTACGGCGTCTGTTTTGCCGAAGGCGACAAGGACTTTCATCAGTTCCCGCTGACCGAGGACTACGACACCGATCCCATGGACAGCTACGGCCTGTCAAAGGTGGTGAACGAGAAGACGGCCCGCGCCTTTGCCATGCGCTACGGCGCCGACGTCTACGCGCTGCGGATCGGCAATGTCATCGAGCCGCATGAATACGCCAACTTCCCCGGCTTCATGGAAGATCCGCTGACGCGCAAGCGCAACGCCTGGAGCTATATCGATGCCCGCGACCTCGGCGAGATCGTCCATCTCTGCGTAGAGAAGAGCGGGCTCGGCTTTCAGGTGTTCAACGCCGTCAACGACACGATCACCGCCCGCGAACCGACGGCGCCTTTCTTGAAGAAGGTCTGTCCGAGCACGCCGCACAGCCGGCCGCTCACCGGCTTTGAGGCGCCGATCTCCAACGAGAAGATCCGGACCGTGCTGGGCTTCAAGGAGCAGCACGACTGGCGGACATACGTGAAGTAAGAAGATCAGGGAGGAGGCCGGCTCAGGCGACGGCCTCCTCCTCCACCTCGTCAACACTGCGGGCAGCGATCAGGAGGTCCATGAAGGCCTTCGGTGCGCCGTCAAGAATGATTTCGTTGCCGCCGCCGGACAGAGTGGCCACCGCCAGCTCCCAGCACATCTGCGGCTCGGCGAGGCGGATGACGCCGAGCGTCTCCGTTTCCGCTTCGGCGATCGCCTCGGGCACCAGCGCCACGCCGAGGCCACGCGATACCAGTTCGATCAACGTGCCGAGGTCATTGACCTCGAAGGCGACGCGGCGTTCGATGCCGGCGTGACGGAAGCCGGTGTCGACGAGCAGACGGGTTCCCCAGGCCTGTTCGAAATCGACGAAGGGTTCGTCGCGGAAGGCGGAGAGCGGCACGTCTTTGCGGCCGGCCAGCGGGTGGTCCTTGGCGGAAATGGCGACGAGATACTCGCAGGCGATCATCTTGGTGGCGATGCCGCGCGGCGCCTCGATCAGCGGCACGATGGCAAGGTCGATGCCGCCGGATCGGATCTTGTCGAGGAGGTGGTCGGCATTGCCCTGGCAGAGGCGCACCTCGATGCTGGGATAGAGCTCGTGGAATGAGGCGAGCAGGGCCGGCAGATCGACGAAGGCTGGCAGGCTCTGCACCGTGCCGATGGCGAGGCGGCCACGTGTCAGGCCCTGCACGGCAGCAACGGCGTCGCGGGCCTCGCGCACCGCGTCGATGGCAAGGCGTGCCTTGTCGAGAAAGACGCGGCCGGCGGCAGTGAGCTGCACCTGGCGGGTGTTGCGCAGGAACAGCTTGGCGGCGAGTTCTTCCTCAAGGGAGCGGATCGACGTCGAGAGAGCCGACTGCACGATGTTGACGCGCCGGGCGGCGCGGGTGAAGTGCATTTCTTCGGCGACGGCGACGAAATGCTGAAGCTGGCGAAGTTCCATCAGGGTCCACTGTATTGTGCTTTTGGCGAGATCAATACAGCCCACCCGTTCGGGTGGGAAGATCAAAAGTGGGGCAATCGGGCCTTTTGCTTGCGTTTCACGCGGCTGGACCCGCCGGGGAGCGCGGTGTATGCCAAACCGCTTCAAAAACGATGCCGCGAACCGGAGTCTTCCGCCGATGTTTTCTCGTGCCCTGTTGTTCGACATGGATGGAACGCTGACCGACAGCGACCGTTTCCATCACGAGGCCTTCGTGGAATTCGGCAAGGCCTATGGCGTTGACATCGACGAGCCGACCTTTCTCAAATACGTATCCGGGCAGGCCAATTCCCTGATTTTCAAGAATCTTTTCCCGCATGTCGCGACGGAAGACCATCCACGCCTCGCCGATGAGAAGGAGGCGTTGTTCCGGCGGTTGATCGTCGGACGGCTCAAGCCGATCGATGGGCTGATCGAGCTGCTCGACTGGGCCGTGGAGCAGAAGGTTGGGCTGGCCGTGGTTTCCAACGCGCCACGCCCCAACGTGAGCGACATGCTGGCCCAGTTGGGCGTCGCCGCATACTTCCACACCATCGTCATCGGCACCGAGCTCGAACGCGGCAAGCCCGATCCGCTGCCCTACCTCACGGGCCTCGAGCGGCTTGGTGTGCCGGCCGACCGGGCGATCGCCTTCGAGGATGCGCCTCCGGGCCTTCGGGCGGCGCACGCGGCGAAGATCACCACGGTGGGGCTAACCACGACGCTCGACGCGGCGACGGTGACGAAGAATGGCGCCGACATCGCCGTCCCGGACTACCGGGCACCGGCTCTGTGGCAGCTGATCGGTCGTATCATCGCATAGAGGAGGGCGGTGACGCCGCTCTCACGTCACTCGGCGATCAGCAGTTCGTCGTCGTCAAGCGTCTGGCCACGGACGCGGCGGAACATGTCGATGAGGTCTTCGACGTCCAGATTGCGGCGGTTGTTGCCCTCGACGTCGAGCACGATCTCGCCGCCGTGCAGCATGATGGTGCGGTCGCCGTAATCGAGGGCCTGCCGCATCGAATGCGTCACCATCAGAGTCGTCAGCTTCTTGGCGCCGACGATCCGCTCGGTGAGCTTCATCACGAACTCGGCCATGCCGGGATCGAGGGCGGCGGTATGCTCGTCGAGCAGCAACATGTCGCAACCGGCCATCATCGCCATGACCAGCGATACCGCCTGCCGCTGGCCACCCGACAGCATGGCCATGCGGTCCGTCATGCGATTTTCAAGGCCGAGGTCGAGCTCGGCGATCTTCTCACGAAACAGCTTGCGGCGGGTGTGGCCGAGCGCCAGCTTGAGGCCGCGATGCTGGCCGCGCTTGTGGGCCAGAGCCAGATTCTCTTCGATGGACAGCGCGCCGCAGGAGCCGGCCAGCGGATCCTGGAAGACGCGGGCAACGCGACCGGCGCGGGCGGCGGTCGGCTGCTTGGTGACGTCGGCATCGCCGATGCGCACGCTGCCCTCAACGGGAATGACGTCGCCGGCCAGCACGCCGAGCAGCGTCGACTTGCCGGCGCCGTTGGAACCGATGACGGTGGTAAAGGCGCCTTCCTTGATGGTCAGCGAGACCCCTGACAGGGCTTTTTTCTCGAGCGGCGTTCCGCGCCCGAACACGACGTGGATGTTGTCGAGGGCGATCATGATGAGAGCACTCCCCGCTTGAGGCGCGGCAGCACCAGGGCGAACGTGACGAGGACGGCCGTGACGAGATTGAGATCGGACGCCTGCAGGCCGAGCGAGTCGCTCGACAACGCCATCTGGATGGCAATGCGGTAGAGGATGGAGCCGATCACGCAACCGATCAGCGCGATCAGGATGCGACGTGTACCGAACAGCGTCTCACCGATGATGACCGCCGCCAGGCCGACGACGATGGTACCAACACCAGCGGTGACGTCGGCAAAACCATTGGTCTGCGCGAATAGCGCGCCGCCGAGCGCCACCAGCGCGTTGGACAGCGCGATGCCGAAATAGACCTGGCGGTCGGTGTTGATTCCCTGGGCGCGGGCCATGCGAACGTTGGCGCCGGTGGCGCGCATGGCAAGGCCCGCATCACTCTCAAGATAGCGCCAGACGACGATGAGCGCCACGATGGCCAGCATGAGCAGGAACATCGGCCGCACCATGAAGTCCCTGAGGCCATGGCCGTAGAAGGGCGTCAGCATGGTGTCGACCGAGAGCAATGCCACGTTCGGCCGGCCCATCACCCGGAGGTTGACCGAGAACAGGGCGATCATCGTCAGGATCGACGCGAGCAGGTTCAGGATCTTGAAGCGAACGTTGAGCGTTGCTGTGACGAGGCCGGCCAGAGCACCGGCCACCATGGCAACCACCGAGGCGAGCCAGGGATTGACGCCGGCCATGATCAACACGGCGGCGACGGCGGCGCCGAGCGGGAAGGTGCCGTCAACGGTCAGGTCGGGGAAGTCGAGGACGCGGAAGGCGAGATAAACGCCGAGCGCGACGAAGGCATAGACGAGGCCGAGTTCGACGGCCCCCCAGAGGGCGATTTGGCTCACGCGCAACGATCCTTATGCTGGATATCCCTGGGTGGAGATGCCCGTCGGTGGCTCAGCGCCAAAGGCGGACCGGGATATCCTGGCCGGCATCGGCCGGCCCGTTTGCCGGGGCCGCGCCCCGCCGTCCGCGCTGCGAACGAAGGGGCGCGGCGCCGTGGTTATTCAATCACCTTGGTGGCGCGGGCGACCAGGGCTTCGGGCAGCGTCACGCCCATCTTGGCGGCGGCCGACTTGTTGACCACGAGGTCGGTCCCCTTGGCGATGGTGGCGGGGATGTCGCCGACGGTCTCGCCCTTCAGCACGCGGACGACGATGGCGCCCGTCTGCTTGCCGACGTCGTAATAATTGAAGCCGAGGGCGGCGATCGCGCCGCGCGACACGCTGTCGGTATCGGCGGTGAACAGCGGCAGCTTCGACTCTACGGCGACGCCAACTGCCGATTCCAGCGCCGAGATGATGGTGTTGTCGGTCGGGACATAGATGGCGTCGGCCTTGCCGACCAACGCGCGCGCCGCACCCTGTACCTCGGCGGTCTTGGTGGCGGCGGACTCGATCACTTCGACGCCGGCTTTCTCCGCTTCGGCCTTGAGGGCGGCCAGCAGCGACACCGAGTTGGCTTCGCCCGAATTATAGAGGAATCCCAGCTTCTTCAGGTTCGGCAGGATCTCCTTGATCAGCGCCACGTGCTCGGCCACCGGTGACATGTCGGAGAGGCCGGTGATGTTGCCGCCGGGCTTGTCCATGCTTTTCACAAGCTGGGCGCCGACCGGGTCGGACACCGCCGAGAAGACGATCGGGATATCGCGCGTGGCGGCGGCGACGGCCTGAGCCGACGGCGTCGAGATCGGCACGATCACCGTCGGGCCGTCACCGGCGAACTGGCGGGCGATCTGCGCCGCGGTGGCAGCGTTGCCCTGCGCCGACTTGTAGACGAAGGTGAGATTCTCGCCTTCCTTGTAGCCGGCGGCGGCCAGAGCATCCTTCACGCCGTCGCGGACGGCGTCGAGCGCCGGATGTTCGACGATGGCGGTCACGTCGACCGTCACGTTCTCGGCATGAACCGGCAGGACCGCAGCCACGCTGGCGGCGAGGGCAAACAACAAGGCACGCATCGAATTTCCTCCGTCACGGGTCTTCGGCCGGATTTCAGGCCGGGGTTTTGGACGGTCTTAGGTAATCCGAGTGAGCGAATCAAGCACGGGGAATGCCGAGTGTGCACGAATTGGTCGTTGTGTGCCGTCCTTGCGACGAAAAGCACCACGCGATGCCGTTTTGATAGGCTCCGTGCCGCGGCTTTCGGCATGAATCGAGCTAGCCTCGCCGAGTTGAAACATATTGCATGAAAATGCGATGTTTTGACTGTAACTGCGATGAGTCGAATTGACGGGTTTCTGCGACGGACATATGGTCGCGTCATGCTGAAGGAAGAACGGTTCAACCTGATCCTGAAGGCCGTCGAAGGGCGCGATGCCGTGTCCTACGAGGAGCTTCTGACCATGGTCGATGCGTCGGGCGCCACGCTGCGCCGCGACGTCGACCAGCTCTGCGAAGCCGGGCGCATCCGCAAGGTGCGCGGCGGTGTGGCACCGCTGATGGCAGCGGGCCGGCCATTGGCCTCCTATTTCTACGGCGTGCAGGCGCAACGCGCCGCCGCGGCCAAGGACGCGATTGCCCGCCGGGCGGTGGAGCTTGTTTCGACGCCGGATACGCTGATCCTCTACGGTGGTTCCACCGTGGCGCGCTTTTCGGAAATGCTGCCGGCCGTCGGCCTGACGGTCCTGACCGACTCGCTGCCGGTGGCCAACCACCTTGCTTTCAAGACGGATAACCGGGTCTTCCTGACCGGCGGCGAGGTATTGGCTCAGCAGGGCATCGTGCTCAGCCCCTTCGACGATCCGCCGGCCTTCCATGTCGCCGCCAGCACCTTCTTCATCGGCTGCCATGCCGTCGGTCCGGCCGGCATCATGGAGGATGATCCGTTGCCGCTGAGGGCGGCGCGGGCCCTGCGCCGGCAGGCGACGCGCCTCGTCGTATTGGCCGACAGCAGCAAGTTCGCAGAGGCGCGCAGTCTTGTGGTGTTTCCGCTTGCCGAGGTCGACGTCTTCGTGACCGACGAGGGCATATCCAATAGTGACCGGCACATGCTGGAGGATGCCGGCGTGACGGTGCTGATTGCGCCGCTCGACCGGGACCGCCGGGAAGACGCTTCGGCGGAACAGGCGGCTGATCCGTCCGCGCCTCAGGAGGTGAGCAACTGATGACGTCCCATGTCGATCTTCGTCAGGAGATGATTTCGATCTGCCTCAGGATGAACGCGTCCGGGCTGAATATCGGTGCGGCGGGCAATCTCAGTGTCCGGGTCGACGGCGGGCTGCTGATCACGCCGTCGGGCATCGCCTACGACCGGATGCAGCCGGAACAGATCGTCGAGATGGACTGGCAGGGGCGCTACTATGGCGACTTCGTCCCGTCGTCGGAATGGCGCTTCCACTACGATATCCTGAAAGCGCGGCCGGATGTCGACACCGTGCTGCACAGCCATGCCACCAACTGCTCGATCCTTGCCTGCTGCCGGCTGGACATTCCGCCGATCCACTACATGATCGGCGTCTCCGGCGGCGATATCGTGAAGTGCTCGGGTTACGCGCCCTTCGGGACGGCGGAGCTGTCGGTGGAAGCGCTCGCTGCGCTGGAGCACCGGATGGCCTGCCTTCTGGGCAACCATGGCGTCATCGCCCTGGGCAAGACGCCGGCCAAGGCCTTCGCCGTTCTTGAAGAGGTCGAGAACCTGGCGCGGGTCTACATCGGCACCCGCATGCTGGGCGGCGGGGTGATCCTCGGCAAGGAGGACATGGCGGTCGTGCTGGAGCGCTTCCAGAGCTACGGCAAGCAAGCCGGCGAGGTTGATCCGACGTTGAAGAACAAAGTGGAGCCGCCACCGCGCGGCGGGCCGAAGCGCGTCTGACGCCGACAGGGAGAGGTCGACGGCAGCGTTCGGAAAGGCTCCGGAGGAAGGGAGAGAGACATGAACGGCGTTTTCAGGAATCTGCCGAAGCTCGGCATCCGTCCGACGATCGACGGTCGGCGCAACGGCGTGCGCGAGAGCCTCGAGGACCAGACGATGGGCATGGCCAAGGCGGTGGCCGAACTGGTCACCTCGACGCTGCGCCATCCGACAGGCGAACCGGTCGAGTGCGTCATCGCCGACACCACCATCGGTGGCGTCTCCGAGGCCGCGGCCTGCGCCGAGAAATTCGCGCGCGAGAACGTCGGCGTGTCGCTGACGGTGACGCCCTGCTGGTGCTACGGCTCCGAGACCATGGATATGGACCCGCTGACGCCCAAGGCGGTGTGGGGTTTCAACGGTACCGAGCGTCCTGGAGCGGTCTATCTCGCCGCCGTGCTGGCCGCCCATAACCAGAAGGGTCTGCCGGCCTTCGGCATCTATGGGTCTGAAGTGCAGGACGGCTCGGACCGGACGATTCCTGACGACGTACGCGACAAGATCCTGCGCTTTGTGCGCGCCGGCATCGCCGTCGCCACCATGCGCGGCCGCAGCTATCTCTCCATGGGTGCGGTGTCGATGGGCATCGCCGGTTCGATCGTCGACGCCGGCTTTTTCCAGCACTACCTCGGCATGCGCACCGAATATATCGACATGAGCGAGTTCCAGCGCCGTCTGCAGCTCAATATCTATGACCCGGTCGAATACGACAAGGCGCTCGCCTGGACGCTCACCCATTGCAAGGAGGGCTTCGACCCCAATGGCGACACGGCGTCGGACGCGGCGCGCAAACGATCGGAGTGGGAGACGTCGGTCAAGATGTGTCTGATCGCCCACGATCTGATGGTGGGCAATCCGCGCCTTGCCGAGCTCGGTTATGTCGAGGAATCCTGCGGCCATCACGCCATTGCGGCCGGTTTCCAAGGCCAACGGCAGTGGACCGATTTCATGCCGAACGGCGATTTCATGGAAACGATGCTGAACACGTCGTTCGACTGGAACGGGCCGAGGCAGCCTCTGATCCTTGCCACGGAGAACGATTGCCTCAATGGCGTCGGCATGCTGTTCGGCAACCTTCTGACGGCCCGGGCGCAGATCTTCTCCGACGTGCGCACCTACTGGAGCCCGGACGCCATCAAGCGCGTATCGGGTCACACGGTGGACGGCGCGGCGGCCGGCGGCCTGATCCATCTCATCAACTCCGGCGCCACCTGCCTCGACGGCGCTGGCGAGATGACGGTCGACAACAAGCCTGGCATCAAGCCCTTCTGGGAAGTGACCGAGGCCGACCAGCAACGCACCCTCGAGGTGACGCGCTTCTGCCAGGCGAACCACGGCTATTTCCGCGGCGGCGGCTGGTCGACCGATTTTGCCACGCGCGGCGGCATGCCGATCACCATGACACGCCTCAGCCTTGTCGCCGGCATCGGCCCCGTGCTGCAGATTGCCGAAGGCGAGACGGTGGCGCTGCCAGACCGTGTGCATGACATCCTCGACAAGCGCACCGATCCGACCTGGCCGACCACCTGGTTCGCGCCTCGGCTGACGGGGGAGGGGCCGTTCAAGTCGGTGTACAAGGTCATGGCGGCTTGGGGTGCCAACCACGGTGCCATTTCCTACGGCCATATCGGTGCCGACCTGATCGCGCTCGCGGCCATGCTGCGCATTCCCGTCGCCATGCACAACGTCGACGAAGAGGCGATCTTCCGTCCTAGCACCTGGGCGATGTTCGGCATGAATCCGGAAGGGGCCGACTTCCGCGCCTGCGAAACGTTTGGGCCGCTCTACGGCTGAGGATGGATCGGGACAATAGAAGAGGGCCCGCGGCGGATACGACCGCAGCGGGCCTTCGTTCGCGCTCAGGGGAACTATCGGGACATGACCACTCCGTTCGACGAAAATCCAGCCTATCGCTTTGGCTTTGGGGCATCTGGCCTCGGCACGCTCAGTTGGGATGTGCCGGACGACGTGGCCGACGCCGTCCTGGCCGAAGCCTGGGACGAGGGTTTCCGCTACTACGATACGTCGCCGCTCTATGGCTTCGGTCTCAGCGAACTGAGGCTGGGCCGCTTCCTGCGCAACAAGCCGCGCGCGGAGTATCTCCTGTCGACCAAGGTTGGTCGCTACTTCGTGCCCTACCGGCGGGGTGAGGCGCCCGACCGCGGCGGCTGGGTGCGGCCGCAGCCGTTGAGGCCGGTGCTCGATTTTACCTACGACGGCTTCATGCGGTCGCTGGAGCAGTCCTACAACCGGTTGGGGGCGCAGACGATTGACATCGTCTACATCCACGACCTCGACCGGCGGAACCTGAAGGCCGACTTCGACCGGCACTATCGGGACACGCTCGACAGCGGCTACCGGGCACTCGATGAACTGCGGCGCAGCGGCGATCTCAGGGCGATCGGCGCTGGCATCAATGAGGCCGACGTGGCGGCTGACCTTATCTCCAAACTCGATCTCGACGTGGTGATGCTGGCCGGCCGCTATACGCTGCTCGAGCAGCCGGGGCTTGCCGATTTTCTGCCGCTCGCCGAACAGCGAGGCGTCGGTGTGGTGGCAGTGGGCATTTTCAACTCCGGCATTCTGGTGAAGCCGCCGGAGGCTGGCGGCAACTACGACTATGGCGCCGCTCCGGCCGAAATTGTCGACAAGGCACGGCGAATCGCCGCTGTTTGTGCCGAGGTCGGCGTGGAGATGCCGGCAGCAGCGGTGCACTTCCCGCTCGCCCATCCGGCGGTACAGGCGGTCGTCGTCGGCATGAGCAGGCTCGATGCGGCCAGGCAGAACTTCGCCTGGTACAAGGCCGCCATTCCCGCCGTCCTCTGGGAGCGACTTCGGGCCGAAGGGCTGCTGGCAGCCGATACGCCGACGCCCTGATCGCCTTCCTGGTTATTGCCGCTAACGCCCCGCCATGGCCGCGCGCCGTGGTGGGGCGTTCGTCTTCAATTGCCGGCATGGTCATTCGTCGATGTTGGCCGGATTGTCACTTGCCAAGGCAAGGTGATGAGTATATTTTGAGGGTCGAAATTTACCGGCGATACGGAGGGTGCCGGAAAGCTGCCGTCAGGGACTGGAGGAACTGTCCTTGATGAAATCACATCAAATTGGACGGCTATTCTGTGGGAATAGCGCGTTCGGGATTGGCTGCGCCCAGGCAACTGGCGGCGCAGGATGTAGATTATCGAGGGGAACCTCATGACGGAGAAGGAAATTTCTTCGTCAAATGGATGATGGTCACAACGCATCTACGCAATCAAAATGAGTTGCATCCATCATCTCTTTGAGGCATCTATCACTCGCGTGAGGTACATCCCGAACCAACAGCGCTGCTCATGACGGGCGTTGCTGGGGGAAGTGACCGGAGGATCAGCCATCCGGTCTTGGTTCGGATGCAAGAAGGCCGCCGGGGAGGCGGCTAGGCCCGTAAGGGCCTTCAGGAGGAGCGATAATGAAACTTTCTACCATTCTGTCGAGCACGATTCTGGCCGCCGCCGTTGCGCTGCCCATGACTGCCCAGGCCTCTGCCGACAAGCCGGTTCTCGGCTTCTCGATTGACGATCTGCGCGTCGAGCGCTGGGCTCGCGATCGCGACTATTTCATCGCCGCTGCCAAGGAGCTGGGTGCTGAAGTGGTGGTGACCTCCGCCGACGCCAACGAGCAGAAGCAGGTCAACCAGGTCGAGACCCTGATCGCCAAGAAGGTCGACGCCATCGCCATCGTGCCGATGAACTCGCAGGTGTTCAGCGAAGTCATCGACGAAGCCCACAAGGCCGGCATCAAGATCGTGTCCTATGACCGCCTGATCCTGAATGCCGACGAAGATGCCTACATCTCCTTCGACAACGAGCGCGTCGGCTTCCTGCAGGCCGAGGCCGTTCTCAAGGCCGCTCCGGAAGGCAACTACTACCTGCTGGGTGGCGCGCCGACCGACAACAACGCCAAGCTGCTTCGCGCCGGCCAGGAGAAGGCCATTCAGGCCGCTGTCGACGCCGGCAAGGTCAAGGTGATCGGTTCGCAGTGGGTCAAGGAGTGGAGCGCGACCGAAGCGATGTCGATCATGGAGAACGCGCTGACCGCCGCCGACAACAAGATCGACGCCGTCATTGCGTCGAACGACGGCACGGCCGGTGGCGCCATCCAGGCTCTCGCCGCCCAGGGTCTCGCCGGTAAGGTAGCCATCTCCGGCCAGGACGCTGATCTCGCCGCCATCAAGCGCGTGATCGACGGCACCCAGACGGTCACCGTCTACAAGCCGCTGCAGCTGATCGCCTCGGAAGCCGCCAAGCTCTCTGTCAAGCTCGTCAAGGGCGAAGCGGTGGAATACACCGCCAAGCTCGACAACGGCAAGAAAGAGGTCGACTCCGTCCTGCTGACGCCGATTCCGCTGACCAAGGAAAACGTGATGAAGGTCGTCGAGGACGGCTTCTACACGAAGGAACAGGTTGGAGCCAAGTAAGCCTCTGACATCAGAACCGGGGCGGGTTGATACCCGCCCCGGGCGCTATTTGCCGATTGGATCGGGAAGATTCGTCGGTCCAGTCTGCCAAATGACGACTGGCGCGGTCTTTTGCTTTTTTGCGAGTCGCGTGCCCGTTGTCTGCGGCTTGGCACATTGAGGCAGCGGGCGAGATAGCCGCCGGCTGGGGCCGGTGGGTCCGGTCTTCACACAAGACGAAAGCGAAAGCATTACGGCCCCTTGCGAGGGTGCCGTGCCGGTTCGGCAAGCCGCGGGGGCGGCTCCGAGTCATGTTCGGCGAAATGCCGGTTTTGGGAAGCGGCGGGCCTTCATCGGCCTTTGCTCCGATCGGAGAGGGATGGCGCGCCAGGCTGGTTCGAGGCCGCTCGCGTCGTCGAAGGGAGTGCGGTCTATGTCAGACTATCTCTTGGAGATGCACGACATCACCAAGGACTTTAATGGCGTCAAGGCGATCGATGGAATTCACCTCCAGGTTCGCCGGGGCGAGTGCGTGGGGCTCTGCGGCGAAAACGGCGCCGGCAAGTCGACGCTGATGAAGGTTCTCTCGGCGGTTTACCCTTACGGGACATGGTCGGGACAGATCCTTTGGGAAGGCCAGGAGCTTAAGGCGCGCAACATTCGTGAGACCGAGGAAGCTGGCATCGTCATCATCCACCAGGAGCTGATGATGGTGCCGCACCTGACGGTGGCCGAGAACATCTTCCTCGGTGCCGAGCCGCGGACCAGAGCCGGCTTCATTGACTACGACAGGATGAACGCCGAAGCCGAGAAGCTGATGGCTCGCCTCAAGATGAGCGACATCAATGTCGCCCTGCCGGTCTACAACTACTCAGGCGGCAAGCAGCAACTCGTGGAGATCGCCAAGGCACTCAACAAGAACGCCAAGCTGTTGATCCTCGACGAGCCGACGTCGGCGCTGACGACCTCCGAAACCAAGACGCTTCTCGATCTCGTCAAGGAATTCAAGGCCCACGGCATGGCCTGCGTCTACATCTCGCACAAGCTCGACGAGGTGGCCGAGATCGCCGATACCGTCACCGTTATCCGCGACGGCACCCACATCGGCACGCAGCCGATGGCCGAGCTCGACACCAACAAGATCATCACCATGATGGTCGGCCGCGAGATGAAGAACCTGTTCCTTCGCGAGCCGCACGCCATTGGCGAGGTGGTATTCGAGGCGAAGAACATCACCTGCTGGGACGTTACCAACCGCGAGCGCAAGGTGGTGGACGACGTTTCCTTCGAGATCCGCAAGGGCGAAGTCCTCGGTGTCGCCGGGTTGGTCGGCGCCGGGCGTACGGAGCTCGCCTGCAAGCTGTTCGGCTGCTGGAACGGCGATCACGAGGGCAAGGTGTTCCTTGATGGTAAGGAAATCTTTGTCAGAGAACCGCGTCACGCGGTCAAGCTCGGCATCTGCATGGTGCCGGAGGACCGCAAGCGGCACGGCATCATTCCGCTGATGGGGGTGGGCTACAACATCACCATGTCGGTGCTGAAGCGCTACACCAGCGGCGGCTTCATCCAGTCCGAGGTCGAACTCGCCGAAATCCAGAACCAGATCATCCGCATGAAGGTCAAGACGGCGGAGCCTCTCCTGCCGATCGCCTCCCTGTCGGGCGGCAACCAGCAGAAGGCGGTCGTCGCCAAGATGCTGCTGCCGGAGCCAAAGGTGCTGATCCTCGACGAGCCGACACGCGGCATCGACGTCGGCGCCAAGTACGAGATCTACAAATTGATCTCCGAACTCGCCAAGCAGGGCGTCGCGGTGCTGATGATTTCCTCGGAAATGCCCGAGGTGCTCGGCATCAGCGATCGTGTTCTGGTGATGGGCGAGGGCAAGCTGCGGGGCAACTTCGTCAACGAAGGGCTCACGCAAGAGAAAGTTCTTGCCGCCGCCATTGGACAACCGATCACGGAAGCCGCCTAAGGCCCTCCCTTCATAAGAATACCGGTGTACGACCATGACACTTACCAAGAAAGACGTCAGGAAGTTCCTGTCCGAGTACAAGATTGTCGCCCTCTTGTTCATCATCGTGATCATCTGGGCCTTCTTCGGCTTCCTTACCTATGATTCAGAAACTGGGACTTCGCAGTTCCTGACGACGCGCAATTTCTCCAATCTGCTGCGTCAGATGGCGATCACCGGCATGCTGGCATCGGCAATGGTGTTCGTGATCGTTGCCGGCGAGATCGACCTGTCGGTTGGCTCGCTGCTCGGCCTTCTGGGCGGCATCGCTGCCGTGGCGGATGTCACCTACCACTTGCCGTTGTGGCAGACGATCACGCTGGTTATCGTCATGGGCCTGTTCTTCGGCCTGATGGTCGGCTGGCTCACTGCCTATCTCGGCATTCCCTCGTTCATCGTTACACTGGGTGGCCAGCTCGTATTCCGCGGCATGGTGCTTGGCCTCACCGGCGGTATCACCATCGCTCCGGTGGGTCCCGAGCTTCGGTATATCGGCCAAGACTATCTGCCGGGGTGGCTGGGCAATTCTGGTGGCGTGCTCTTGTTCCTTGTGCTGGCAGCCCTTGCCTTTTGGACTCGCATCAATCGCCAGAAGCACAAGCTTGTCGTGCCGTCGATGACGACCGAAGTCGGTCGCCTGCTGTTCGCCGGCGCGCTGATCCTTGGCTTCCTCCTGACGCTCAACTCGTATCGGGGCGTTCCGGCGCCGGTGCTGATCCTTCTGGTCATTCTCGGTGTTTTCACCGTTATCGGCAACAAGACCACCTTCGGCCGGCACATCTACGCCGTTGGCTCCAACATGGAGGCGACACGCCTTTCCGGCGTCAATGTCGCCTACGTGAAGATGATGGTGTTCGCGCTGATGGGCCTGATGTGTGCCTTCGCCGGCCTCACCACCACTGGCCGTCTTGCGGCAGGCACGCCGTCGGCGGGCATGGGCAGCGAGCTCGACGCCATCGCCTCCTGCTTCATCGGTGGCACGTCGATGCGAGGCGGCGTCGGTTCGGTGTCGGGTGCGCTCGTCGGCGCTGTCATCATGGCCAGCCTTGACAACGGCATGTCCATGATGGGCATCGACACCTTCTGGCAGCAGATCGTCAAGGGAATCATCCTGGTTGCCGCCGTCTACATGGACATTGTGTCGTCTGGCACCCAGCGCAATTGATGGTCCTGGCCGGGGCTTGCGGGCTCCGGCGGCCTTCCCCAAAAGCGAAAGCCCCGGTCGTCATGCGGCCGGGGCTTTCTTTTGTCGGGGGAACAAACCTTGGGCGAACGGGTCGACCGTTACGTCGACGCCCTGCGAAGTTGCCCGGCTTTTCCGATCTTACTCCCGCCAGGTCTGCGCCAGTACCCGTAGCCAGTTGTCGCGACAGAGCTTGATGAGGTCCGCTTCGCCGTAGCCGGCTTGGCGCAGCGCGCCGACGAGCGCCTGCTGTCCGGCGGCATCGCCGATCTCGGCCGGAATGGTCGCCCCGTCGTAGTCCGAACCGAGGCCGACGCCGTCGATGCCGAGATGCTCGACCAGATGGTCGACATGGCGCACCATGTCGGTGAGCGGCGTGGCGGCATTCTCCTGGCCGTCGGGCCGCAGGAAGGACGTCGCGTAGTTGAGGCCGACCATGCCACCCGTCTCGCGAACAGCGGCGAGCTGGCGATCCGTGAGGTTGCGCGTCACCGGCGTGATGGCGTGGACGTTGGAATGGGTGGCGACCAGAGGCATTTCGGAGACCTTGGCGACGTCCCAGAAGCCCTGCTCGGTGATGTGCGACAGGTCAACCATGATGCCGAGCCGGTTGCACGCCTTCACCAGGCGGACGCCGGCCTCGGTGAGGCCGGGCCCGGTGTCGGGTGAGCTCGGATAGGCGAAGGGCACGCCGTGCCCGAAGGCGTTGGTGCGGCTCCAGACTGGCCCAAGCGACCTGAGGCCGGCGGCATGGAAGACGTCGAGCGCGTAAAGATCGGTGTCGATGGCTTCGCAGCCTTCCATGTGCAGCACGGCGGCAAATACATCGTCGTCGATGGCGCTGCGGATGGCCGTCGTTGACGTGCAGAGGCGCCAGACGCCCTCTCGGTTGAGCCGACGGGCAATGCCGGCCATGGCGACGGCGGCGGCCAGCGCCGCCGGCTGATCGATCGGTTTGGCCAGCGGCGAGGCATAGGTGCCGTTGTCGACCGTCGGACGCTGTCCCTGCTCTGACGGCACGAAGATGGCGCAGAGGCCACCGACGAGACCGCCGCCACGGGCGCGTGGGCCGTCGATATGACCGGTGGTGATACCGTCGCGGAACTCGGCGATCGGATCGCCCCCTCTACCGGTGGTTTCCCAAAGGCGCATCAGAACATCATTGTGTCCGTCGAATACTGGCTGCATCGCACCATCGCTCGGTCAGAAGGAAGGATCGCCCGAAAAGGGCTTCTGCTTCAACGGGGAGCGCGGATGCCGGTGGTGCCGGTCTGTGTTCTGCCCGTCGAGATAGCAAGTCGTAGGAGTCTCGCCGGGGCAGGTCAACCTGCCATGGAAGGGCGCCTGCGCACTCGTCCGGATAGGAGAGATTTTTCCTCCGGTTTGCGCGGGCGCAAAGTCACCGGATGTCGACATGCCTATGATCGGACCACTGACCAAGCGGAGAGAAAGCATGACCGACACTGTCACCCGGGATCTCGAACTCGACGTACGCGGGCTGCCCTGCGTCAATCGCCGCGCCATCATCTTCGGCAGCTTCGATCGGCTGGAAGACGGCGAGTCGCTCGTCGTGATCAACGATCACGAGCCGGTCGGGCTGCGCGGGCATTTCGAGGATATCGTGCCGGGCCGTTATCGCTGGGATGCACTGCCGCGTATCGATGACGCGTTCCGCGTCCGCATCACCCGCGCCGCGTTCGATCCGGAACTGGCCCGCGAGGGCGCCGCGGCGCTCGCCGCGCTGGCACGCCACAGCTGCGATCACTGAATCTTCCGTCGCTCGGGGCGGAAAAACGGAACGGGCGGCAAGGCCAAGAGCCTGCCGCCCGTTTTGTCGTTTGCGCGATGTCCAGGCTCAGAAGCTCGGCTCGACGCCCCAGACATCCCTGGAATAGCCGCGGATGGTGCGGTCGGAGGAGAACCAGCCCACCTTGGTGGTGTTGAGGATCGACCGCTCCGTCCAGCGGGTCTTGTCGCGATAGTCGACGTCGATCGTGCGCTGGGTCTGGAAATAGGACTGGAAGTCGGCCGTCACCAGGAACCAGTCGGTATGCCAGAGGCGGTCGGCCACCTCGTTGAAGCGGCCATGGTCATCGGGCGAGAAGGTGCCGTTGACCATCGCGTCGATGGCCCCCTTCAGCGTCGGGTCGCTGTCGATGGTGGCGTTGGGGTTGTAGCCGCGCTGGCGCAGGCCGGCGACGTCATCGGCGGTGAGGCCGAAGATGTAGATGTTGTCCGGGCCGACGCGCTCTCGACGTTGGCGCCGTCGAGCGTGCCGATGGTCAGCGCGCCGTTGAGCGCCAGCTTCATGTTGCCGGTGCCGGAGGCTTCCATGCCGGCCGTCGAGATCTGCTCGGACAGGTCGGCCGCCGGAATGATCACCTCGGCCAGCGACACGTTGTAGTTCGGCAGCACCGCCACCTTCAGCCGGTCGCCGATGATCGGGTCGTTGTTGACGATGCGGGCGACGTCGTTGGCCAACTTGATGATGCGCTTGGCGATCTGGTAGCCGGGGGCAGCCTTGCCGCCGAAGATCTTGACGCGCGGCGTCCATTCGGCACCGGGGCCGCGGCGAATGGCCTGATAGAGGGCGATGGTCTCCAGGATGTTGAGAAGCTGGCGCTTGTATTCGTGCATGCGCTTGATCTGCACGTCGAACAGCGCGGTGGGATCGACGCGCAGGCCGATGCGTCGCTCGATCTCAGCGGCGAGCCGCACCTTGTTGGAGTACTTGGCGGCGGCAAATTTGTCGCGGAAGCTGGCGTCGGTGGCGAACTTGGCCGCCTCCTCGATTTTCTCGAGGTTGTCGACCCAGCCGTCGCCGATCGCTTCGAGCAGCAGCGCGCGCAGGCCCGGATTGCACTCGTAAAGCCAGCGGCGCGGCGTGATGCCATTGGTCTCGTTGACGATGCGGTCGGGGTAGAGGACGTGGTAATCCTTGAACACCGTCTGCTTCATCAGATCGGTATGCAGCGCCGACACGCCGTTGACCCGGTGCGAGCCAATGAAGGCGAGGCTGCCCATCTTGATCTCGCTACCCCACTCGATGATGCGGATGGCATCGAGCGATACCGGAAGGTTGCGCCCCTGCACCTCGGCAAGGTGGTGGTAGTCAATCCATTCGATGATTTGCATATGGCGCGGCAGCACCTTGCGGAACAGGTTGGTGTTCCAGCGCTCGAGCGCCTCGGGCATCAGCGTATGGTTGGTGTAGCTGAGGCATTGGCGGGTGATCTCGAAGGCTTCCGGGAAGGTCAGCCGGTAGTCGTCGGCGAGGATGCGCATCAGTTCGGCAACGGCGATTGCCGGGTGCGTGTCGTTCATCTGGATCGCCACCTGATCAGGCAGCTTGCGAATGTCATCGTTGTCTTCGAGATAGCGGCGCAGGATGTCCTGCAGTGAGGCGGAGGTGAAGAAATACTCCTGCTTGAGGCGCAGTTCCTTGCCTTCGGCTGTCGTGTCGTCCGGGTAGAGCACGCGGGAGATGGTTTCGGCACGGATGGTCTTCTCGGCGGCCGACATGTAGTCGCCGTGGTTGAAGCGGCCAAGGTCGAGCACCTCCACGGGGCGCGACGCCCAAAGGCGCAGCGTGTTGACGTGACGCCCCCGCCAGCCGGCGATCGGCGTGTCGAAAGCGACCGCCTTCACGGTCTCGTCGGAACGCCAGTAGGTGGCGCCGTGGCCGTCGAAGGAGATCTGGCCGCCGAACTTGACGAGATAGGCCATCTCGGCGCGCTCGAACTCCCAGGCGCGGCCGGATACCAGCCAGTCCTCGGGCTCTTCCACCTGCCAGCCGTCATGGAAGCGCTGGCGGAACAGGCCGTGGTCGTAGCGGATGCCGTAACCATGGGCAGGGATGCCCAGCGTCGACATCGAATCGAGGAAGCAGGCGGCGAGGCGGCCGAGGCCACCATTGCCGAGGGCGGCGTCGCTCTCCTGCTCGAGCTGGGCCTGATAGTCGATGCCAAGTTCGGCACAGGCCGAGCGCACCTGCGCTTCGATGCCAAGGTTGCAGACGGCGTCGTTGAGCAGGCGGCCGATCAGGAATTCCATCGAAAGGTAATAGACGTGCTTCTTCTGGCCGGCGTGCGATACCTTGGTGGATTCGAACCAGCGCTCGACCACCTTGTCGCGCACGGCGAGCGACAGCGCCATGCTCCAGTCCTTGGCCGTCGCCCGCGACGGATCCTTGCCGACGGCGTATCTCAGCTTGGCGCGGACGGCGTCCCTGAAGGCCTCGGCCGTAAGGGTGGGCACGGCACCGGCGGAGCCGGCGGCCTCATCGATCCTGGAAGTTTCGTTCATCGGTGATCCCTGCGGTTTCAAGCGATTGTCGCCGATGAAGGTTACGAGGCGGTGACCGAATTCCTCAGCCGCACCGTAACGCCAAGTACCGTCACCAGATAATCATCGCCAAGACTACGCGGCACGCAACCGCGGCCTCTTGGCGAGGACACTGGCGAGCACCGCTGCGGCTGTCTAGGTCCTTGGCACCACAATGGAGGAAAAAACGCCTGAAAAGGCCCGTCATGCGCTCGATTAATGCATATCTCGGCCGTTTCTTGTGTCGAGATATGCGTATAGCGCACCTCTAGATATCTTCGGTTACGCCGAGATCCTCGGCCGACAGCCAGAAGACTTCGCCTTCGGACTCGGCCGTGTCGAGCCAGACAAAGGGCAAGTGTGGATAGCTCATCTCCAGGATCTCCCGATCGCTGCCGACCTCGCAGAGGAGACCGCCACCGGGGTTGAGATGGTCCGGCGCCGCCTCAATGATGCGACGGATGAGGTCGAGGCCGTCGAGGCCGCCAGCAAGTGCCATTTCCGGTTCGTGGCGGTACTCGTCCGGCAGCGCCGCCATCGCCTCGTCATCGACATAGGGTGGGTTGGTGATGATGAGGTCGTAGCGCTGCCCCTCGAGAGGGGCGAACAAATCGCCTTGATGCAGGCCGACGCGACCGTCGCCGAGGCGGTCGACGTTGATGGCTGCCACGTCGAGCGCATCCTCTGAAAGGTCGACGGCGTCAACGGCGGCATTGGGGAAGACCATCGCGGCTAGGATCGCGAGGCAGCCGGAACCGGTGCAGATGTCGGCGACCGACAGGATCTCGTCAGGGTCGTGGATCAGCGAGGTTTCGCCTTCGCCGGAAAAAGCCTCGGAAAGCAGCAGTTCGCCGATGAACGAGCGCGGTACGATGACGCGTGGATCGACAACGAAGGGTACGCCCTGGATATAGGCCTTGCCGACCAGATAAGGCGTCGGGATGCGATCATCGATGCGCCGGTCGATCCGCTCGACGATGAGCTGGCGCTCGGCGCGCGTCAGGCGGGCGTCGAGCCAGGGATTGATGTCGTCGATCGGCAGGTGCAGCGATTCCAGGATCAGGAAGACGGCGTCGTCGATCGCCTCGCTGGTGCCGTGGCCAATGCCGAGCTCGGCGGCGCCGTAACGGCTCATGGCGTAGCGCAGGAGGTCTCGGACGGTGGAGAGGTCGTCGGCGATGTCGGTCACGGCAGTGTTCCGCAAAAGGAGGGCGCGGCTGCTATGGCATGGCAACGCCAGCGCCGCAATCGGCGTGTCGGGGCGGTGGGGGTGAAATCACGTCTGGAATCGCCAAACTACGCCGAGAAGGCTCGACGGCGAAACCGAGCGCCATCTTCCGAGCGGGGAAGGGGAAGGCATCTGGAAATAGCAAGTCGCTCCGCGAAAAATCGCAAGAATGTTGGGGTGGTACGGCCTACGGGAATCGAACCCGTCTCTCCAGCGTGAAAGGCTAGTGTCCTAACCGATAGACGAAGGCCGCCCAACGAAGGGGGCTTATAGTGAGCTTCTGCCGGTTGGGCAAGAGCCAATCGGCAGAAGCTTCGGCTTTTTTGCGGCCTCATCTAGAATGTTGAGGGATAACGATTATCCGCGACCGCGGCAGGACCATCGCCACTCACGCCGCCGCCCGGTATCCACATGGATCGACTTGGTGTGGCAATAAAGGCCGAGGCCGCCGCGCGAGGGGTGGCCATAGAAGTAGCGGGCGAGTTCGTCGCGCGCTATGCCGGGCATATAGAGATCGACGGCGTTGCAGTAGAGGTGCTGCGAATGCAGCGCGCCACGGACGCGTCGGTTGTGCGAGGGCGACCGATAGCCCGACGTGACCACCACCCTGCGGCTGAAATGCCGCTCGGCGTCGCGGATCATGCCGAGCAGATCTGGCTTCGCGCAGGACACGTTGATTGCCGAATGGGCGAGCAGCAGCCCATTGGCCGCCAGCACTACCCCGCGCGGCAGGCCTGGGACGTAGTGGGCATAGGGCTGGACCTCGCCGTCGAACAGGCCACGCGGGTCGCCGTCCGGGCCGCGCGAGGCAAGCACGAGATTGCCTTGCCAGGCGACGCCCGGCAGACCTTCGAACAGCTCCTGTGGCTTGTCGGGACGGGCGGTGTAGACGTTGACGAAGTCGTGCTCGAGGCCGTCGTCGATCGGAGGCTTCGGCACGGCGATCTTGTCGGGGTCGGCCTCGGCTTCGCCGGCGAGGTCGGCTTCCGATACCTCGTTGGCTTCTTCAGGTGGAGTAGGGGTGGTGAGGCTCGATTCGGGGGCACTCGTCGCCTCGACCTTGGCCACGACAGCGTCTGCGGGCGTTGGCGTCTCGCCGGCGGATTTCTCAGGCGGTTGTGGCGAGGTCGACTGGGCAGTCGCCGGGGATGTTGGCGCGTCGGCAGATTGCTGATCGCCGCCGAAAAGCGAAGCAAACAGGCTGGGCGCCGCCGGCTTTTCCTCGGTAGTGACGGGGGACGCGACCAAGGCTGAGGCAACCGGGGCCGTCGCGTCCTCGCCTGCCAGCTTGTCGGCATCGGCTGGAGCCGCGGGTCCGGACGTTGACTTATCACTGTCTTCGTCCGTGCTTTTATCTGTGTCCGCCTTTGCCTTGATCTCGGCAATCTCGACCGGGGTGAGCGGTTTGAAGTCGGAACGGTCCAGCACCGCGCCGCAGCCGGCCGCGGCAAGGGCCGTCAACACGAGCAGTCCCGACCGAAGCGTCATGGCCGCCCGTCCTCCCCAATCAATCGGCGCACAGGCGGCGCCTTACCACTTGCCGGTGTTGGGCATGGAAAGCCAGGGCTCGGCCGGTGGCAGGGCGTCGCCCTTCTGCAGCAGCTCGATGGAAATGGCGTCTGGCGAGCGGACGAACGCCATACGGCCGTCGCGTGGCGGCCGGTTGATCGTGACGCCGGCTTTCATCAGTCGGTCACAGGTGGCGTAGATGTCGTCTACCTCGTAAGCGAGATGGCCGAAGTTGCGGCCTTCGCCGTAGACTTCCGGGTCCCAATTGTAGGTCAGCTCGAGGAGCGGCGCGCTATGCGCTCGACCGGCTTCGACGTCGTCGGAGGAGGCCAGGTAGATCAGCGTGAAGCGGCCGGCCTCGCTGTTGGTCCGCCGGATCTCGGTCATGCCGAGCAGGTCGCGGAAGAAGGCAAGCGACGCGTCGACGTCGGTGACCCGCACCATGGTGTGAAGATAGCGCATGTCCTTTTCCTCCGCTTTGGCCGCCAGGCGCTGCCAGTTTCGGTTTCGATCCGGCGGGTAGTTATCCTTTGTCGGCGGGTTCATGCAAGGCTTGGCGGCATCCCCTTGCGATAGCAGTCGGTCCGACGCTGGCGGCCCGTCTGTCGCAATGGGGCAGCTTTATTGCCAATGAGGCACCTCGGGTGCGAGAAACGTACTCAAAACCGTTAACAGACGTTAATGAGGGGCTTGCGGAAGGGTAGCCCTCCAGTGGTATTTTAACAGAAGAATCACGACTAGTCGGAGCGCGGAGTCATCCGCGCTTGTAGTAAGTGCGATCGTGGAGACTGGCTGATGGCCAAGGCTCAGTTTGTATCGGAAGACAATACCGTCGACGAAGACGTTGGCGTGGAAGTCATCGAAGTCGCGGGCGTCATCAAATGGTTCGACGTCGCGAAAGGATTTGGCTTTGTCGTGCCGGACGAGCCGGGGTTGCCGGATGTGCTCCTCCACGTCACCTGCCTGAGGCGCGACGGCTTCCAGACCGCCTATGAAGGGTCGCGTGTCGTCTGCGAGGCGATGCGTCGGCAGAAGGGCTTTCAGGCGATGCGCGTGTTGTCGATGGATGAGTCGACGGCCGTCCATCCCTCGCAGCTGCCACCATCGCGCACCCACGTTCAGGTCACTGCCTCAAGCGGCCTCGAACAGGTCGAGGTGAAGTGGTTCAACCGCGTTCGCGGTTTCGGCTTCCTGACGCGTGGCGATGGTAGCGAGGACATCTTCGTCCATATGGAAACGCTCCGCCGCTTCGGTATCACCGAGCTTCGGCCGGGCCAGCGGGTGCTGGTGCGCTACGGCGATGGGCCGAAGGGAAAGATGGTGGCCGAAATTCGCCCGGTTCAGCCCGGCGGCATACCTTCGTCACATTGATGCCCTAATGCGGCGACTGCAGCGTCGGAGGGATCCGGCGCAGCGTGTCTTGTCGTGCGAAATACAACGCCGAACAATCAGGGATCGAAGGCTAAAATGTCGGAAGTAACGTCGTGGCGTCTGGTCGTACGGGCGCTCGCCGCAGGTCTTATCGCCGCCATCGCCATTCTCTATTTTTTCGGAAATGGCTCGAATGCCGGTGAGGGCGACAATCCCGTTGGCCCACGCTCCAGTCTCAGCGTGGAAACCTCAACCGGTGTCTATCCCTATCAGGTGGAGGTCGCCGACACCGACGAAAGCCGATCGCGCGGCTTGATGTTCCGTCGCGAGGTCGCGTCCGATACCGGCATGCTGTTTGACATGGGCGGCACGCGCGAGGTTGCCTTCTGGATGCACAACACCTTTGTGCCGCTCGATATCGTCTTCATTTCGGACAAGGGCAGGGTGGTATCAGTCACCCACGGCGCCAAGCCGCAATCAGATGCCCGCCTTCCCTCGGGTTCGCCGGTGCGGTTCATTCTTGAACTGGCGACGCCTGAGGCCAAGCGTATCGGACTTGCCGTCGGCGACCGCGTCCTTCACCCAGCGATCGACGCCGTATCGGGCCAGTAGCCCAGTCCGATCCTCCCTCCGTTGACGTCGGCTTATTTCACCGGCTCGGTCGGCTTTACCTCTCCCCAGAACCGTTGATGTAGCCGGCTGTAGAGGCGTCGCATGAGTCTGGGCGGCGGCACCTGCGGTGTGCGCATGGTGAGGTCGGCAACATCTTCCAACCTGAGGCTCGCCTTGATGAGGCGTCCGTCTTCAACTGATCGCGCCACGAGTTCGGCATAGGAGGCGAGCGTCAGCCGGTTGCCGACGCGCAGACGACCGACATAACGGGCCGAGAAGGCTTCGGCGACGGTGAGGCCGACAAGGTTCTGCGGGATCTGCATCTCGTAGAAAGTGGCGAGATCGGAAAGCGAAGCGTCCGGCGCGACCGCGAATTCGCCGAAGGCCGTGCGCTTGGCGGCGGCCACGGTCTCGGCGGGTAGAGACACGAAGAGCCGGTCGAGTCGGTTGACGCGATCCTGGGGGGCTATGAAATAGGCATAGTCGCCGCCCCTGATCTGACCGGCTTCGGCCGCGTTCTTGACGGTGCCATCACGCACCACGATCACCGGTTTCAGCCAGGCGGGCAGGGCGGCCGGCCGCAGGGCAGCGTAGCTGTCGGGGCGCACTGGATAGCCGACCATTTCATTGTTGGTCTGGCCGGGCAGATCGATCTCGACACGGCGAGCGCTGGCCGCCGCCCGCTTCAGCGCCATACCGAAGAAGCGGGCGGCCGGCGCGATGCTCCAGCCCTGGACGAGCAACGATATCAGCACGACGAAGAAGGCGACATTGAAGTACATCGGCGCGTTGGGCGCCCCGGCCAGCGTCGGCACGGTGGCGAGGAAGATCGAGACGGCGCCGCGCAAGCCCACCCAGGAGACGAAGTTGATTTCCGGCGGCGTGAAGCCAAAGGGCTTCAGACAGATCCAGACGGCCGCCGGCCGGCCGATGACCATCAGGAACAGGGCGATCGTCAGCCCCTCGGGCGCATACTCGATCAGCTTGCTGGGCGTCACCAGCAGGCCGAGCATCAGGAACATGACGATCTGACAGAGCCAGGTGGCGCTTTCGAGAAATTTGCTGACGACGGGATAGGCGCGGACGCCGCTGTTGCCCACCATCAAGCCGGCCAGGTAGACGGCGAGGAAGCCCGACCCGTCGAAATAGGAGGTCACGCCGAAAACGCTGACGGTCAGCGCGATGACAAACAGCGGATGCAGTCCGCCGGGCAGTGTCAGGCGGTTGAGGGCCATCGTCGCCAGCGAGCCGCCGGCAATGCCCATGGCACCGCCCAGCGCCGCCTGCTTGACGAGGTCCGTCAGCGTGCCGAGGCCCGGCGCAGAATGGGCGACGGCCAGTTCGGTGAGGACGATGGTCAAAAACACCGCCACCGGATCGTTGGAGCCGGATTCGATCTCCAGCATGGCGCCGATGCGTGGTCTGAGTTGCAGGCCGCCCGTCTTCAGCAGGAAGAACACCGCGGCAGCATCGGTCGAAGCGACGATGGAGCCGAGCAGCAGCCCTTCGATGAGACCGTAGCCGAGAACCAGAGAGCCGAACGCACCGATCAGGATGGCAGTCATCGCAACCCCGGCCGTCGCCAGCGTGAGGGATGGCGCCAGCGCTTCGCGCGTTTCGGCGAGCCGCGTTCTGAGGCCGCCGTCGAACAGGATGATGGCAAGCGCGCACGAACCGATCAGGTAGGTGAGGCGATAGTTGCTGAACTCGATACCGCCAGGGCCGTCGACGCCGGCCAGCATGCCAACCACGAGGAAGACGAGCAGCAGCGGGGTGCCAAAGCGCGAGGCCAGCAGGCTCGAGAGGATGCCGAGGAGGATCAGCGTCGCGCCCAGGGCCAAGACGAGGTTGGCGACCGCGATCTGATGCATTCGAGCCTCGGATGTTTCTGGAATCTAGGGCTGATATGCTTCCACATTGAGGCGGCTTTGGGAACCGTTTCATGGAGATCTGGATATTTTTGACAAGGTGGAGCATCGCAGGCCGCACCGCGTCGCGCAGTTGCGCAACTGTGATGCCCAGATGTGTCTTTCCGTGCTAAGAGGCGCCCCGTATCTCTTGGCAGAAAGCTTCTTTGGCGCGGATTTCGACGCATGGATGAGCAGAACGACAAACGGATTGGCGACGGGGAAGCGTCGGTTGCACCGTCGGCGCCCGGTAGCCTGCCGGGCCACGTGCGGTCGCATCTCGTCAACTTGCTCATCTTGACGTTTGTCGCCCTTGCACTGCTGGCACCCGGCATCTCGTCGTTGCCGCTCACTGATCGCGATGAGGCGCTCTACGTGCAGGCCACCCACCAGATGCTGGAAACCGGCAACTGGATCGATATCCGCTTTCAAGATGAGCCGCGCTACAAGAAGCCGGTGGGCATCTACTGGATCCAGGCGGCCGCAGCCGAGCTTTCCGGCTACGGCAAGGACGCGCCGCTCTGGATCTATCGCTTGCCGTCGCTGGTCGGCGCGGTGCTGCTCGTGCTCTTTACCTATGGCGTCGGCGCAACGCTGGGCACGGCACGGACGGGCCTGTTTGCCGGCCTTCTTGCCGCATCAACACTGCTCATCGGCTTTGAAGCCCGTATCGCCAAGACCGACGCCATGCTGTGTGCCACCGTGCTGGCCGCCGAGTTCGCGCTGGCTCGCGCCTATGTCGATCCGACGAGGGGGCGGTCACTGCCACGCAACGCGCTGTTCTGGACGGCGATGGGTGTCGGCATCCTGATCAAGGGACCGATCACGCCGCTGGTGGTCGGCCTCACGCTTCTCGCAGTGTTGGCCAAGGAGCGGTCGACGACGCTCTGGCGGGCGCTGTCGCCGCTCAGGGGTATCCTGTGGATGCTCCTTCTCGTGCTGCCGTGGCTTATTGCCATCGGCTGGATCTCTGGCGGTGCCTTCTTCAGCCAGGCGGTCGGTCACGATATGCTCGGCAAGGTAGCCTCCGGCCAGGAATCGCACGGCGCACTGCCCGGCGTGCACCTGTTGGTGGCGCTCGGCACCTTCTGGCCGCTGTCGGTCCTGGCGCCGCTTGCAATCATCCAGGGGTGGAAGGCCCGGCGCGAACCGGCGGTGGTCTTCCTGATCGCCTGGCTGGTGCCCGGCTGGCTGGTGTTCGAGGCGGTAGCCACCAAGCTGCCCAACTATGTGCTGCCCTTCATGCCGGCACTCGCCGTGCTGGTGGCCTTGATGCTCGACACCGGCGCCATCGGTCCGGCGCGGCGCGGCTGGCGACTCTCCGTCGCCTTCGTCGCGGTTGGCGCGGTCCTCGTGGGCTTCGGGCTCAATATCGCCTTTCTCGTTTATCAGGGCTACGCGAGCTGGCAGGGCCTCGTCGGCGCGGTGATCGTCGCCGGCCTCGGCTTTGCGGCGAGCCGGTTTCTGGCGTCCGGAAGGGTGCGCTGTGGGCTGGCCGCGACGGTCGCCGCTGCTGGCGGCTTGATGGTGCTCGGTTATGCGGTCCTGCTGCCGTCTGCCCGGCAGATCTGGCTCAGCGACGACCTGGCCGACGCCGTGGTCGCCGTCCGTCGCTGCGAGGCACCGGCCGTTTCAGTGGTCGGCTACGGTGAGCCGAGCACCATCTTCCGCCTGGGCACCTCGACCTTGCGGACCACCGCGCCGGCTGCCGCCGAGGCCTTCAAGGCGAATGATTGCGCCGTCGCCATCGTTGTGGCGGAGGCAAAGGATGCATTTGTCGCGGCGCTCGGCGAGGCAGACACGGCGCTGGAACCCGCCGCCACCATTTCTGGTCGCAACCTGAATGGTATGAAGCTGCGCACCATGCTGCTGTTTGCCAAGCCGTGAGGAGCCGCCCATGCTGATCAACAGACGGCCGGCCAGCTGGCGCGACCCCGACGTGGTCAAAACCGCCCTGTGGCTGGCAGCGCTCCTGATGATCCTCGCGGTCATCGTATCGAGCCGGTTCGATGAAGAGGTGCGCGCCTGGGTGATGGCTGGTGGATCGCCCGCGCCGATCTGGCGGCTGCTGTCGCGGATCGGGCAATCCGACTGGATGCTGATCCCCTCGGGCCTCGCGCTGATCCTCCTGCAGTATCTCAAGCAGCCGAAATTCGGGTCTCCCAGAGATTTCGAGACCATCCACGGCATGGTGCTGTTCTTCTTCGCCGCCATTGCCGTCACCGGCATCGCCGTGCTGGCCGTCAAGTATTCACTCGGCTTTTCCCGGCCGTCGGTCGAGGGCGGGCGGGTCATCCATCCCTTTGCTTTCCGCCCGTCATACGCCGCTTTCCCGTCGGGGCATTCGACGACGGCGGCGGCCTTCGCCCTGGCGCTGACATTTTTGTGGCGACCGCTGGCGGTCGTTGTCTGGCCGTTGGCAATCGCCATCGGCGCATCACGGGTGATGGTGAATGCCCACCGGGTTTCCGACGTGGTCGCCGGCCTTTCCTTCGGCACCTGGGGCGCGCTGCTCGTCGCTGTTTGGTTCGCGCGGCGGGGTCGGCTGTTGCGCCTGTCGAAAACTGGGTTGCCGCTGCCGCTCCGTCATCGGATCGACATACTCTCCGGCGAGGGCAGGGCCTTGTTGACGCGGCTCCGGCTTGCCATAAGCAGGCGGAGCGTCGTCGCCGATTTGCATCTCTCAGAGGCGGAGTTGCCGGACTCCGCGGTAGGCGCGCAACCGGTCGGAGTGACCAGCATGATCGTACCGAAACCTTCCGAGACGGGCTTCGTCTCGGTCGTCATTCCCGCCCGCAACGAGGCGGAAAACCTGGCGGTCATCGTGCCGGAGATTGTCGCGGCCATGGCCGGCCGGGCCTTCGAGGTGATCGTCGTCGACGACGGCTCGAGTGATGGCACCGGCGCCGCGATTGCTGCCTGGAAGACCGAGGGCAAGCCGATCCGCCACATCCGCCACGTCGAGGCCTGTGGCCAGTCGGCGGCGGTCCGTTCAGGCGTACTCGCCGCCCGCGGCGAGATCGTCGCGACAATCGACGGCGACGGCCAGAACGATCCCGCCTACATCCCGAAGCTGGTCGACGCGCTGATCGCCGCCGGTCCGGCGGTGGGGATCGCCGCCGGCCAGCGCCTCAAGCGCACCGACGGCCTCGCCAAGCGCTATGCCTCGCGCTTCGCCAATTGGCTGCGCAACGCCATCCTAGACGACGCGACGCGCGACACTGGCTGCGGCCTCAAGGCCGTGCGGCGTGACATCTTCCTGCTGCTGCCATTTTTTCATGGCTGGCACCGCTACCTGCCGGCGCTGGTGCTCAGGGAAGGCTATGGCGTCACCCATCTCGACGTCGTCGATCGCTCACGCATGCATGGCGCTTCCAACTATGGCATCTTCGATCGCGGATTGCAGGGCATCCTCGACCTGTTCGGCGTCTGGTGGCTGAAGCGGCGCATCAAGCGTCTTCCTGTGGCCTCGGAAATCGGAAACGACAATGGCTGATCTCTTTGCGCAGTTTGCCGGCTGGCTTCATGACGTATTCGTCAAACAGCTCGATTTCTGGGTGATTCTCGGCTTCGTCGCTCAGCTCATGTTCACCATGCGCTTCATCGTGCAGTGGCTTGCGTCTGAAAAGGCCAAGGCGTCGGTGATCCCGGTCGCCTTCTGGGTGTTCTCGCTGGGCGGCGGCTTCCTGCTGTTGATCTATTCCATTGCCCGGCAGGACCCGGTGTTCATCGCCGGCCAGGGGCTTGGTCTTCTCATCTACATCCGCAACCTGATGCTGATCAGAAAGTCGACAAAGCAGCCCGGTCCGGAATGATCTCAGAGCCGGCGCGGATCGTCGGCGCGCGCGGCGAGATGCAGGCGATCGAGCAAGCCTTGCAGAATGAAGCTGGCGGCGAGCTTGTCGACCACCTCGTCACGCCGTCGGCGCGAGGTATCCGCCTCGAGGAGTGTGCGGGTGACGGCCGCCGTCGATAGCCGTTCGTCCCAGAAGAGGATCGGCCGGCTGTCGAGCGGGGCGAGATTGCGGGCAAAGGCGCGTGTAGACTGGGCGCGCGGCCCCTCGCTGCCGTCCATGTTGATCGGCAAGCCCAGCACGTAGGCGCCGACGTTATGTCGGTTGGCGAGGTCGATCAGGGCGGCGGCGTCCTTGCCGAACTTGACACGCGTCAGGGTGACCAGCGGCGTCGCGATGAGGAATCGCTCGTCGGAAATGGCGATGCCGATCGTCTTGGTGCCGAGATCGAGGCCGAACAGACGCTGACCCGATGGCAGGGTGGCCACAAGGGCGACGGGGTCTCCGGTCTCGGTCATCGGTGCTGCCTTCTGCCTGTCGAGAGGAAGGCTGTCCCCTAGCACGGCGGGCGATCTATCCCAAGCCGCGCCGATGTGAAACTCAGGAGACGATTTCCGGCGAAGTCGCCGACACGCGGTCGCGGCCGGTGTTCTTGGCCTGGTAAAGCGCCGCATCGGCGCGGCGGTAAAGGTCGTTGACCGTGTCTCCCGGCCGAAACTCGGCAACGCCGAAGCTGGCGGTCAGTCGGATGGTGTTTTCACCACGTTCGACTTCCAACGCGTTGATCTGCCCGCGCAGGTACTCGGCGACCGAGACGGCGCCATCGACGGGGATGCTCAGCAGGATCACGGCAAACTCCTCGCCGCCAATGCGGCAGAAGTAGGCGTCCGATGGCACGCGCAATGTGCCGACGTTGCGGATCACCTCGTCGCCAGCGTCGTGGCCGTAGATATCATTGATCTGCTTGAAGTGGTCGATGTCGAACAGGATCAACGAAAAGGTGCCGCCGAGATCGGCGCCGGTGATTTCCGCGTCGAACCGCTGGCGGAAAGCACCGCGGTTGTAGAGACCGGACAGCGGGTCAACCGTCGCCATCTCGATCAGACGGCGCTGCATGATCAGCGTCCGTTCGGCTACCCGCAGGCGGGCATTGAGTTCGTCCTGGCGCGGCGGTTTGGACATGAAGTCGTCGGCGCCCGCGTCAAGAACGCCGATGGAGTGCTGGGCGTCGTTGGAAGCCGACATGCCGATCACGTAAAGCGGCCGGCCTGCGTCGGCAAGAATTCGAGCCTCCCAACACAGTTCGGTGCCGGAAACGCCACCGATTTCAAAGCTGGTGATCAGCACCTCGGCCTGCGGCGTCGCCTGGATATAGTTGAGCGCCTCGCGGCCGTCGGTGAAATAAGCGACGTCGTCACCACGAGGTTCAAGCATCCTCTGCAGGATCATCAGTCCGGTTCGACTACCGTCGACGAGCACAATGTGCATGATACGCTCGGTATACCTGAAAAATGGAAAGGCCGTGCCGAAAAGTGCGGGACTCATAAACCGTTTGTGCCGAATTCATCAATGAAAAAACAATAGATTGCCATCAAACGCGGTTCAGAACGCAGAACTTCATTTTGGACGTTTTCAGCGATACGGCGGCGGCTGGACCGAAGAGCTAAAATATTCGTAAAGATCAATGTGTTAAGCAACCGGAGGTGCGTATGGTCGCCGCATTGGATGGTTGACGTGCATTTGGCTCCAATCCGTGCGGTCCGGTCCGGACACCCTTCCTGAGGTGGCTGCGAGGTGTTGCCGGCTGCGACTCACCGGGGCCTGGCCCCGAATCTCCGGACATGCGACCGAGAGGGTGAGGAAGCGGGTGGCTCCCGGCCGCGACCGGTGCTATACGCGGGTCATTCCAGTCTGTTCGAGGGAATCTACATGTCCGTGGATACGGCTACTGTGCGCCGCGTTGCACGTCTCGCCAGGATCAAGGTCACTGATGACGAGACGGAGCGCATGACCAATGAGCTCAATTCCATTCTCGGATTCGTCGAGCAACTGAACGAGGTTGACGTCGCCGGTGTCGAGCCGATGACGTCGGTGGTGTCGGTGAAGATGCGCCGCCGGCAGGACATCGTCACCGATGGCGAGGATGCCGTGGCGATCACCGCCAACGCCCCCGTCACCGAAGACAATTTCTTCCTGGTGCCCAAGGTGGTCGAGTAACTCCCGCCAGACGCCAGCCCCTCACGATTTTCCGGGATTTCCGCCGTGACCGATCTCACCGCACTCACCCTTGCCGAGGCGCGCGACGCGCTGAAGGCCAAGACCTTCACCGCCGTCGAGCTGACCGACGCCTATCTCGCTGCCATGGAACAGGCGCGCGTGCTCAACGCCTATGTCACGGAAACGCCCGACACGGCCCGCGATATGGCGAAAGCCTCCGATGCGCGCATCGCCGCCGGCAAGGCCGGTGCGCTCGAGGGTCTGCCGCTCGGCATCAAGGACCTCTACGCCACGAAGGGCGTGCATACCCAGGCCTGCAGCCACATTCTCAATGGCTTCGAGCCGACCTACGAGAGCACGGTGTCGGCCAATTTGTGGGCCGACGGCGCCGTCATGCTTGGCAAACTCAACATGGACGAGTTCGCCATGGGCTCCTCCAACGAGACCAGCCACTATGGGCCGGTGGTCAACCCGTGGCGGCGCGATGGTTCCGAGGTCAATCTGGTGCCGGGCGGTTCGTCGGGCGGTTCGGCCGCTGCGGTCGCCGCGCGCCTTTGCCTTGGGGCGACCGCCACCGACACCGGCGGCTCGATTCGCCAGCCGGCCGCCTTTACCGGCACCGCCGGTATCAAGCCGACCTATGGCCGTTGCTCGCGCTGGGGCCTCGTGGCCTTCGCTTCGTCGCTCGACCAGGCCGGCCCGATCGCCCGCGATGTGCGCGACGCGGCCATCCTTTTGAAGTCGATGGCCTCCGTCGATCCGAAGGACACCACCTCGGTGGACATCCCCGTTCCCGACTACGAGGCCGCCATCGGCAGGTCGGTGAAGGGCCTCAGGATTGGTATTCCGAAAGAATATCGGCTCGATGGCATGCCGGCCGAGATCGACGCACTCTGGCAAAAGGGCATCGACATCCTGCGCGATGCCGGCGCCGAGATTGTCGACATCTCGCTGCCGCACACCAAATACGCCCTGCCGGCCTATTACATCGTGGCCCCGGCCGAGGCGTCGTCAAACCTCGCCCGTTACGATGGCGTCCGCTATGGCCTCAGGGTGCCGGGCTCGGACATCGTCGACATGTACGAGAATAGCCGGGCCGCCGGCTTTGGCACCGAGGTGAAGCGTCGCATCCTGATCGGCACCTATGTGCTGTCGGCAGGCTATTACGATGCCTACTACCTGCGCGCCCAGAAGGTGCGTACGCTGATCAAGCGCGATTTCGAGACGGTCTACGCCGCGGGTGTTGATGCCATTCTCACTCCGGCGACGCCATCGGCCGCCTTCGGCATCGGCGAGAAGGCCGACGCCGATCCGGTCGAAATGTATCTCAACGACGTGTTCACGGTGACGGTCAACATGGCCGGTCTGCCGGGCATCGCCGTGCCGGCGGGCCTGTCCGCCGAAGGATTGCCGCTTGGTCTGCAACTGATCGGCCGGCCGTTCGACGAGGAGACGCTGTTCACGCTCGGCTCGGCGATCGAGACGGCCGTCGGCACCTTCAGCCCGGCGAAGTGGTGGTAAACAGGTTGGCGCCGGCTTAGCCGGCGTTACCTTCACATCAGCGTCAAACAACCAATTTATCCAATAACCTCGATGGTTTTCACCAAAGAGGTTGTCATGAAGGTTTTTTCATCGCTTTCCGTTTTCGCCGCGACGGTTCTCGCCGGCTCCCTGGCCTCGGCCGCCGATTTTCCGGTCAACAAGGGGCTGGTTGCCGCCGGCCGTTTGCCGGCGGATCTCCGGGACAGCTTCGGCGAGACCTTTGGTTCCGGCTCGGGCATGACGGTCCTTGATTGGAAGAAGACGGACAAGGGCTACGAAGGCTCGTTCCTGCTGCTGCCCGACCGTGGTTACAACGTCGAGGGCACGACGGATTACCGCACCCGCGTCAACACGCTGTCGATTGCCTTCGCCGCGCCAGAGGCCGGCAAGGCGGCCGTCGCCGACCTGAAGCTCGACCATACCCTTCTGCTCACCGACAAGGCCGGCAAGCCGATGAGTGGCCTCGACCCGGTTGCTGTCAACAAGGACAATGGCACCGATCTGCCGGGTGCCGCCACCGGTGCCGTCAGCCTCGATCCGGAGGCGGTTGTCCGTCTGCCGGACGGCTCGCTGATGATTTCCGACGAGTATGGCCCGGCCATCTACCACTTCAGCGCCGAGGGCAGGCTCGTCTCGGCGACACTGCCGCCCCAGGCCTTTCTGCCGATGCGCAAGGGCGCGCTCAACTTCTCCTCCAACAATCCCGGTGTCGGCGCGCCTACACCCGATCCGGAGGATCCTGAGACCGGCCGGCAGAACAACCAGGGCTTCGAAGGCATGGCCCTCAATCCGGCTACGCAGGAACTGACGGTGGTGCTGCAGAGCGCGACCCGTCAGGATGGCGGTGACAAGAAGACGACCCGCTTCAACACCCGGGCGCTGGTGTATGACGCCACCGATCCGAATGCGCTGAAGCTCAAGGCCGAATACGTCGTGCCGCTGCCGACCTTCAAGGACGCCGACGGCAAGACGTTGGTGGCCGCCCAATCCGAACTGACCGTCCTGCCGGACGGCCGGTTGCTGATGCTGTCGCGCGACAGCAACAATGGCTGGGGCGTCAAGGGCGAAGCCTCGCTCTACCGCCGCGTCGATCTCCTCGACTTTGCCGGGGCCACCAATATTGCCGGCGCCGATTTCGACGGGCTGAAGTCCGTGGCGCCGAAGGGGGACCTTGATCCGTCGGTGACGCCTGCGACGCTCACCACGGTGATCGACATGAATGACAATGCCGAGCTGGCCAAGGCGGGCCTGCACAACGGCGCCCCGCATGATGCCAGCGACCTTTCCGAAAAGTGGGAAGCGATGGGTGTCGTGCCGGCGTTCGATCCGGAGCATCCCAAGGACGTGCTGATGCTGATCGCCAACGATAACGACTTCCTCACCACCAGGGGTCATCAGGTGGGCGCCGACTACAAGGCCGACGCCGACGTCGACACCATGGTGCTGGTCTATCGTCTGTCGCTCGACTAATCCCTTCTGCCGCAAGGCCGGTCCGTTACGAGATTGGGCAGGGGCGTCGCGTTGCCGCGGCGCCCTTTGCCATTTTCGGGTCGATTTCCATCCGACGACGTGCTGGAATGACGCGCCTTTCCCGTTTACCTCCGACACAAAACGGGCTATCCCGCCAGACAGATATCGTCCGACCGATCCGAGAGACCCACCATGAACATGGCAGTTCGCACCCCCGACCCCAAGAAGATGATCAAGGGCGCCACCGGCGACTGGGAGGTCATCATCGGCCTTGAGGTGCACGCCCAGGTCACCTCCAACGCCAAGCTGTTCTCCGGTGCCTCGGCCGTCTTCGGTGCCGAGCCCAACATGCACGTCTCGCTCGTCGACGCGGCAATGCCGGGCATGCTGCCGGTGATCAACGAAGAATGCGTGGCGCAGGCCGTCCGCACCGGCCTCGGCCTCAAGGCGGCGATCAACCTCTATTCGGTATTCGACCGCAAGAACTACTTCTACCCCGACCTGCCGCAGGGCTATCAGATCAGCCAGTACAAGCAGCCGATCGTCGGCGAGGGCGAGGTGCTGCTCGATATGCCGGAAGGCGTCGTCGAGATCGGCATCGAGCGGCTGCACCTCGAGCAGGATGCCGGCAAGTCGATCCACGACCAGCATCCGACCATGTCCTTCGTCGACCTCAACCGCTCGGGCGTGGCGCTGATGGAGATCGTCTCCAGGCCGGACCTCCGGTCGTCGGAGGAGGTGAAGGCCTATCTGGCCAAGCTCCGGACCATCCTGCGCTATCTCGGCACCTGTGATGGCAACATGGAGGAGGGCTCCATGCGCGCGGACATCAACGTGTCGGTGCGAAAGCCTGGCGAGCCGCTCGGTACCCGCTGCGAGATCAAAAACGTCAACTCGATGCGCTTCGCCGCTCAGGCGGTGGAATTCGAAGCGCGCCGGCAGATCGCCATCCTCGAGGATGGCGGCACCATCAACCAGGAAACCCGGCTTTACGATCCCGGCAAGGGTGAGACGCGCTCGATGCGCTCCAAGGAAGAGGCGCATGACTACCGCTACTTCCCCGATCCCGACCTGTTGCCGCTTGAGCTCGACCCGGCTTGGGTGGAGAGCCTGAAGGCCGGCCTTCCCGAGTTACCCGATGAGAAGAAGGCGCGTTTCGTCACCGAGTATGGCGTCACGCCCTATGATGCCATGGTGCTGACGCTTGAGCGCGCGTCGGCCGACTATTACGAGCTGGTGGCAAAGAGCCGCGACGGCAAGGCCGTTGCCAATTTCATGATCAACGAACTGTTCGGCCGCCTCAACAAGGACGGCAAGGGCATTGAGGCGTCGCCGGTTTCCCCCGACCAGCTTGGCGCCATCGTCGATCTGATCGGCGACGGCACGATCTCCGGCAAGATCGCCAAGGATCTGTTCGAGATCGTCTACACCGAAGGCGGCGATCCGAAGAAACTGGTCGAGGAACGCGGCCTCAAGCAGGTCACCGATACCGGCGCCATCGAAAAGGCCGTCGATGAGGTGATCGCCGCCAATCCGGACAAGGCCGAGCAGGCCAAGGCGAAGCCGACGCTCAGCGGTTGGTTCGTCGGTCAGGTGATGAAGGCCACCGGCGGCAAGGCCAATCCGCAGGCCGTCAACGACCTTGTCAAGCAGAAGCTCGGCATCGAATAGGGCTGCAAGGAGGCGGCACAAGCTGCCGTCCCCGCTGCGCATTTTGCGCTGGGGCGTCTTCGTCTTTCCCAGAAACACGAAGACGTCTTATCTTATTGATCTGTCGTTGTTTTTTCACGTGAACCGGCGCCGGATCTGCTCGATGGCGCCCTAAGGCGACCCCGGGGTTGCCTTTTTGCTGCCCGGCGGAAGGTTTGGTTAACCCTGTTCGTTAAGCCTGCCTTATCCCCATGATCCGTAATGTCGAAAAGCCGGGGTCCGGCGGCGCAAGCCGCCCTGCCTGTCTCATTCCCCCCGGTCTGAGCGACCGATGGACATTGCTACCCTTCTCGGGGTTTTCGGCGGCTTCGCCGTGCTCTACATTGCCGTGATCCTTGAAGGTTCGGACATCATGATGTTCATGAACCTTCTGGCGACCAACGTCGTGATTGTCGGCGCTCTGGTGGCGTTGCTCGGCCGCTACACGTTGAAGACCTTCCCGATAGCCGTGTTTGGCGGCTTCAAGGAAGCGGTCATGTACAAGACGCATGACACGCTGCATCTGCTCGATCAGTTGACCGAGATTGCCGAGGTGGCGCGCAAGCAGGGCCCGCTCGGTCTCGAAAAGCTTGAGATCGACGAGCCCTTCCTCCAAAAGGCGATCCAGATGATCGCCGACGGCTATTCAGGTGAGACCATCCAGCACGTGCTCGAGCGCGAGCGTGACCTGCAGTACGAACGTCTGCACATGGGGCACACCGCCTGGGCCAAGATTGCCGAGGCGGCGCCCGGCATGGGCATGGTGGGCACCATCATCGGCCTCGTGTCGCTGTTCGCCCATATGTCCGATCCCAAGCAGATCGGCCCGGCCATGTCGATTGCACTGCTGACCACTCTTTACGGTGCGGTGATTGCCAACGTCATGGCGGCCCCGATTTCCGACAAGCTCGGCAACCGGGCCAACCACGAGGCGGAAATTCAGTCGATGATCATCGACGCCGTACTGATGATCCGCGAGAACAAGAGCCCCAAGCAGGTGCACGAGGAACTGCTTTCCTACCTGCCGCTCAAGCATCGCGCCAAGGCTGAGGCCGAGAAGGAAGCAGCCTGACGGGCCGGTGACTGCAGAAACGGAAGGGCGGCGGCATGAGTGCCAAGAAGAAGGGCGGCGGCGGCGGCGGACATGGCGGCGCGCCGTGGGTTATCACGTTCGCCGACCTGATGAGTCTCTTGATGGCGCTGTTCGTGATGATCGTCTCCTTCTCGAGTCAGGACGAGCAGAAGCTGCAGGAGGCTGCCGGTTCGATTCGCGACGCCTTCGGCTACCAGTCCGTTCAGCGGCCGGCCGGCATGATCGAGCAGAATGGCCTGCCGGAACGGAAGTACCTGCGCAACGTCCAGCCGATGTCGCTCTCCGAGGCGGTGGAGTTCGCCAACGATTTCAACGACCAGTATGAAAAGCAAGGGCCCGAGGTAAACACCAACCGGTTCGAGAAGGCCGCCGAGAGCAAGCCGCGTGACTATCTCACCGCATCCGAATCGCTACGCCAGGCGCTGCAGGATCTTCCCGACTACGCCGAACTCTCCAAGCAGATCGTCCTCAGTGTCGCCAACGATGGCCTGCACATCTCGATCATCGACCAGGATGGACGGCCGATGTTCGCCTCGCAATCGAGCGAGCCGACCGACCGCATGAAGATCCTGCTGTCGCGCATCGCACCGGTCATCCAGCAGATGCCGGGTCGGCTGCAGATCATTGGTCACACCGAGTCGACCGGCGACATGGCCGTGCCCGGTGGCGCCGCCTGGGCGCTCTCGGCCAAACGGGCGCTCGCCACGGCTGAAATTCTCGGCAGCTTCGGCCTTGGTGCCGGCAGCCTCGCACAGGTGATCGGCGTTGCCGACAAGGACCCGATGTTTCCCGATGATCCGTTCCTGTCAGGCAACCGCCGCATCGAACTGGTGTTGCTGAAGGAAGCGCCGGCCATGCCGAGCGAGAGTCCGTTCTGACGCCAAGGCGCAAGGCTGGGGCAAGCGGGCGGGCCGATGCTTTATCGGACTCATTCGGACAAGGCCCCCTCATGACCGATCCCCATTCGCCGGACGCCCCCCAACCCGACACGGGCGACCGGCGCATGGAAGACCGTCAACGGACGCGGCTACGGGCAGGTGTCCTGCGGGCGCGCGATGGCCGGCGGCTCGTCGACTGCGTCATCCGCGACCGGTCGGCCCGTGGGGCGAAGCTCATCCTGACCGAACCGCGGCCGCTGCCGCTTGAGCTGGAACTTGAGGACGAGGCCAGTCATCGGCGTTACGACGTTCGCATCATCCGCCGCGATGGTCAGGAGATTGGCGTCGTCATCGAGCGAGAGAAGGGCGACTTTCCCCTCTGAGTCCGGGCTCGTCCGTGTGAACACGCCGAGTTCATCGCCAGCCCCTTTTCGTGGTCGTGGTGGGCCAATATGCTGGTTCGCCTTAAGCCCACCGGAAACAGGCGAGGAGAAGCCGATGACTGCGACCCAGACCAAGCCGATCGACCTCTACTACTGGCCGACGCCCAATGGCCACAAGATCACGATCATGCTCGAGGAGCTCGGCGTTCCCTACAATCTGCATTTCATCAATATCGGCAAGGGCGACCAGTTTCAGCCGGATTTCCTGGCGATTTCGCCCAACAACAAGATGCCGGCCATCGTCGATCCCGAGGGGCCGGATGGCAAGCCGATCTCGGTGTTCGAGTCGGGTGCCATTCTGCTTTACCTTGGCCGTAAGTTTGGCAAGTTCTACCCGGCGGACGAACGCGGTCGCGTCGAGGCGGAGCAATGGCTGATGTGGCAAATGGGCGGCTTCGGCCCAATGCTCGGCCAGAATCATCATTTCGCGATCTACGCGCCGGAAAAGATTCCCTATGCCATCAAGCGCTACCAGGACGAGACGCATCGCCTTTACGGCGTTCTCGAAAAGCGGCTTGCCGGCAGGGACTATGTCTGCGGCGACTATTCGGTTGTCGACATGGCCTGCGTCGGTTGGGCGCGTGGCTGGGAACGACAGGCGATCGATGCGGCCGAATTCCCGAACGTGATGGCCTGGATCGATCGGGTATCGAGTCGGCCGGCCGTGGCAAAGGCGCTCGCCATCACCGCGCCGACGCCGCCGAGCAACCTCGCCGATGACAAGGAAGCGCAGAAGGTGCTGTTCAACCAGCGCGCCCGCTGACGCCTGACGGGCCGACGACGATGTCAGCTCTTTCGGGGCCGTATCAAGCCTAAAGTCTTATATCGCCCCGGTGTCGTCAGGACGCCGGGGCTTTTTGTTGGATAGATGAATTCGTCATACATTCAGATTGCTGGCCGATATCTGTTCTAATTTTATGTATTTTTCGAGTCTTTCCGGAAAATTTGATTACTAGATTACAGTTGTTGTAATATCCGTCAGCCGTGACGGAGTTCAGATATGGCAACGTCGCCAGCCTCGCCGGATATGCGGGAGGTCATCAGGAACCTTCGCAACCCGAACCTCAGGGTCGGTGACGGCCGTCAGCACAAGCGCGTCAGATGTTTCCTGCTCGCGACAATACAACACAATAGATATACTTGTGAGTGTATTGTTGACGATATGAGCGTCGGCGGCTGTCGGGTTAGCAACACCGATGGCCTGTTCACGGTTGGCGAGACGGTGATCATCAACATCCCCGAGCAGAAGATGGCGCTGAACGGCATGGTGATGTGGGCACGCGGCAAGATGGCCGGACTCTGTTTCAATCTGTCCTGATCTTCCAGCGTGGTTTCCACTTGGTTTCGCACCGGTATCGGCATGTCGTGGCCGGCAAAGTCGTTTTCCCTGAAAACGGCGGATTCGATGGTTGACGGCTCCTGAAGATAACGCTCCGTTCAGATCTTGTTCGGCGATCGTTAAGTCTACAATTTAATCTGCTTTTTAATCAATTGGCGCAGCATGATCTCATCTTCGGAAGACGAAGTGACGAGGCATAAGACCTCGGAAAATACGAAAACAGGGAATGTCATCATGGCTCGTCTTGAAATGAACTCCATCGATCAAATGACCAGCGGCGGCTCTGCTACCAGCGATATCCTCTATGAGCTGGGCGTCATGTACGCGGTCGGTCGTGACGTGGAGCAGAACCTCATCGAAGCTCACAAGTGGCTGAACATCGCTGCCTTCCGTGGCTCGGATAATGCCGCCCGCTATCGCCGAGAACTCGCCGACGAGATGTCCACGACCGAGATTGCCGCGGCCCAGCGCGAAGCGCGCGAGTGGATTTCGCTGCATTGATCGACGCGACCGGCCCCGGAACGGGCCCTGCGGCACCGAACAAAAAACACATGCCCGGGACATCGGGCGACTGACGGCGGTTCTTCCCGAGAGGAAGGGCCGCCGTTTCGTCTTTTGAGAGCGGCGAAAGGCGGGACAGGGCCGGCAAGCTGTGCTATGGCCGGGCAAATCAGCCAGAGGACCGCCCATGGACAAGTCGTTCATCGCCCGCGAGACCGCCCGCCTTCTGCTGGAGGTCGAGGCCATCCAGTTCAATCCGGAAAAGCCGTATATCTTCACGTCCGGCTGGGCGAGCCCTGTTTATACCGACTGTCGCAAGCTCATCTCATTTCCGCGCCTGCGCAAGCGGCTGATGGCCTTCGCCGAGGAAATCATCCTGTCCGAGATTGGCGCCGAGTCGCTCGACGCGGTGGCTGGCGGTGAGACGGCCGGCATCCCCTTTGCCGCGTGGCTGTCGGACCGGCTGGAGCTGCCGATGCTCTACGTGCGCAAGAAGCCGAAGGGCTTCGGCCGCAACGCCCAGATCGAAGGCGACGTCAAAGAGGGCGCCCGCGCCATCCTGGTCGAGGACCTTGCCTCCGACGGCCGTTCCAAGCTGATCTTCACCAAGGCGATGCGCGACGCCGGCCTCAAGGTCAGCCACGCCTTCGTCGTCTTCCACTATGGCATCTTCCCGTCGTCGACCGAGGTGCTGGCCGCCGACGGCATCACGCTGCACGCCCTCGCCACCTGGTGGGACGTGCTGGCCGAAGCCAAGGCCTCGAACCGCTTTCCGGCGGCGATGCTGTCAGAGGTCGAACAGTTCCTGCATGCCCCGGCCGAATGGTCGGCGGCCCATGGGGGCAGGGCGTCTTTCGAGGGGTAAAGTCTAGCCGACCCGTTTCCCCTCGACGTCGATCACCAGTTCGCCGTCCTCCTTGGCGAACGGGCCGGACGGCCAGCGGTCGAGAAGGTCGAGCACTTTCTCACTCGGCCGGCAGAGGGCAGTGCCCTTGGCCGTCACGACGATCGGTCGATCGACGAGGATAGGGTGGGCGAGCATCGCCTCGATGATGTCTTCGTCGGCGACCGAGGGATCGGTGAGCCCGAGCTCGGCGGCCGGCGACTTCTTGACGCGCAACGCGTCGCGCGGGCCGATGCCGGCGGCGGCGAACAGGGCGCGAAGCTGCGGCTTGGTCCAGCCGGTCTTGAGATATTCGACGATGACAGGCGTATAGCCGGCCGCCTCGACAATGCGGACGACATTGCGCGACGTGCCGCAGTCGGGATTGTGAAAGATGACGACGTCGGTGACGGGCATGTCGGGCCTCCTCTGGTTTTGCTTCGTTATAGCCGGTGCCGGCGCCGGCCGAAACGATTTGCCACCGCTCTCGCCCTTTTGAAGTCGGCTCTCCCTCGTCTTTTTGAGACTTTTGGCTTATGGGGAGCGGAAACCCACGCGACAAGGCCCCCATGAGCCACTACACCGCCCCCGTTTTTGCTGTTGCACCGATGCTCGATTGGACGGATCGCAATTGCCGGCTGTTCCATCGGCAGCTGAGTGCGCGTGCGCTGCTCTATACGGAGATGGTGACGACGGCGGCGATCCGCTTTGGCGATCGCGACAAGCTGCTGGGCTTTTCTTCTGACGAGCATCCCGTCGCCTTGCAGCTTGGCGGCTCCGATCCGGCCGAGCTGGCCTTCGCCGCCAAGGTGGGCGAGGATCGGGGCTATGACGAGATCAACCTCAACGTCGGCTGCCCGTCCGACCGTGTGCAGTTGGGCCGGTTCGGCGCCTGCCTGATGCTGGAGCCGGCACTGGTCGCCGACTGCGTCGCGGCGATGCGGGCAGCGGTCAGCGTGCCGGTCACCGTCAAATGCCGCATCGGCGTCGATGAGCAGGACCCGGAGGAAGCGCTCGACCGGCTCGCCGACGCGGTGATCGCCACTGGCGTCTCCGCCCTCTGGGTGCACGCCCGCAAGGCGTGGCTGAAGGGCCTCAGCCCCAAGGAAAACCGCGACATTCCGCCGCTTGATTATGACCGCGTCCGCCGCCTCAAGCTGCGCTATCCGGACGTGTTCATCGGCATCAACGGCGGCATTGCCGACCTCGACACCGCCGTCGATCTGCTGAGGACGCTCGATGGCGTCATGCTGGGGCGCGCCGCCTATCAGGAGCCGGCGCTGCTCGGCTCGGTTGACAGGCTGGTCTATGGCGCCGCTACCGAGGACGCCGACCCGTACGCCGTGGTGGAGCGGATGCGGCCGCACATCGCCGCCCATCTCGCCACTGGCGGCAAGCTGTCCGCCTTCACCCGCCATATGCTCGGCCTCTACCACAAGGTGCCCGGCGCCCGCGCCTGGCGGCGCATCCTGACCGAGGGGGGCGTCAGGGAAGGCGCTGGCCTCGAGGTCATCGACGCGGCGCTCGAGGCGCTCATGCGCCGCAAGGCCGCCTGATACCCGAAAGTCTCCTGCCCGTGTCCCTCCGCCTGCCCAAGCTCGATTATTTCCTGGTCGGTCTCATCCTGATGGTGGCGCTGGCGCTTGTCTGGCCGACGCCCGGCATGAGCGGCGGGCCGCTGCATTTCGAGTATGTCACCACCTACGGCGTCTCCGTGGTGTTCTTCCTTTACGGGCTGACGCTGTCGCCGGAGCGGATGAAGGCGGGCGTGCTGCACTGGCGCCTGCACATCTGTGTGCAGTTCGCCACCTTCGTGCTGTTCCCGGCGCTGCTGCTGGCCGCCCGGGCGCTGATGCCGGGCCTGTTCTCCGACGATCTCTGGCTCGGCTTCTTCTACGTGGCGGCGCTGCCATCCACCGTGTCCTCGTCGGTGGCGATGACCAATATCGCCCGCGGCAACGTGCCGGCCGCCGTGTTCAACGCCTCGCTGTCGAGCCTGCTCGGCGTGTTCATCACGCCGCTTCTGATGAGCTGGTACATGAAGCGCAACGGCATCGACATGCCGCTGCTGCCCGTGATCCTCAAGGTGGTGATGCTGGTGCTGGTGCCGATCATCGTTGGCCAGGTCGCCCGTCGCTGGCTCGGCGGCTGGGCGCATCGCAACGCCTTCAGGGTGAAGCTCGCCGACCGCTCCACCATCCTGGCCATCGTCTACAATTCCTTCTGCGATTCCGTGGCGGCGGGCGTCTGGAGCGCCAACGATCTCTCAGTGGTGCTGGAGATCGCCGTCGCATCGGTGGTGCTGTTCGTCGTGGTCTACCTTGCCATGAACGGCGTCTGCGCCATCATGGGCTTCAACATCCGCGACCGCATCGCCTGTCAGTTCTGCGGCTCGAAGAAGTCGTTGGCGACCGGCGTGCCGCTGGCACCGGTGATGTTCGGGCAGAGTGCCGCCATCGGCCTGATCGTCGCGCCGATCATGGTGTTCCATTTCCTGCAACTGGTCATTGTCAGCGTGCTGGCGGCGCGCTTTGCCCGCCGGGCGACGGATTGATCAGACCGCCGTGGAACGGGCGTTTTCGTTCGGCACCACCACCGTCGGTGGCTGATGGAACCAGCGGTAGCCAGCGGCGAGCGCCAGGAAGATGGCCAGCCAGACGGCGATATGCCATAGCCGCGCGTTGATGCGGTGGCGGCTGTAGGCGAGCGAGGCGCCGATGAGCAGCGCGAAGATCGACAGATAGGCGGCGTCAGCGAACTGGGCCGGGGCGAGGCCGGCGATGTCGCCTGAACCGCCAAATATCAGCAAGATGCCGGTGGCAATGACGAGGATAGCCACGGCGATGTAGAGCACGGGTTGCCGCATCGGTTCAGGCCTCCGATTGGGATGGGGTATCCCGAATGTCGGCTCGCCGGAGCCGCTCCGCAAGGCCGGCCATGATCCCCCGTCGCTCATCGGGACTCATCGACGTCCAGCGAGCGATTTCGTCGAGCGTGCGGCCACAGCCGCGGCAGAGGTCACCACCCTCGAGCATTCTGCAGATCTTGACGCATGGGGTATCCACCATGGCCGTCACCCACCGATCAGAAGGCCGACGAGGAAGGCCGCTTCGCTCAGCACCTGCGTCGCGCCGAGGATGTCGCCGGTCTGTCCGCCAATCTTCTCGCGGGCGAAGGCGCCAAAGGCGAGGGCGGCGAGCCCGGCAAAGGCGATGCCAAGCAGGGTCGGCGCGCCGGTGAGCACCGCCAGCGGCGACAGGAGCAGCAGCGTCAGTCCGGCGCCGATTGCCACGGTGCGGGCATCAGGTTGGCCGAGCCGCGCCGCGAGGCCGTCCGGTCGGGCATTGGGCAGCGCGGCCCATAGCGCAGTCATCGCCAGGCGGCTGAGGGCGCCGCCGCCCAGCACGGCGAAGACGCCCGCCGCCGGGTGCGCGAACAGCGCGCCGTAGGCGCTGGCCCGGATCAGCGTTGCCAGAATCAGCGCCAGGCCGCCGAAGGTGCCGATGCGGCTGTCCTTCATGATCAACAGGCGCTTGTCGACCGTGGCACCGCCGACGAGGCCATCGGCGCTGTCGGCGAGGCCGTCCTCATGCAGCGCGCCGGTCGGCGCCACCAGCACCGCGACGACGAGCAGGCCAACAAGGAGATCGGGCAGGCCCGCCGCGCTGGACGCCAGACCGACGAGCGCGGCCGGCAGGGCGATCAGGAAGCCGGCGAGCGGGATCATCGCCGCCGCTCGCGGCAGCTCGGGCAGGGCGCCGGTATCGTCAAGCCGGCCGAGCTGCGGCACGGCGAGGCGCGAGAAGAAGCGGAGCGAGGCGCCGAGATCGGCGAGACGGTAGAGGAGTTCGTCGCGGAGCATTCTTCATTTGTAGGCCGCAGCGCGAGTCATGTATAGCGTGAAGCCGCTAAATGTTGTGCCATTTTGCAGCATTTCCGCGCTCTTAACACTAAATCCAGACTTGCCGTTTCCAGTTCAATCAGAAAGACGACGATATGATTCCCTCGATGTCCGGCCTGCCGTTCGACGATTTCCGCGAGCTGATCCGTTCGATGCCGGGGCCGGACGAGAGTTCGGTTGCCGCCGTCCGCGCCCGCAACGCCGAACTGACAAAGCCGCTCGGTTCGCTCGGCCGGCTCGAGGATCTCGCCGAATGGCTGGCGGCCTGGCAGCGGGTGGAGCGGCCGGCGGTGCGCCATCCGATGGTGTCGATTTTCGCGGCCAGCCACGGCGTGACGGCAAAGGGCGTATCGGCCTTCCCCGCCGAGGTGAATTTCCAGATGGTGGCCAACTTCTCGGCCGGCGGCGCCGCCATCAACCAGTTGTGCAAGAGCTACAACTACGGGCTCAAGGTGTTCGAGCTGGCGCTCGAGTTGCCGACACCCGACATCACCGAAGACGACGCCTTCGACGAGGCCGGCTGCGCCGCCACCATGGCCTTCGGCATGGAATCGGTGGCTGGCGGCACCGATCTGTTGATGCTTGGCGAGATGGGCATCGGCAACACCACGGTGGCCGCGGCCATCTATCATGCGCTCTATGGCGGCACGGCGGCCGACTGGATCGGCCGTGGCACTGGCGTCGATGATGCCGGCCTGACGCGCAAGCGCGACGCCGTGGCTGCCGCCGTGGCTCGTCTCGGCGCAGGCGAACGCGATGGCCTTGAGGTTCTGCGTCGGGTCGGCGGCCGCGAGATCGCCGCCATGGCCGGCGCCATCATCGCCGCTCGTCATCAGAGCATCCCGGTGGTCGTTGACGGTTATGTCGTTACCGCCGCCGCCGCGGTGCTGCATGCCGTCGATCCGCATTCGATCGATCATGTCCAGATCGCCCATGCCTCGGTGGAGGGCGCCCATCGCGACGTCATTGCCCGGCTGGGCAAGGAACCGATCGTCGACCTGCGCTTCCGTCTCGGCGAGGGCACCGGCGCCGCCATCGCCGGCTCGATCATCCGCGCGGCGGCCGACGTTCACACGGGCATGGCGACCTTCGCCGAGGCCGGCGTGGCCAACAAGGGCTAAGCCATAAAAAGAAGTCCGGTCAATTTCTTGCCCGGACTTCCTCATCTTCTATCTGAGAAAATCTAGCTGACGCGACTGACGCAGAAGTGCACCACATCCTCGAGCGCCGCCCGATATGGGCCTTCGTCGAGCACGCCAAGCGCGGCGATCGCCCGGTCGCCGTAGGCGCGGGCGCGTTCGACGGTGGCGGCGATAGCCTGGTGTTTTCCGAGCAGCTCGATGGCACGGTCGAGGTCGGCATCCTCGATCTCGCCGCGCTCGATGGTGCGCTGCCAGAAGTCCCGGTCGGCGTCGCCACCGCGAGCGGCGGCGATCAGGATCGGCAGCGTCACCTTGCCCTCACGGAAGTCGTCGCCCACCTTCTTGCCGAGCGTCATCGACGAGCCGCCGTAGTCGAGCGCGTCGTCGACGAGTTGGAAGGCGAGGCCAAGCTGGGTGCCATAGTCGGCCAGCCCGGTTCGTACCTTGGCAGAGCTGCCGGCGATGATCGGGCCGACTTCGGTGGCCGCCGAGAACAGCGCCGCCGTTTTGGCGTTGATCACCTGCAGATACTGCTCTTCGCTGGTTGTGAGGTGCTTGGCGGCAACAAGCTGCAGCACTTCGCCCTCGGCGATCACCGAGGCGGCGCGCGACAGCACGGCGAGAGCGTCGAGCGAGCCGACCTCAACCATGGTGCGGAAGGCCTGGCCGAGCAGATAGTCGCCGACCAGTACGCTTGCCTGGTTGCCCCACAGCATGCGCGCCGACGGCTTGCCGCGCCGGAGTTCGCTTTCGTCGACCACATCGTCGTGCAGAAGCGTCGCCGTGTGCATGAATTCGACGGTGGCGGCCAGCTTGACGTGGCCGTCGCCCTGATAGCCGCAGGCGAGCGCGGCGGCCAGCGTCAGCATCGGCCGCAGGCGCTTGCCGCCGGAATCGATCAGATGGCGGGCAATTTCGGGGATCATCTCGGCATTGGCGGCGGCCATGTCGAGGATCATCTGGTTGACGCGCTGCATGTCGGCATCGACGAGCTGCATCAGGGGCGCGATCGATGTCTCGCGCGGTGCCGCCGGAGCGTTGCTGTGCTGAGGTGCGACCGAGCTCAAACCTTTCACTCCCGAAACCATCTGCCCGGCTTGTCACCGGTTGTGTCCATACCGCTTCCCGACACGAGTCGGCGCTCGCACGCTGGGAAAGATTAATTGGGTGACCATTAGGCCGCCAAGCGGATAATGTCGAATCTCGTCGGCGATGACCATCGGCAATTCCGGAGGTTTTATGGAAGAATTGATCCGAACCAATGATCTGGTGCTGATCTCCTTTGTTGAGGCGCTGCTGAAGGATGCCGATATCGGCTATTTCGTCGCCGACGAGGCGATGAGCGCCCTCGAAGGCATGGTCGGCGCCTTTCCCCGCCGTATCCTGGTCGACGCCGACGAGACGGACCGCGCCCGGCGCCTCGTCATCGACGCCGGCCTCGGCCATGAGCTCAGGCCGGAAGCGAAAACGGGGCGGGAGGCGTGAGCCTTTCGGACGGCGTGAGCCGGGATGGCTTTCTCGGCAACCAGTTGATGATCGACCAGCCGCGATCGGGTTCGCATCGTGCTGGTCTTGACGCCGTGCTGCTTGCCGCCGCCCTGCCGGATGGAACGACGGGTCAGGTGGTCGATCTCGGCGCCGGTGTCGGCGTTGCCGGCCTCGCGGCGGCGCAGCGGCTGCCGGAGGCGAACGTCACGCTGGTAGAGATCGATCCGGATCTGGCTCGGCTCGCCGAGGGCAACGCGGCGCTGAATGACGCCACGGCGGGGCGCGTCCGCGTCGTCGTCGCCGACGTGCTGGCACCGGCCGCTGCGCGCCGGGCGGCTGGGCTCGTTGATGACTTGGCCGATCACGTCATCATGAATCCGCCCTACCACCTCGCCGATCGCGGCCGGTCGTCGCCAGCGCCTGGGCGGGCGCTGGCGCATGCGCTGTCGACGGACGCCATCGATGGCTGGGTTCGCGCTGCCGCCGCCGTGTTGAAGCCGGCCGGTACGCTGACGGTGATCTTTCGCGCCGACGAGTTGCCGCGTCTGCTGTCGGCCATCGGCAGTCGCTTCGGCTCGCTCGCCCTGCTGCCGATCCATGCGCATACCGACGAGCCGGCGCACCGGCTGATCCTGCGCGGTCGGCCGCAGGGGCGGGCGCCGTTCCGCATTCTGCCCGGTCTCGTGCTGCATGCCGACGACGGTGGCTTTCGTCCAGACGTCGAGGCGGTGCTGCGAGGCGCCGGCTTGCCGATCGTCTGGTGGTGACCAGCAAGGCTCAGGGCAGGCGAAGATCGGCGATGAGTGGCAAATGGTCGGAGCCGATGTCAGGGCCGACCTCAAAGCGCTTCACTTCGATGTTCGGCGAGACCAGGATGTGATCGATCGGCGAGCCGAAGTAGAAGGGCCTGGCGAACCACCGTATCGAAAAGCGGGTGGCGGTCGGCCAACTGGTGCCGGCGGCATCGACCAGCCCGGATTTCTTCAGGAACGACTGAAAGAACGGCGACCAGGTCGGCGTGTTGAAATCGCCTATGGTGACGATCGGCGTTCCCGGCGGCTCGGCAGCAATCGCCCTCGCCACCGCGTCGAGATAGGCGTTGCGGCCTTCCCATTGGTCGAGAGTGCGCGGCGTCGTTGGATGGAGGACGTAGACGATGACGGCCGGCCGCGACGTGGGATCGGACGCGGAATCTGGCGCACCCGGTAGGGCGAGTTCCAGCCTGAGAGGGCTGCCACCCCATCCTTCACCCGGCACGACAGGAACATTCTCGACGTGCTCGGCCTTGATGATCCGCCAGGTGGACCAGGCCATCACCTCCGGGTGGCGGCCGAGCAAGTCGGCCGGCGGCGTCGATGGAAAATGGGCGCGCAACGCGCCGAAATGCCGCAACACGTAGCCACTGACTTCCTGTTGGCCGAGCACGTCGATATCCGACGTCGTGCTCCAGGCGATGAGGTCGCTATAGTCGCCGCGCCCGCCCAGCACGTTACTGGTGGCGACGCGCAAGTCATGGCCGGTGGCCGAGGCGGCGGCGCGCTCGGGTGGCAGGAACAGCGGCAGGCCGTTGAGCACGGCAAGGGCGATGGCGATCACCGCGAGAAGGTGGTGTTTGCCGACGAATGCCACGAGCACCATGGCAATGGAAAGGCCGAACAGCACGGGCAGAAAAAAGGTGATGAGATCGCCGTAGTAGAGGGTATCGGCATTGAGCCGGGCCAGTGTTGCCGCCGCGATCGCCACGATCATGACGAGTGTGGCGGTGCCGGAGAATATGCGTCCGGAGGCCGCCGCGCTGAACTCAAAAGCCGTCATGTAAACTCCAAGGCCACGACGAACCGGCCGGATATCGATCGTCGAGGAACTTCGTGGCGATCTCGTGAACGCTACGAGCGCCAAACTTGCCCGTCCAGGACAGGAAAAGCAAGGAGCGGGCCAGGGCGTCTAGAACAGGCTGCCCTGAAGGTCGTCTGGCCTGCCGCCCGCTTCGTGCGCCAGCAGCCACCGCTTGGTGTCGATGCCACCACCAAAGCCGGTGAGCGCGCCGGACGATCCGATCACCCGATGGCAGGGCACGATGATCGGGATGGGATTGGCGCCGTTGGCGGCACCGACGGCGCGGCTCGCCGAGGGGCGGCCGATGCGGCCGGCGAGTTCGCCGTAGGACATGGTGGCGCCATAGGGAATGGCGGTCAGTGCCTGCCAGACCGCGAGCTGGAACGGCGAACCGGCCGGCATCAGCTCGAGGTCGAAGTCGCGCAACTCGCCGACGAAATAGGCCGAGAGCTGGGCGCGCGCCTCGGCAAACTGCTCATCGTCGTGCCGCCAACCGTCGTGCGGGGCGACCCGGCCCTTGCCGGCGGGAAACCCGACTTTCGATAGCCGCGTGCCGTCACCGGCCAGAAGCAGCGGACCGATGGGGCTTTGAAGATAGGTATAGACGACGTCGACCATGTGCGCCTCACGTGGCAGGGGATCGCCTGAGCATGGCGAAGATTCGGCCATCGATCGATAGGAGACCGAGGGCGATCAGCACCATCCCCAGCAGGTGGCTGGCTGAGAGCCGTTCGCCGAGGACGAGGCTGCCGAGCAGGATGGCCGAAACGGGGATCAACAGCGTCACCAGTGACGAGTTGGTGGCGCCGCCGACCGAGAGGATGTGGAAGAAAATGATGTAGGCGAGCGCCGTTGAGATCAGCGCCAGTGCGAGCAGAGCGCCGATGGTGACTGCGTGGGGTATGGCGAGTTGCCAGGGCGCGTCGACGAGGATGACGAGCGGCAACATCATCACGGTGCTGGCCGCCGTCTGGCCGAAGGCGCCGACGGCCGGTGCGATGCCCATGCGGCGAAACCGGCGACCGAAGGTGCCGGCGAAGCCGTAGGACAAGGCTGCACCGAGACAGGCGAGCAGCGCCCA
>JAGSYU010000131.1 GCA_018262575.1 Pseudomonadota bacterium | reverse complement strand
ACCATCGTATCCAGCGGATTGGTGATCAGGATGACGATGGCGTCTCTGGTGTGGCGGGCGATGCCCGCCATGACGTCACGGATGACGCGGCAGTTGGCCTTGGTCAGCAGAGCGCGATCCGGCTCGGCCTTCGGGTTGTTGGGGTCGGGCGTGACGCTGGAGCCGGCCGCAACGATGATCACGTCGGCGTCGGCGCACTGCTCGTATCCACCATCGGTGACGTCGACGTTGTTCATGTAGGTCAGCGCGGTTGCCTGCGCCTGGTCGAGTGCTTCCCCGAAGGCAACGTTCTTCAGAAGATCGATAACGCCGATTTTTGCGAACAGCCCCGTCTTCATCGCGTCGGCAAGAACGTAGGAGCCGACGTGTCCAACGCCGACGACAACCAGCTTGTTTGTATGCACGATTTCGCTTCCTGCAGGTGACGGTGTGCGCGTCCATGACGCCCGTCCCCCCAACCGAAGGCGCCTCAACGGTGGCGGTGTGCTCCTACTCCCGAGCAAGCGGGTCGACAAGCTTATTCAATGGGCACCGGATGTCCGTCGCGCGCCCGCACACCGCAGCGTCCGTTCAGGCTTGGCCGGTCAGCCAGCGACCGCCCGCGCCTTGGCATGCCGCTCTGCATTGAGGCGCATCAGCTCGCGGGCACGGGCAAGGCTGGCCGGCTGCTCCGAGCGATACCGCGAACCAACCTCCATCATCAGCACCGTTCCCGGCAGGAACTCCAGCTGGGTGAACAGGCCGTCCCAGTCGATATCCCCCCAACCGAGTGGCATATGCAGGTCGCCAAGCCCCAGAGCCGTCGCCTCCTGCAGATGATACGGCTGATAGCGGCCAATCGGCCGGCCGAAGGAATCGTGGACGTGCAGGTGCCCGGCGATCGGCGCCATCGCCCGGACCTGTTCGAAGAAATCGAGGCCGCGGAAGGTGGATTCGATATAGGCGTGGCTGAAGTCGATCAGCGCCACCAGGTTGGGATTGTCCACCGCCCGCACGGTTTCGGCCACTTCAGCCGGTGTCTGCCGATATTGGCCTGGCTCCGTGGTGAAGATGTTCTCCAGTGCGATCCGCACGCCGTGACGCCGGGCAAAGTTTGCCAGATCGGCCAGGGCGTCGCGTTCGCGTTGGTCGGCATCTGCACGCTCGGCGATCTGGTCGGCTCGCAGGGCTCCCCCATGCTGGACCAGGACGCGTGCGCCGATGCGGTCGCAGACCTCGACCAGCGCCTTGGCGGCCGCCAGTTGGTAAGGCAGCGTCTCCGGGTCCATGAAGTTTGACGAGACAAGGCCATGCACGGTGTAGCGGAAGGCAAACCGCCCCGTCAGCGCGGCAAGGCGGTCGAGACGCTCCGTCACGATCCTGCCGCCGGTGATCAGATCGATACTGGTCAGCCCCAGTTCGACAGCCTCGACGCCCATCGCTTCAAGGCGGACGAGATCGGCTTCAAGGTCGGCAAGTTCGCCATCGGCGGAACCGGCGTTGAAACCGGTAGCAATGAGGTTGGACATGACGGGTCTCCAGAATGGCGGAAAAATCAAAGGGAAAGCGCAGCACGCTGTTCGAGCGCGACATCTGGACTGTCGGAGGTGAGATGGCCGACGCCGCGACCGAGCCAATCGGCGATCCGCGCGGCATCGTTGACGGTCCACACGCACAGGCGCTCAAGCGGCCAGGTGACGCGGATCATGTCCCACTCCGAGGCCATCAGCGTCTGCTCGATGGCTACGATGTCGACCAGATCCCCGACGGCGGCGAGGAAGGCGGCGAGACCGCCCTGGCGCTCCGCCCAGTCGGCATTGACCGACACGAGCCTGGGCACTGTCGGCGCCAGTGCCCGACAGGTTTCCAACACGCCGGTATCAAACGATGTGAGGTGGCTGCGGCTGATCACGCCATGGCGCTTCAGCGCCTCGGCAACATGAGCGGCCAGACCGGGATAGGGTCGGCCGGCTTCGTCGGCCTTGATCTCCACGTGCAGATCAATTCCGGCCGGGGCGAGGACGGCCAAGACCTCGTCGAGTGTCGGCACGGCTTCGCCGCAGCCGTGGAGGAATGCGTCCAGCCGACTCTGGCGCGTCAGCAGCCGAACCGGCCCGCTCGCCTCCGTCGTGCGATCGAGCGTGGCGTCATGGATCACCACGAGGTCACCGGCTTCGGTCAGGTGCACGTCGAACTCGATGGCGTCGACGCCGAGGTCCAGCGCCTTGCGAAAGCCGCCGAGCGAGTTTTCCGGCCAGAGATTGCGGGCGCCGCGATGGCCGATGATCTTGGTCATGGGGATGTTTCCTGAAGGCAAGAGAAAGACGGGGCCGGCCCGGTGGGCGTCAACGGATGGTCGGATCGAGCTTGTCGCGCAGCCAGTCGCCGACCAGCGAAATCGACAGCGTGGTCAGCATGATGACGACGGCCGGTGCCAGCATGATCCACGGCGCCCGCGTCAGATATTCGCGCCCGAAACCGACCATGTTGCCGAGGCTGGTCTCCGGCGGCTGCACCCCGAGGCCGAGAAAGGACAGACCGCTTTCCATCAGGATGATTTCCGGAAAGGTCAGCGTCATCGACACGATCAGCGTCGAGGCGACGTTGGGCAGGATGTGGCGGAGGTAGACACGGCCTGGGGTGGCGCCAAGCTGAACCACCGCCGCCGCGTAACCCTGCGTTCCGGCCGAGATGGCCAATCCGCGGGCGATGCGGGCATAGCGCTCCCAGCCGTAGAACCCCATCAGGCAGACCAGCAGCAGCATCGAGGAGCCAAAGAAGGCGAGCACGGCGAGCGACATGATCAGAAACGGCAGTGCCGCCTGGAAGTCGGCCAACACCAGGATCAAATGCTCGACGACGCCGCGGAACTGCGCCGCCGCAAAGCCCAGCAGCGTACCGAAGGTCGCCGACAGCAGCGTGGCGCCGAAGGCGATCACCAGGGACACCCGGATCGACTGGATGAGCCGGGTCAGCACGTCGCGCCCAAGTTCGTCGGTGCCGAGCAAGTGTTTGAGGCCGCCCGGTGGCGCCAGACGATGAGCGAGATCCATCGTCGTGATGTCGAACGGTCGAATCTGGTCGGCGAAGGCGGCGACCAGCACCATGGCACCGAGCCAGGCTATGCCGAGGCCGACGGACATCGGCAGTCTGGACCGGCTTCGACGCACGGACTTGGCGTCCGTGGCAGGGCTGGCGAGTGTGTGGCTGATCGACATGGCTTTTCCTCAATGCCGGCGCGCGGCGAGGCGCGGATCGAGCCAGCCGTAGGCAAGGTCGACCAGGAGATTGGACACCACCATGGTCGCGGCAATCACCAGCAGGATGCACTGGACGACGGCAAGGTCGCGGTTGGAAACGGAAACGATGAGAAGACGACCGATGCCGGGCCAGGAAAAGATCGACTCCACCACCACGGCTCCGGCGATCAGCGACCCCACCATGAAGCCGACCAGCGTGACGATCGGCAGCGCCGCGTTGGGCAGGGCATGCCGCCAGACAACATTGCGCCAGCTCATGCCCTTGGCGGACGCCGTCCGGACGTAATGCTGGGTCAGAACTTCGATCATCGCCGAGCGCGAGAAGCGCGCCAGAATGCCGATGCCTCCAATGGCCAGCGTCAGCGTCGGCAGGATGCCGTGAACCCAGGTATCCTGCCCCCCCGAGGGCAGTACACCGAGCATGACCGAAAAGATCAGCACCAGTAAAAGCCCCATGACGAAGGACGGGATGGTGAAGCCGAGAACCGAGAGCAAAATGACGGCGCGATCCGTCGTGCTGTCGCGGTTGAGCGCCGCATAGACGCCGGCCGGAATGCCGAGGAACAGCTTCAGCGCCATGGCCGGCAGCGTCAGTTGCAATGTCGCCGGCACACGCTGCAGAACCAGGCCCAACGCCGAGGCGTGGTCGCGCATCGAGACGCCGAAGTCCCCCGTCAGGATCGACCTGACATAGGCGAAATACTGCACCCACAGCGGCTGATCGAGCCCCCACCTGTGACGAAAGGCATCGACCGCATCCTGCGGCGCATCGGGACCGAGCATCACCTGTGACGGATCGCCCGACATGCGCAGCACGACGAAGGCGAAGGTGACCACCGCGATGATGGTAATGAACGCTCTCAGCAGGCGCCCGAGCATAAAGCGGACCATCTCAAATTCCTTGCCGGAGGGTGTCAGGCCGCGTGCAGGCAAGCCCCTGCCACGTGGCAGGCCACCTGCCGACCGTGGGCGATCGACGTGAGCGACGGCGCGGTCGTTCTGCAAATCTCACGCACCAGAGGGCAGCGTGGGTGAAAGGCACAACCCGACGGACGATTGCCCGGATTGGGCGGCTCCCCCTGCAGGATGGTCCGATGGGCCAGCGGCTTGCCGGGCTCGGGCACCGATGACACCAGCGCCTGCGTGTAGGGGTGGCGCGGGTCCCTGAAGACGTCGTCGGAGGACGCCTCTTCGACGATGCGCCCGAGATACATCACGGCGACGCGGTCGGCGATGTTGCGCACCACCTTGAGGTCGTGGCTGATGAACACCATGGCGATGCCGGTGTCCTGCTGCAGATCGCGCAACAGGTTGACCACCTGCGCCTGGATCGACACGTCGAGCGCCGACACCGGCTCGTCGCAGACGATCAACTTGGGTTCGGAGGCCAAGGCACGGGCGATCACCACGCGCTGGCGCTGGCCACCGGACAGTTGGTGTGGGTATCGGTCGGCCTGCTCGGCGTCGAGGCCGACCGCATCCATCAACGACCAGATACGGGCGGCACGATCGGCACCGTCGGCAAGGCCGTGAATGTCGAGCGGCTCGCCGATCTGTTCGGCAATGGGCAGGCGACGGTCGAGCGCCGCCAGCGGATCCTGGTAGACGAGTTGCATCTTCCGGCGAGACTGCCGCCAGTCCTTTGAGCCGAGCCCGGGCATGGCGTCGCCGTCGAAACGGACCGCCCCTTCGTCGGCCGGATCGATGCCGAGCAGCATGCGGCCAAGCGTCGACTTGCCGCAGCCGGATTCGCCGACAATGCCCAGCGTCTCGCCGGCCTCGACGGTCAGCGATACGCCATCGACCGCCCGTAGCATCGTTGGCTCAACGAAAAGACCCCGCAGGATCTGGTAGACGCGGGCAAGGTCACGCGCTTCAAGCAGAACAGTCATGGTGTGGCGTAGCGCGGCAGCTTTGCCGTCTCCGTCAGGCCGAGACCGGATAAGGACGGCATCGGCTGATAGCAGGCGAGCCGGCGGCCGGCCGTCAGGCCACCAAGCTGCGGGGGGGCCTCAAGGCAGGCGGCAACGGCGTTCGGACAACGCGGCGAGAAGGCGCAGCCGGACGGCATGTCCTTGGCCGACGGGACCATGCCGGGAATGGGCAGCAGGCGCCGACGCGGCGCATTGAGGCGCGGAATGGCATCGAACAGACCGCGCGTATAGGGGTGGCGCGGGTGGTCGAACAGATCCGCCGTCCGTCCCTCCTCGACGATCCGGCCAGCGTACATGACGCAGACCCGGTCGCAGACCTGGGCGACGGCGCCAAGATCATGACTGATGAAGATCGTCGCCATGCCGGTCTCGGCCCTGAGCTCGTTGAGCAGGTCAAGGATCTGGGCCTGGATGGTGGCGTCGAGTGCCGTGGTCGGCTCGTCGGCGATCAGATAGTCCGGCTGGCCAGCCAGCGCCATGGCGATCATCAGTCGCTGGCATTGACCGCCGGAAAACTCGTGCGGATAAAGGTCGAAGCGTCGGCGGGCGTCGGGGATGCCGACCATGTCCATCAGGCGGACCGCCTCAGCCTTGGCGTCATGCACGGTAAGGCTACGGTGCAGCCTTACCGCTTCGGTGATCTGCCGGCCGACGCGCAACACCGGATTGAGCGAGCTCGACGGATCCTGGAAGATGATGGCGATACGGCCGCCCCGCACCCGCTCCAGCAGACGATGGGAGGCGCCTCGCAGTTCCTCGCCGTCGAGCCGGACCGAACCGGTGACCTGCGCCTTGCCCGGCAACAGACCGAGCGCCGCCAGCCAGGTGACCGACTTGCCGCAACCGGATTCGCCGACGAAGCCGACAGCCTCGCCCTTGGCGATGGTGAGCGTGATGTCGTGCAGAACCTCGATGCCGTCGAAGCCGACGCGGAGGTTGCTGAGTTCGATGAACGATGGGCCCAGAGTGCTCATGAGCTTCCCTCTTCAGGCGAATGCGCCGCGTCGACAGCGGCCGGAAGATTGGAAAATCCCCGGAGGGCGACGATGGCACGCCATGTCGGCCTCCGGGGACAGGGTCTGTACGACGGCTCAGGCTTTCCAGTTGGCCGTGCGGAAGTCCATCGCAAAGGCCGGCGCGGCCTTCCAGTTCAGCGACGACTTCATGCCGGTGAACACGGCATTCTGGTGCAGCACCTGATAGGCCGGGTCTTCGCGTTCGCAGATCTCCAGCATGCGGGCAAAGGCCTTCTTGCGCTGGGCGCGATCGGTCGAAGTCTCCATGATGACCGCCATCTGGTTGACCTCGGCGTTCGACCAGTCCTTCTTCTGCTGGACTTCACCATTGGGGCCGAACTGCACAACGATCGGCGTGATCGGATCGTTGATGGTGTTGGAGGCCGACCAGTCGCGCACGCCCTTGACACCAGCCGGATCGTGGATCTGCGCCCAGTTTTCCTTCATCTCGATCTCGATATTCAGACCGACCTGTTTCCACATTTCCACCAGGATCTGCGCGTTGGCGACCTGGTTGGTGTAGTAGTTGTTGAGAAGGCGATAGGGGATGGCATCGCCCTTGTAGTTGGCCTGTTTGAGAAGGTCGCGGGCGAGCTCGGGATTATATTCCGGCGCCGCCCATCCCTCGATGAACATGTCGCCGTAAGACTTGAACTGCAGTCCCGGCGGAACCTCCGTCTTTCCAGCCCACAGCGCCTCGACGATCGCCTGCCGATCGACAGCGTGCGTCATGGCGCGGCGAACCAGCGGATCGGCCAGCGTGGCATTCTGGGTGTTGAAGACCGAAATGCGATGGTTCCAGATGGTGGAATTCTGCACTTCGAAGCCGGGCGTATTGGCAACGGCGTCGATCTGATCGGGCGGCAGGTCGCAGGCGAAATCATACTGGCCCGACAGCAAACCATTGACGCGCGAGGCGACTTCGGGAACTTCGACGAAGCGGATCTGGGCAAGCGGCGGCCGGCCGGCCCAATGGTCGTCGAAGGCGACCAGCGTCAGCGACACGTCGGGCTTGTAGTCGGCGACCATGTAAGGGCCGGTGGTGACCGGCTTGCTCGCCCATTCAGCATAGGTCTTGGCTTCGTCCCAGGCGCGGCGGTTGGCGATCTGGCTGCCATGGGAATACAGGCGACCTTCCATCGTCACGTCCGGCGTCGCGTTATGGAAGCGCACCGTGTACTTGTCGACGGCCTCGACGCCGGCCAGAGCCGGCCAGATGCGGCGGGCGACGCCGGGGACGAGCGCGGGCAGTTCCTTGGCGGTGGTCGGCTTGTGCTGATCCTCGAAGATCGTCGTACCGCCCTTCGGCTCGGTATTGCCGAACAGGCGCTCCTTGGAGAAGGAGAAGACGACGTCCTCGGCGGTCAGTTCGTCACCGTTGTGGAACTTGACGCCCTGGCGCAGCTTGAGCTCGACGGTCTTGTCGTCGATGCGGTGCCACTCGGTGGCGAGACCGGGCTGTGGGCCCTGATTTCCCATCCAGTCGCGCAGGATCAGCCCTTCCCACAGATTGGGGAAGAAGATGCGCTCGCCGACGTTGGACTGCTCATACCAGGGGTCGAGCGTGTTGTTGTTGGATATCTTCTGGACGGCGATGGTGATCGACGGGCGGGAGGCCTGGCCCAGCGCAATACGCGGCAGGATCAACCCTCCGGCGGTGGTTCCCAGCAGTCCAAGGGCGGTGCGTCGATTGAGCAGGATCACAAGACTCTCCTTTTTTCCGTTCTGGCCAACGGGCTTTTCAAGGAACGTCTTACGAGCCAATGTGTGATGGTTTGGCCGCAGTTTTGTGAAGAGTCGATGACCATCCAAGGCTCGCGCAAACTGCCGGCGGCAAACGGGCATGAGCGGTGTGGCTCGGCTATTCAAGATCTGGCACGGCGATCTGCCGGGGAAGCGCCGAAATTGCTCCGGCGCCTCTCCAGAGAGATATTTCAGAACACCTTAAGTCCGTTCAGCAGAACGATGGCGATGGCGACCGGCGCCACGAAGCGGACCAGGAAGAACACGCTTCGGATCGCCAGGCGATTGGCCAGCGAGCCTGTTTCGGCGAGCCGCTTCTCCGGCCCTGCCAGACCGTAGACCCAGCCGACGAACAGGCAGATCAGAATGCCGCCGACGGGGAGCAGGATGTTCGAGCTCAGGAAGTCGAACAGATCGAAGGGGTTGAGGCCGAAGATCTTGAACTCGGCTGTCAGGCTCTGCGACAGCGCCGCGGGAACGCCGAGCACGGCGATCATGGCGATGGTGCTGATCGCCGCCGCCTTCCGCGGCAGATGGAAGCGCTCTGACAAGATGGCCACTACCACTTCGAGCAGCGACAGGATGGCGCCGACGCTGGCGATCGCCGTCAGCACGAAGAACAGCGTCATGAAGACGATGCCGCCTGGCATCGAGGTGAACACGGCCGGAATCGTCATGAACACCAGCGACGGGCCGGCGGCCGGTTCGAAGCCGAAGGCGAACACCGCCGGGAAGATGGCGATGCCCGCGAGCAGCGACACCGAGAGGTCGGCGAGCATCACCCGCGTCGCGGTGGCCGCGATATTCTGATTGTCGCGAAAATAGCTGCCGTAGGTCAGCATGGTGCCCATGCCGAGCGACAGCTTGAAGAAGGCGAGCCCGAGCGCCGTCAGCATCACCGCCGGGGTGATCTTGGAAAAGTCGGGACTAAACAGGAAAGCAAGCCCCTGCCCCGCCCCCGACAGAGTCAGGCTGCGGACGCACAGGATCAGCAGCAAGATGAACAGCAGCGGCATCAGACGGCGCGTCACCGCCTCGATCCCTTTCGAAACGCCAAAGGCGATGATGAACCCTGTGAGGGCGAGCACCACCCACTGCCAGAGCAACGAGGACAGTGGATTGGAAACGAGTTGGGTAAACACCACTTCGGCCGTCTTCGGGTCGGTGGTGGCGATCTCGCCGGTCAGCGACTTGAAGATGTAGGCATAGACCCATCCAGCCACCGAGGAATAGAAAGCCATGATGAGGAGCGCGGCGGCGAACCCCATCCAACCGATCGCCTTCCACCACCACTGGTTCCGCGGCGCGAGCTTGTCGAAGCTGGTGATGGCATCCGCCCGCGCCGTCCGGCCGATCATGATTTCCGAAATCATCACCGGCAACCCGACGAGAATGGTGGCGGCGAGATAGACCAGGAGAAAGCCGGCCCCGCCATTTGTGCCGGTCAGCGAGGGAAATTTCCAGATGTTGCCGAGCCCCACCGCCGACCCGAGAGTGGCCATCAGTGCGCCGAATGTGGTGGTGAACCCGTCACGAGCTTGAGACATTTCCGTTTCGCCCCCCTGCATTTTTTATTCGATTGAGTGAAGCTATCGTTCAGGGACGGACCGCGTTCAAGATAGGGCGCCCACCACCTTCGGCCATCCTGTGCAAAAGGTGGGGATAGCCTCCGGCGGTATGCGCCATTTCAAGCGGTTCTGACGGCAAAACACCGGGCAATCTGAAGCCGAAGCTATCAGTGTCTCGCGTCTTGCATCACCTTGCCTCAACCGTCATGCGCACCTATCATGCGCATGACCATGAGGCAGACCATGTCGAACCAACAGAACATCCGCAAGCCAACCAACCTGTCGCTGAACGCTGAACTGCTTCGGGAAGCGCGCTCTTTCGGCGTGAATCTGTCTCAGGCAGCAGAAGCGGGCCTTCGCCGCGCCGTTGCCGAAGCCAGGGCCGAACACTGGCGTCATGAAAACGCCGACGCTCTGCTGAGTTCCAATGCGTGGGTCGAAACGAACGGCCTGCCGCTCGACCGCTATAGGCAGTTCTGATGGCGCGGTTTGACGTCTTCCCCAATCCTGGTGGCAGCGGTTATCTCCTGGACGTCCAGGCGGACCTGCTCGACGGGTTGAACACGCGGATCGTCGTGCCGCTGTTGCCGACCGC
>JAGSYU010000259.1 GCA_018262575.1 Pseudomonadota bacterium | reverse complement strand
GACGCCGGCACCGGCATGGTGGCGACCAACGCCGTGGCGCCGCGCACCGGCAACATCAGCGCGGGAACCTCGATCTTCGCCATGGTGGTGCTGGAAAAGCCGCTGACCACCGTGCATGAGGAACTCGACATCGTCACCACGCCGGGCGGCGATCTCGTCGCCATGGTCCACTGCAACAACGGCGCCAGCGAGCTTGGCACCTGGGCCGGCGTGTTCACGGAATTTGCCAAGGCGATCGGCGCCAAGTCGGATGCCAACGCGGTGTTCGGCGCGCTGTTTGCCGCCGCGCTGGACGGCGAGGCGGATGGCGGCGGGTTGCTCGCCTACAACTATCTGGCCGGCGAGCCGATCACCGGCCTCACCGAGGGCCGGCCGCTGGTGGTGCGCACCCCCGGCAGCCGCCTGACGCTGGCCAACTTCATGCGCACCCAGCTCTACGCCGCCTTCGGCACGCTCAGCCTCGGCATGAACGTGCTGCACGGCGAGGGCGTCAAGCTCGACTCGATGTTCGCCCATGGCGGCATGTTCAAGACGGCCGGCGTGGCGCAGCGCCTGCTGGCGGCGGCCATCGGCGCGCCGGTGACGGTGGGCGACACGGCCAGCGAGGGCGGCGCCTGGGGCATCGCCGTGCTGGCCGAGTATCTCAGAAGCGGCAAGGGCGTGGGGCTGGGCGGGTATCTCGCCGAGCGGGTGTTCGCGGCCGCCAAGCTGGACGTGGCCAAGCCCGATGCTGCCGACGTGAAGGGCTACGGCGCCTGGCTGAAGCAGTACGAGGCCGGCCTGGCCATCCAGAAGGCGGCGGTGGAAGCGATCAGCTGATTGAGCCGCTTGGAATGATATGAGCATCCCCGGTGGCCGCGCGTCGCCGGGGATGTTTTTTATTGGGTCTGGAGCGCTATATCGGCGTTGCGCTTCGTCCTGCCCGAGGTCCCCTTCTCGCGCGGGGATGACAGTTTTATATAGATGAAACAGATATATAGCGGGTATCCCGACCCAGCGCCTCCACCAGATAGTCGATGAACACGCGCACCTTGGCCGAGAGCTGTCTCCGGCTGAGGTAGATGGCGTAGAGGCTGAAGGTGCCGAGGGTCCAGTCGGGCAGGATCTGGAGGAGGCGGCCGGTGGCGAGGTCGTCTTCGACGATGAAGTCGGGCTGGACGATGACGCCGCTATCTTCGATGGCCATGCGGCGCAACAGGTCGCCGTTGGTGGCGTGGACGTGCGGCCGGACGCGCACGGCGACGGATTCGCCGGATTGGTTGCGGAAGGTCCAGGTGTCGCCGCCCGACAGGTAGGAATAGCTGAGCGTTTCGTGGCTGGTAAGGTCGCTCGGATGGGCGGGGTACCCGCGCGCCTTGAGATAGCCGGGCGAGGCGCAGGTGATGATGCCGATCGGCGCGATGCGCCGGGCAATCAGGTTGGGGCTGGGCGCCTGGGCGATGCGGATCGCCACGTCGACGCCGTCGTGGGCGAGATCGACGACGCGGTCGCTGAGGTCGATGTCGAGGCGGAGATCGGGAAAGCGGCGGCGAAACTCCGGCAGCAACGCGCTGAGCACCGTGATGCCGAAGGACAGCGGCGCGCTGACGCGCAACAGGCCGGTGGGGCTCGACGCCTGCTGGCCGACCACCGCCTCGGCCTCGGCGAGGTCGGCGAGGATCTGCTCGGCGCGCTCGAGGAACTGCGTGCCGGCCTCGGTCAGCGACAGGCGGCGCGTCGTCCGGTTGACCAGGCGCACGCCGAGGTGGGCTTCCAGCGCGGCGATCTGGCGCGACACCGCCGCCGAGGAAGTGTCGAACTTGTCGGCCACCGCCACGAAGCTGCCGCCGCTGGCCAGGGCCACGAAGGCCTGCATGCCTCTGACAATGTCCATCGCCGCCTCATTGGCAAGACGCAATCCCGCGAAGCCCTTTTGCTGGAATTGCTCGATTGTTGCGCTTTCCGCAACAATATCTTTCAGTCCGGCCGATTTTTCAAGGCGAACCGCTGGGGTAGGTATCAATTCATGCCGCTCGCGGCGCCAACCCTTCAGACACCCCACAGGAGATCATCATGAAAGTATCCGTCATCGGCACTGGCAACATGGGTCGCGGCTTTGCCGCTCGTCTGGTCAAGGCCGGGCACAGCGTCGGCCTTGTCGGGCGCGACGGCGCCAAGGCGGCCGAGGTGGCCAAGGCCGTCGGCGCGGTGGCCGTCAGCGCCAGGGACGCGGCAAAGGCCGAGGTGATCGTGCTGGCCGTGCCCTACGGCAATGCCGTCGACGCGCTGACGGCGCTCGGCGATATCAAGGGACGCGTGGTGATCGACCTGACCAACCCGCTGACCGCCGACTACATGGGCCTGACCATCGGCCACACGACGTCGGCCGCCGAGGAGATCGCCAGGGCGGTGCCGGGCGTCACCCTCGTCAAGGGCTTCAACACGGTGTTCGCCGACGTGCTGGCCAGCGACCGGCAGGTCGAGGGCGGGCGCGACGTGCCGGCCTTCCTGGCGTCCGACAGCGCCGAGGCCAAGGCGGTGGCTGGCGAGCTGGCGAAGTCGATCGGCTTTGCCGTGGTCGATGCCGGCGGCCTCAAGAACGCCCGTTATCTCGAGGCGCTGGCCGGCTTCAACATCTACCTCGGCTATGGCGCCGGGCTCGGCACCTCGGTGACGCCGATCTGGCTGCCGCTGGCCGGCTGATCGGAAACTCTGCTGGGCGGGCATCTCTAGGCATCCACTTGGTCCGAAAAGTCTTCAACTTTTCGGGCGGATGCCTTGGCTTGGCGCTCTGCGCTTGCCGTGCTCACGAACCGCAAGTTCGCTCCGGTTCTCGACCGCGTCGCCACCTGCCACGCCCCAGCGGTTTCCAGCTCTCCCTCTCAATCAGGACGTTTCCTCATGAACAAGCTCATTGTCCTCGCCGTCTCCGCCCTGTCGCTGGCCTCCGGCGCCGCCGTTGCCGCCGACGCCAGCCAGCCGGTGCCCGCCCTTCTGGAGGAGCTGTCGAAGTACCAGCAGGCCGAGGCCACGGTGGCCAAGCATCTGGACACCTTCGACACGCTGGATTTCGACGTCTACACCCATCAGACGTGGGATCGCCTCGGCGAGAGCCACGCCAAGGACATCCTGGTCCACTACCCCGACGGCACGACCACCAAGGGCCTGCACGATCACATCGACGCGCTGAAGCCGATGTTCGTCTTCGCCCCGGATACCCGCATCGAGCAGCATCCGGTGAAGTTCGGCCAGGGCGAGTGGACGGGCGTCATCGGCGTGCTTGAGGGCACCTTCACCAAGCCGATGCCGATCGGTGGCGGCAAGACCATTCCGCCGACCGGCAAGCCCTTCAAGCTGTCCATGGCGACGATCGGCCACTGGACGACGGCGGGCGTGATGGACGAGGAATACCTGTTCTGGGA
>JAGSYU010000130.1 GCA_018262575.1 Pseudomonadota bacterium | reverse complement strand
AGCCGCTGCCCCTTCTGGCCGACGCCGAAGCCGAAGGCCACCGGCGTCTCAGGGGACAGCCCCTCGGCAATCAGGCGGCCGGCGATGCGCCCGGCGGTGCGCCCGCCCATGTAGACGATCAGCGTCGTGTCGGGATCGGCAAGGCCGCGCCAGTCGAGCCCCTCGTCGAGTTCGCCGCTCTTGGCGTGACCGGTGACGAAGCGCAGCGAATGGGCGGCGTCGCGATGGGTGAGCGAGGCGCCGAGCGCGGCGGCCAGCGCGATGCCGGCCGAAATGCCCGGCACCACCTCGACGGTGATGCCCTCGGCGACGAGGCGGTCGATTTCCTCGCCGGCCCGGCCGAACACCATGGGGTCGCCGGCCTTCAGGCGGACGATCCGCTCGCCGGCCCGCGCCAGCTCGACCATCAGGTCGTTGATGTCCTCCTGCCGGCAGGACGCCTTGCCGCCGCGCTTGCCGACGACGACGCGCCGCGCCTCGCGGCGGGCCAGTTCCAGCACGTCCGGCGACACCAGATCGTCGTAGAGCACGACGTCGGCCGATTGCAGCGCCCGCACCGCCTTCAGCGTCAAGAGTTCCGGCTCACCCGGCCCGGCGCCGACCAGGATCACCCGGCCGAGCGAGTCCGGCGACAGCGCCGCGCCCTCCACCTCGGCAAGCAACCTGTCGGCGTCGGTGTCGTCGGGTGCCGGCCCGAAGGCCCGCTCGGCGAAGCGCTCCCAGAAATTGCGCCGTGCTGCGCCGGGGGCAAGGCGGGCGGTGACGACATCGCGGATGCGCCCGGCCAGCGCGCCCCAGGTGGCGATGGCCGGCGGCAGCAGCGTCTCGATACGGCGGCGGATCGCCTGCCCCACCACCGGCGCCGCGCCGTCGGTGGAGATGCCGATCACCACCGGCGAGCGGTTGACGATCGAGCCGAACAGCACGTCGCAATCGGCGGGCTTGTCGATGATGTTGACGAGCGCCCGGGCGGCGTGGCCGGCGGCGCGGAAGGCGGCGATCTCCCCGGCCTCGTCGCCGTCGAGCACGGCGAGCACGCTGCCGGCAAGGTCGGCGTCGGCCCAGGGGCGACGATGCAGCGTCAGCCGGCCGGGCGGCGTGCCACGGTCCACCACGGCGACCAGTTCGGCATCCGGCGCCTCGGCGAAGACGTGAACGTCACCGCCGGCTGCCGAGAACAGCTCCGCCTTCCAGGCCACGGCTTCCGAGCGACCTGCCACCACCACCCGCCGCCCCGTCAGGTCGACGAACAGCGGCAGGCGGGCCAGCGGCTGCATGCGGGCCGGAAAGGTGCGGAGCGGGGCGCGGGCGTCGCGCTCGGTCATCTCAGGTCTCCTGGTGAGGGTTTGGGAGGAGCCTCGTTGCCCCTCAGTATCTCATCGGCGGAGCCGCGGCAGAAGAACCGCCGTGCCAAACTCCGTCCATAGCCGGATTATCGTTGCCCGAATACTGGGATAGACAATCAGGTTTTTCTCGGCCGGCCAAACGGACCCCCGCGATCAGGCCTCGTTGCCTGAGGGTTTCGCCGCCGGCACCTGGCACCCGGGAGAGGGATGCCAACGACCGGCGGCGATGGTGCGCTTGGCCCTTTTGCGGGCCGGTTCCCTTGGAAGGTGCGCCCTTCGGCCCACTCGGGGATATGAAAAGCAGGAAGCATGCCAGCTCCGTTGCGGGCTATCCGCCCAGCAAAACGCTGAACTCCAGGAAGCCACCGCCCGTTTGGCAGGCATTTGCCCAAACGTCAGTCAACGGCCCCCATGGCGAGATCGGCGACCAGACCCATGTCGATCAGCGCCCCGCGCGCCTGGATCACCCGCGCCGCCACGGCGTGGCCGTGCCGCGCCGCATCGGCCGGGGCGAGACCACCGGCGAGGCGTGCGGCGAGATAGCCGGCGTTGAAGCTGTCGCCGGCTCCGGTGGTATCCACCGGGTCGTCGACGCGCTCGGCCGCCACCCAGGTATCGACGCCGCCGGCCCTGACCAGCGTCGGATCGGCGCCGGCCTTGACGATGATTTCCTCAACGCCGAAGGCAGCGATGCGGTCGGCGGTGCCGGTGGCATCGGCGTCGCCATACAGCTCGGCATCGTCGGGCGAGGTCGGCAGTGCGATGGTGGCGGCGCGATAGCCTTCGGTGATTGCCGCCGCCATGCTCGCCCGGTCGGGCCAGAGGCGCGGCCTGAGGTTGGGGTCGAACACCACGGCGCCACCACGCGCCCGCACCTTGGCCAGCGACTGGAACAGCGTGCGCCGATGCTCCGCTGACAGGATGGCCAGCGTGATACCGGAGAAATAGGCGACGTCGACGTCGGCCAGCGCCACATCGAGGCGGGCGCCGACCGAGGCGACCAGCTTGGCGGCTGACTCGTTGCGCCAATAGGTGAACGAGCGTTCGGCGCCAGTCAGCGTGATGAGATAGAGGCCGACAGTGCGACCGGCGATCCGCTCGATGGCCGAGGTCTCGATGCCGGCGGCGGCGATGAAGTTGACCATTTCATCGGACAGCGTGTCGGCGCCGACGCCGGTCACGTACTTGACCAGGGCGTGTCGGCGGTCGAGCAGTGCCCGGAGGTACCAGGCGGTATTCAGCGTGTCGCCGGCAAAGCCGCGCCGGTAAAGGCCGCCCGCCTGCGGCGCCAGTTCGACCATGCACTCGCCAATGCTGGCAAAGCGTGCCGCCATCGTATCCTCCCCCCAAAAGAACGGCCGAACCTAGTCTTGCCACCCGAGGCGATCAACCCCGCAAGGCGGCCTACACCCATAAAAGCACGACGCGCCGGGCGGGGGGCCCGGCGCGTCGATGGTCGGCAGAAGGCGGGACGGGGGGAGGGGCAACCCGCCTCAGAGCACGACCAGCGTTTTCTCGATGTTGCCGCGCGTCGCATGGCTGTAGGGGCAGACGACGTCGGCTTTCTTGACCAGATCTTCGACCACGGCGCGCTCAAGGCCCGGCACCTTGATCTCGAGCTTGGCGGTGATGCCGAAGCCGCCGCCATCCTCGCGCGGACCGATGCCGATATGGGCGTCGATCGACGCGTCGGCGGGAATGGCCACCTTTTCCTTGCCGGCCACGAACTTCAGCGCGCCCATGAAGCAGGCCGAATAGCCGGCCGCGAACAGCTGCTCGGGATTGGTGCCCTGCCCGCTGTCGCCGCCCAATTCCTTCGGGGTCGACAGGTCGACCTTGAGACGGCCGTCGTCGGTCTCCGAATGGCCGGTGCGGCCGCCGATCGTGTGGGCATGGGCAGTATAAAGAACGTTCATGGCTTCCTCGCCTGTTGGTGTTCCGTTGCCAACATTAATTGCGCGCAATTTAATTTCTAGCAATTCACATTTCCGTGATCGCCATCGATTTCCACTGGGGAATTGCCGCTTGCGCCGTATATTGATCCCAGCCCACGGCGATAAAACGCCGAGCCCCGAAAAAGGTTCCAAGTCCGATCGACATGACCAGCGCCCCAAAGCTCTCCGACCAGCTCTGCTTTGCCGCCTATTCCTTCACGCACGCCCTCACCCGCGCCTACCGGCCGCTGCTCGAGCCGCTTGGCCTCACCTATCCGCAATATCTGGTCATGCTGGTGTTGTGGGAAGCTGACGGGCAGACGGTGAAGGAGATCGGCGAACGCCTGCGGCTCGACTCCGGCACGCTGACACCGCTCCTCAAGCGCCTCGAAGCGGCCCATTACCTCACGCGCCGCCGTGGCCAACAGGACGAGCGGCAGGTGATCGTCCATCTCACCGACGAAGGACGGGCGCTGTCGGAAAAGGCAGCGGGCGTGCCGGTCGACCTCGGCTGCGCCATGGGCGCCGACTGGCCGGAGATCGCCGAGCTGCGCGACCATCTCATAAAGCTGCGCGACCGCCTGGGTGAGGCCGGCTGTGCCATTGGCGAGCCTGGCGCTTGATATCAACCACAAGAATTGTGGAGCGGCGTATCAGAGAAGGATCTCAGCCATTTTTTCTATAAAATAACACCCGCCCGGATGGAATAAGCTGGAGCAGGTAATCGAAAGCCTTGATGTTGCCTGTAACCAGGGTAAGGCCGAGCCTGTTGGACTGCAGGAACAGGATCGAATCCTGAAGGGCACGCAAACGGTCGTCTTTGTCGTACCCTTGAAGGCGACACAGCATGCCCGAGAGAAGAGCCGCCCGCCCCAACAGGTCCGGGTCGGGCACGAATATCCGGTGGGGCCGCATGGCCTGAACAACGGTCCGTATCTGATGGATTGCCGTTTTGGTATTCGGATGTCGCGGATCAAGAACGCCGACCGTGTGCATCAGTTCCTGAATCGCCACTGTGGAATGATTGACCTTCCTTATATCCAGAAGATCAAGGAGCGGCTCCGGCGCACGGCCCTGAAGGCTGTCGATGTACACGCATGTGTCGAGGAGGACTTCCGATCCAGCCTCTGGCTCTTCCGAAAGAAAAGGCAGTTCCGTGTCGTTTCGCCGTGCCAAACTACGCTGCGGGTCAAAGCGTCCCCAGCGTACTGCAACATCGAAATCGAAGTCGGCCACTTTAGAAGCCCAGTTTCAAATCTGGCGAGACAGTGCCGTCGACTTCGCGAAGCACGCGACCGAAATTATCGTCGATGGCGATACTTGCCAGCGCAAACTCGATGAGGTCGGAATCAGTTTCGATCCCCGTTTGCTTCTTCGCCTGTTCAACCAGGGTCGGGCTGATCCGCCCGCCGATGCGATGGCTCTTTTCGCCCAGCATGCCGGCCTTGTTGGCGGCTCTCATCACGGAGTGGATTCGGAGAGCCACATCTGGCTCGATGTCCGACACCGTCCGACGTTTGCCGGGGCGTTTTGTGCCTTTCTGGCCGGCCTGCTTGTCAATGAGCGCCTTCATCGCCAGCTCCGCGTTCAACAGTTAGCTAGTTTTGTCCAACATAGCGTGGCGACAGCTTGTTTCAAGCCTATGGCATGGCGACAGAAGCGGCATTTTGACGCCAGAGCCAGACCATGTCGCTCGCGGTCACGCGATTGACATGGCTCCCATGCCCTCGCTTGCCTTGACTTCTCCGGCCTAACCCGTCATGTGAAGGGGGAACGGGCGGCAAAACCACCGCCCCCTTGCGGTCGCGTGAGCGGATCGACATCGATCCTTTGGCCGTTCCTCCTCCGAAAATTGGCCCGATCACGCGGGGCCGGTTGCCCCCGCGAACGCCACCGGCTTTTCCGCCGGAGGTGACGCTTGGTTTTGAAAGCAGATTTCCCTTTGACGTCCTTTACCGACTTCGGCCTTGCCGAGACCCTGACCCGTGCGCTTGTCGACGCGGGATACGACACCCCCACCCCGATCCAGATGCAGGCGATCCCCGAACTTCTCAAGGGTCGCGACCTCCTGGGCATTGCCCAGACCGGCACCGGCAAGACCGCCGCCTTCGCCCTGCCCATCCTGCAGCGCCTTTCCGCCGGCCGTCCGGCCGCCCCGCGCCGCGTCCGCGCCCTCATCCTGTCGCCGACCCGCGAACTGGCCACCCAGATCGCCGATAGCTTCAAGGCCTACGGCCGCTACATGAACCACATGTCGGTCGCCGTGGTGTTCGGCGGCGTCGGCCATCGCCCGCAGGAAGACCGCCTGAAGCGTGGCGTCGACATCCTCGTCGCCACCCCCGGCCGCCTGATGGACCATATGGCCGCCGGCATGGTGTCGCTCGAATCCACCGAGATCTTCGTGCTCGACGAAGCCGACCAGATGCTCGACATGGGCTTCGTCGTGCCGGTGCGCCGCATCGTCAAGACGCTGCCCAAGGCGCGTCAGAGCCTGTTCTTCTCGGCCACCATGCCGAAGGAAATCGGCCAGCTGGCCGGCGAGATGCTGTTCAACCCGGTCACCGTCTCCGTCGCGCCGACCGGCACCACCGTCGAGCTCGTCGAGCAGCGGGTGATCCACGTCGAAGCGGGCGCCAAGCGTCGGCTGCTGCTCGACGTCATCGTCGCTGAAAAGCCCGAGCGCGTCCTGATCTTCACCCGGACCAAGCACGGCGCCGACCGCGTCGTCCGCCAGCTCGGCCAGGACGGCGTCGAAGCGGCGGCGATCCACGGCAACAAGAGCCAAGGCCAGCGCGAGAAGGCGCTCGCCTCCTTCAAGGCCGGCGCGACGCCGGTCCTCGTCGCCACCGACATCGCCGCCCGCGGCATCGATGTCAGCGGCGTCAGCCACGTCATCAACTTCGACCTGCCGAACATCCCGGAAAGCTACGTGCACCGCATCGGCCGCACGGCGCGCGCCGGTGCCTCCGGCATCGCCATCTCCTTCTGCGCCGAGGATGAGCGTCCTTTCCTGAAGGACATCGAGAAGATCACCCGCCAGAAGATCCCCGCCGAGGATCGGCGCGGCACGCTTCCCATCTCCGAGCGGACGGACACCTCCGAGCGCGGCGAGCGCCCGGCCGGCAAGCGGCCGCCGCCGCGCGGTCGCCGTCCGGCCGCCGCCCCGGCTTCGGCCGACCAGCAGCGCCGCGACTCCATGCCTGCCGCCAAGGCGCGCCAGCCCGGCGCCGCCAAGCCCTCGCATGCCGCCTTCGGCAAGCCGGGTCAGGCCAAGGCCACGCCGCGGCCGGCTCACCGCGACACCGGTGCTTCCGAGGAAACTCTCGGCCGCGTCGGCTTCCTGGCCGGTGGCCGCGACGGCATGAAGCGCAAGTCGGTCGCCGACGATCGCGGCAACCGCAACGGACGCTAAGCCTTCCTGTTGCCCCTCGCTTGGCTCCGGTCCTATAAGGTCGGGGACAAGCGAGGGGAGCAAGGCGATGGCCTACGAGGCAAGAACAAGCCGTTACGATGACATGATTTACCGCCGTGTCGGGCGGTCCGGTCTGAAGCTGCCAGCCCTGTCGCTCGGCCTTTGGCAGAACTTCGGCGAAAACGCCCCGCTCGAGCGCGGCCGCGCCATCTGCCGCACCGCCTTCGACCTCGGCATCACCCATTTCGACCTCGCCAACAACTACGGCCCACCGGCCGGCACCGCCGAGCAGGCCTTCGGCAAGCTCTTGGCCAGCGATTTCCGGCCCTATCGCGACGAGATGATCATCTCGACCAAGGCCGGCTACGGCATGTGGCCCGGCCCCTATGGCGACTGGGGCAGCCGCAAATACCTGATCGCCTCGCTCGACCAGAGCTTGAAGCGCCTCGGCCTCGACTATGTCGACATCTTCTATTCGCACCGCTTCGATCCCGAAACGCCGCTCGAGGAGACGATGGCCGCCCTCGACCATATCGTCCGCTCCGGACGGGCGCTCTACGTCGGCATCTCCTCCTACAATTCCAAGCGCAGCCGCGAGGCGATCGCCATCCTGAAGGCGCTCGGCACGCCCTGCCTCATCCACCAGCCGAGCTATTCGATGATCAATCGCTGGGTGGAAGAGGACGGCCTTCTCGATACGATCGAGGACCTTGGCGTCGGCACCATCGCCTTCTCGCCGCTCGCGCAGGGCATGCTGACCGACAAGTACCTGAAAGGCGTCCCCGAGGACAGCCGCGCCGCCCGCAAGGGATCGCTGAAACCTTTCTTCATGACCGAGGACAACCTCGCCCACATTCGCGCGCTCGATGCCATGGCCAAGGCGCGCGGCCAGACCCTGGCCCAGATGGCCATCGCCTGGGTGCTGCGCGGCGGTCGCGTCGCCTCGGCGCTGATCGGCGCCAGTCGGCCCGAACAGGTGGTCGACTGCGTCGGCGCGCTGGCCAACCTGGACTTCTCGGACGCCGAGCTCAGCGAGATCGACGCCCGCGCGCCCGACCTCAACGTCAACATCTGGGCCGCCTCGTCGGAGAGACAGGGGCCGACACGGTAAGGGGCGCCCTGCCCTACTCCGCCGCCAGCGACGTCCGCATGGCGGCGGTGGCCTCGATGAAGCCGCCACCCAGCACGCGCGCTTCGTCGCCGGGGCCGTCGTAGAGCACGCAGGCTTGGCCGGGGGCGATGCCCTGCTCGCCGTCCAGCAGCTCAACGGCGATCCGCCCGTCCTGCCTCACGATCACCGCCGCCTGCGGCGGCCGTGACGACCGCACCTTGGCGAACACCGTGCGGCCACCGTCGACCTCGGCGTCGAGCGGCGTGCCACCAATCCAGTTGAGGTCGCGCAGGGCGAGACGATGGGTGATCAGCGCCTCGCGCGGCCCCACCACCACCTGGCGGCTTGCCGCGTTGAGCCGGACGACGAACAGCGGCTCGCTGGCGGAAACGCCGAGGCCCTTCCGCTGTCCCACCGTGAAATGGATGATGCCGGCGTGGCGGCCGAGCACCCGGCCGTCGACGTGCACGATGTCGCCGGCCGCCACTGCATCCGGCTTCAGCTTTTCGATGACATCGGCATACTTGCCCTGCGGCACGAAGCAGATGTCCTGGCTGTCGTGCTTGTCGGCCACCTCGAGACCGAGGTCGCGGGCGATCGCCCGCGTCTCCGGCTTGGTCAGGCCGCCGAGCGGAAAGCGCAGGAAGTCGAGCTGGTCCTGCGTCGTGGCGAACAGGAAATAGCTCTGGTCGCGATCGAGATCGATCGGCCGGTACATGGCGCGGTGGCCATCCACGAGGCGCGAGCGCACGTAATGGCCGGTGGCCAGCGCCTGTGCCCCGAGATCGCGCGCCGTATCCAGGAGGTCGGAGAACTTGACCGTCTGGTTGCAGGCAACGCAAGGCACCGGCGTCTCGCCGGCGATATAGCTTTCGGCGAAGCGGTCGATCACCGCCTCGCGGAACCGGCTCTCGTAATCGAGCACGTAATGGGGGATGCCGAGCCTTGCGGCCACGTCGCGGGCGTCGTGAATGTCCTGGCCGGCGCAGCAGGCGCCCTTGCGGTGAACCGCCGCGCCATGGTCGTAGAGCTGCAGCGTTACGCCGACGACGTCATAGCCTTCGCGTTTCAGGACGCCGGCAACGACGGAGGAATCGACGCCACCGGACATGGCGACGACGATACGGGTGTCCTCGGGGCGGCCTTCGAGATCGAGCGAATTCAGCATGGCGTCTTTCCGGCGGCTGGCTGGGTCCGGCGCTGCCGGCCCGCTCCGCTCACAACTCGTTCCTAATAGCCGCTTTGGCCGTCAAGCTCCAGAGCCGCGCCGGCATGGCTGGGTCAATTCTGCCGGGTAGCGGCAAGGATTGCCGGCAAGCCGGCGCGACGCCGACAGGCCAACTGGCCGTCTCCACCAAAAATGCATTTTCTATCAATGACCTAGCATTGAGAGCACCGTCCCATGCCGTTGGCCCTTCCCTTGCACCCCAGGAAGGGACCGAGTTTGTCGCGTGTCTTACGGATTCCTCCATGGCCACTGTCGCTCCCGTCCTGCCCCTTCCCCAGTCCACCGCTCCGGTGCCGGCTGCCGTTGCCGCCGTCAAGGGTGTCGGCAACGACTTCCGCGACATGGTGACCGAGGCCACCGACACCGAAGCGTCCGCTCAGCCGGCCCGCGACGCCAACGCGTCCCAACGGCCCGACCGAACGGATCGGACCGACCGCGCCGATCGTACAGATCGTGCCGACCACACGGATCGCGCCGACCGGGCAGATCGCGCCGACCGCACCGACGATGCGTCCGGACGCCGGACCGACCGCGCCGACGCGGCGTCGCCGCGCCGCAACGACCGGCGCGACCCGTCCACCGGCGAGGGCGCCGCCGACGACGACACCGCCGACCTCGTCGAAGCTCCCGCCGATGAGGTCGACGCCGTCGATCCGGCCGCCGCCGCCGAACTCGCCGCCGTGCCGCTCGATCTTGCCAATTTCTGGTCCGCCTATGCCAACCTGCAGGCCGATGGCGAAGCCGATGCCGTTGCCGCGCTCGCCGCAGCCGGCCCTGCTGCCGCCGCGTCGGCGCCTACCCAGGCCGCGCCAGCCGATGGATTCATGGAAGCGCTCGCCGACGCGATCGCCGATGCGACCTCCGAAACAGAAACGCTCGACCTGCCCAAGCCGGTTGCCGATGGCGACGAGGAGACCGGCACGTCGACAGCCGCCGTCCCCGCCGCCACGGCCACGACCGACACCGCCAAGCCGCTCACCGACACCGCCATGAAGATGGCGGCGGCGATCGATACGGCCATGGCCGCAGCCACCGCGCCGCAGGCCGCCACCCCGGCCGCGACGATCGTCGACGCCGAGACGCCGGCCCCGATCGTCACGGCGCCGACCATTGTCCTGCCGACCGCGGCGCCCGCCGATGACGCCGCCTTGGCGGCCCTCGCCGCTTCGGCGAC
>JAGSYU010000027.1 GCA_018262575.1 Pseudomonadota bacterium | reverse complement strand
CCCACATGTACAATTGGCACAGACCACACGGCAGCCTTGACGCGAAAACACCCATCAGTCGCCTCAACCTAACCCGAGACAACCTCTTGAGGCTTCACACCTAGAGCGTTACGGCATCGATCCGGATCTTCTCAACGGAATCCTAGATGTCGACTTGAACGCAATCAGTGAAATGGCCCTTCGGATGATGGAAAAAATCATCGAGGCACGTGAGATTGCGGCAGGCGGGCAGACGCATCTGATCCGACGTGGGCTAGCCATTCCGGAGAAACTCATCGACTGGGTGATCTGCTGTTCACTCGATGCGCTCAGTTGGAATGACGAGTTGACGATCCCGCGTGATCTCATCGTCCTTGTCAGGGAGCGGCTCGGCGGCTCCAACCTGCATTACCAGCGCGAGGGAGCGATCCGCCGCAGTAAGGATAGTGCGAAATGGATCGCCGGTCAGTTGATGGCGAGAGGCACAGTGCCGACGTTCAAAATGATTGGCGACGTACTTGGGGTGGCGCCGAGTACTGTCAAGCGCTGGTTTGGACCAGGAGAGTTCGAGCAGGCACGAGACTCTTTCGCCAAATTGTTCGACAAGGATGGCAACATGCATCCATTATTTCCACGCACCAAGTGATCGTTGCGCGCGATTGTACGTGCGCAACGACGATGAGATCTGCATTCTTCGAGCGAACAACCTATTGGCGGTCGAACAATGCAAAACAGAACGAAACTGAAAGTCCGGATACCATATATCCTGGAGGCCGCTGCCGAGGGACCTCTTGCCATTGTGCTGCTATTTGCACTCGCCTTGGTCGCACTCGCTCTGTTCGGAGTTGACCGCTGGTGCCCCTCATGCGCTACTATATCGGCGTTGTGCATAAGGACGCGGACAGCGCCTTTGGCATTCACTTCCCCGACGTTCCCGGCTGCTTCTCGGCTGCCGACGAGATGGACGACCTCCTGAGCAATGCCAGCGAAGCGCTTTCGCTGCATCTGGAGGGGGAGCCCCTGCCCGAAGCCCGTCCGCTGGACGTAGTCCGCCTCGACGAGGACGTCAAAAACGATCTGGCCGAGGGAGCCTTTCTGTTGGCCGTTCCGCTGATCAGCCTGAGTGGCCGGACAGCAAAGGCGAACATCACCATGGACGCCGGCCTTCTGGCTGCCATTGACCAAATCGCCAAGACGCGCGGACTGACGCGATCGGCCTTTCTCGCCGATCTGGCCCGACGGGAAATCGAAGGAAAACACGCCTCGGCCGCCTGACTTTGGCTCGCCGGCTAGTCGCGGATCGATACCATGCACAAGTGGCCGGCCAGAGGCTCTCCATCAGGGACGATGAAGGCCTGTCCGGCGCCAAGCGTGCTCGGGGCTCGATAGGAGCCGCTCGTTTCATTCTTCCTGAGGTCCTGGCCTGCGCCAGGATGACATAATTATATATGTATCAATAAGTTGCCAGGACGCTGGTGCTGTTGTCGAGCTGCCATTCGCAAGGTTGAGAGGCCTCAACGCTCAACAGAGTTGATGACAGTTTATGGGATTCGATGCGCTCGGCGATGACGGCGTGACAAGAACGTTCGCGTGCCCGGAAATTTGCCTGGGGTATCGCTGTACTTGCTCAATCTTTGAGATTTTTGGAGCGGGTACCGGGAATCGAACCCGGGTATTCAGCTTGGAAGGCTGCTGCTCTACCATTGAGCTACACCCGCTCGGGTGGCCGGATATTTATGGAGGTGCGGCCGCCTTGTCAACGGCGGAGGGCGACCGCGAGCGCCGAGATCATGGCGTGTACCACCGCAGGGTCGGCTCGGCGGCCGGTGTGGTTGAGGCGGATGAGGTGTTCGGCCCCCGCTCCGACACCGAAGGAGAATTCCGGATCGGTGGCCCGGAGGCGGTCGAGCAGGACACTGGCGTCGATATCGGCCGGCACCGCGAAGGTGGTGACGAGATGGGACGCCTCGCCAGCCGATGCCCAGGACGACAGCCCGAGCGCCTCGAGACCGTCGCGGGCGGCAGCGGCCGCCTCGGTGTGGCGACCGACGATGGCTTCGATTCCCTCGGCGTCGACGCGATCGAGCGCGGCATCCAGCGCCCACAGCTCAAGCGGCGACGGCGTGCCCGGCAGCGCGCCCCGGCCGGCATCGAGCCAGAGGCGCTTCTGGTCGATGAGGGACAGCGTCGACGTCGCCGGGGCGCCCGGCCGGTCGATGGCCGCCCAGGCGCGCGGACCGACGGCCACGGCCGAGAGGCCGGCTGGCCCGGCCAGCGCCTTCTGCGGCCCGACCACCACGACATCGGCGCCGAGCGCGTCGGCGGCGAAGGCGTGGCCGCCCAGCGAGGCGACGGCATCGACGATGGTGAGCACATCGCGCTCACGGGCCAGGCGCAGGATCGCCTCGAGCGGATTGCGGATGCCGCTCGCCGATTCCGCGTGAACCACCGCCAGCAGTTTCGCGTCGGGATGGGCGTCGAGTGTTGCCGCCACCGCCCGCGTGCTGACCGGTTTTGCCGCCTCGGCGCGGATCTCGACCACGCTGGCGCCGGCCCGCCGCAGCCAGCGGCCGAACCAGACGCCATACGGGCTGGTCACGATGTTGATGGCCTTGAGGCCCGAGCGGCCGACACTGGCCGCCACCGCTTCGAGCGCCACCACCGCTTCCGCCTGCACGAGCAGAACATCGCCCGACGTGCCGATCAGCCGGGCAAGACGGTCGGCGAGGCCGGCGACGCGGTCGGCTGGAAACAGCGGCGGGTCAAGAAGGCAGAGGGGATCGAAGTCACTCATGCGTGCGGCTTTCCCTTGAGGCGCGGCACCGCGCCGATCAGGCGGACGAGGACGTCAGAGGCCGGCGCGGCGAGAACGCCGGCGGCCAGCCCTTCCTCGACGATGCGGCCGGCGTCCATCACGGCGATCCGGTGCGAGACGGCGCGCACGACGGCGAGATCGTGCGAAACGAAAAGATAGCCAACGCCAGTCTCGCGCTGCAAGTCAATCAACAGCTCCAGTATGCGGCCGCGCACCGATACGTCCAGAGCCGACACCGCCTCGTCGAGAATGATCAGGCGTGGCCGGACGGCGACGGCACGGGCGATGGCCACCCGCTGGCGCTGGCCGCCCGATATGTCGCGGATCGACCGCCGGACAAGATCGGACGGCAGGCCGACGCGGTCGATCAGGCGGGCGACCTCGGCGGCGCGCGTCGCCCCCGGCACGACGGCGTGAATACGCAAGGCATCGGCAATCACGCCGCCCACCGTGGCGCGCGGATTGAAGGCGGCAAGCGGGTCCTGGAACACCATCTGCATGTGGCGGCGGGCGGCGCGCAGGCGGCCACCGCCGAGCGCCAGCCAGTCGTTGCCCATGAACGTGATGTCGCCACTCTCCGGCGTGACGAGGCGGGTGAGGACGCGCGCCAGCGTCGACTTGCCGCAGCCGGAGACGCCGACGAGGCCCAGCGTCTCGCCGGAAGCGATGGTCAGCGACACGCCGTCGAGCGCGGCGACGTGGCGGCCACCACTGGCGAAGCTACGGCGGAGATCGCGGGCAATCAGCAGCGGTTCGCTCATGACGCCTCCCCGACCAGCGGCGGCGTCGTGAGGTCGATATGGGCGGCGATCAGCGCCGCCGTCTCGGTCGCCCTCGGGGCGGTGATGATCTCGGCGGCCGGTCCCAGTTCGACAAGGCGGCCGGCCGCCATCACGGCGACACGGTCGGCTATGCCGGAGGCGAGCGCCAGGTCGTGGGTAACGAACACCAGCGTCATGCCGTCGGCACGCACCAGTTCGACGAGGATTTCGACGATCGCCGCCTGCACCACCACGTCGAGCGCTGAGGTGACCTCGTCGGCGATCAGCAGGCGTGGTCGCGCGGCGATGGCGGCGGCGATTGCCACCCGCTGCCGCTGGCCACCGGAGAGTTGGTGCGGGAAGGCACGGGCGATGCGCTCAGGCTGCGGCAAGTGAACGCGAGACAGCAGGCGGAGGACCTCCGCGTCGGTAGAGCGGCGGTCAAGGCCGAGATGGTGGCGAGCGCCCTCCCCCACCTGTTCGCCGATCGACAGCACCGGATTGAGGCTCGAGCCTGGGTCCTGGAAGACATAGCCGATATCGCGGCCGGCGCGCGGCGCGCCGTCGAGGCCCGGCCAATCGATACGGCCGGCGACCTCTGTCCGCTCGGGCAGCAGGCCGGCCAGCGCGCGGGCCAGCGTTGACTTGCCCGAGCCGCTCTCGCCAATGATGGCGAGAATTTCTCCGGCTTCAATGTCAAGTGACACGCCGGACAGCGCCGGTGCCGGAGCGCGTCGATAGGTAACAGTGAGGCCGGACATGGTGGTGAGCGTCGTCATGACCGCCCTCCCCGCCCCAACGCTTCGCCGGCCGCCTCGCTGACGAGGTAGACGCCGAGTACGGCGGCGACGAGACCGACGCCGGGGATCACCGACAGGAAGGGCGCGGCGCGCAGCACGTTGCGCCCCTCGGCGATCATCGAGCCCCAGGTGACGACGTTGGGGTCGCCGAGGCCGAGGAAGGACAGCGCCGCCTCGGTGAGAATGGCCGCCGCGACGATCACCGCCGCCAGCGCCAGCACCGGCGGCAGCGCATTGGGCAGGATCTCCTTGAAGGCGATCTCCAGGGGATGCATGCCGATGACGCGGGCGGCGGCGACATAGTCGCGCTCGCGGATCGACAGCACCTCGGCGCGCACGAGGCGGGCCGGCTGCGCCCAGGCGGACAGCGCGATGGCGAGGATGACGGTGCCGAGCGAGCCGCCGGCCACCGACACGAAGGCCAGCGCCAGGAGGAAGCCGGGCACGATCTGGAAGGCATCGACGACGCGCATCAGCGCCTCGTCGACCAGCCGGCCGGCAAAGCCAGCGATCGTGCCGACCACCGATCCGATCAGCACCGCGGCCGCCGCCGCCGCGATGCCGACGATCAGCGAGGTGCGGGCGCCGTGGAGCAGGCCGGCCAGCACGTCGCGCCCGAGCCGGTCGGTGCCGAACGGCAGCGCCGGATCGGCAAACGGCGGCAGCAGCGCCGGGCCAGCGATGCGGAGGGGATCGCCGGGGATCAGCCACGGGGCCAGCAGCGCGGCAGCGGCGATGACCACGAGCAGCGCCACGCCGACGGCGCCGGTGGGGACGGAGAGCAGCCGGCGCAGAAAGCTCATACTGAGCCCTCCGAGGCGCCGATGCGCGGGTCAAGCACGGCGTAGAGACAATCGACGGCGAGGTTGACGACGATCACCAGCACCGCCGACGTCAGGATGATGCCGATCAGCAGCGGCGCGTCGCGGCCGGCCACCGCCTCCTGCGCCAGCCGCCCGAAGCCGGGAATGGCGAACACGCTCTCGATCACCACCGATCCGCCCAGCATGCCGGCCGACTGCAGCCCGAGCACGGTGAGAAGTGGCAGCAGCGCCGCTCGCACGACGTGGCGCCAGACGATGCGGCGGCGGGTGAGGCCCTTGGCGCGCGCCGCCAGCACAAAGTCCTGCCGCCAGACCTCGGCCATGGCGGCACGCATCACCCGAAGAAACAGGGCGAGATAGATGAAGCCGAGCGCGGCGACCGGCAGCACCAGATGGCGGGCGATATCGAGGGCGCGGGCAAGGCCGTGCTTGCCCGAGGCGATGGTTTCAAGCCCGGCGATCGGCAACCACCTCAGCGACACCGAGAAGACCAGCACCAGCACGAGCCCTAGCCAGAAGCCGGGGATGGCATAGAGCGTCAGCGCCCCGATCGACAGCGCCCGGTCGCGGAGCGAACCCGGCCGGCTGCCGGCGACAACGCCGAGCAGCGAGCCGAGGCTGAAGGACAGCGCGGTGGCCGAGCCCATCAGCAGCAGCGTGGCCGGCAGGCGTTCGAAGATGAGATCGACGACCGGTCGCTCGAAGGCGACCGACCAGCCGAGATCAAGCCGGCCGAGGGCGGCGACATACAGGAAAAGCCGCGACAGCAGCGACTGGTCGAGGCCGTATTGGGCGCGCAAGCTGGCAGCCAGCGCCGCATCGCCGCCCCCGGCGGACAGCAGATAGGCGTCAACGGCATCACCCGGCGCCGCCTCAAGCAACAGGAAGGTGGCGACCACAACGATCAGCAGCACCGGCATGGCGCTGATCGCCCGTCGCCTGACGAGGGTCAAGGCGCGATGCAAGCTTCAAGACTCCCTGCTTGACGGCTTGAAGCCGCAGCATCTGGAATAGCATCCTTGAAAGGCTTCCATGCGCTTGAAGGCAAGGAAAAATATTCCTCCATCGACGACCCGCTTGCGTCCATCGTTGCGTGGCTCATCGAAAGCGGACATCGTCCGCTTCAACGGATGGGGCAAGACATGATGGATGACTATGCGGTAAGCGTCGAGGTGCCAGCCATTGAGGACTATTGCCGTCTTCGCCGATCTGCCGGCCTGACGCCCCGGAGCGAGACGGCGGCAGCAGCCGGCCTTCCGAACACCGTTGCAGCGGTCCTGGTCAGGCAGGGCGACCGTGTCGTCGGCATGGGGCGGGCCGTCGGCGATGGGCTGTTCTACCAAATCGTCGATATCGCCGTGGAGCCAGCTCATCAGGGGCGCGGCCTCGGCAAAGCGATCGTTTCGCGGCTGATGCAGGAGTTGCAGCAGCTCGCCCCGGCAGAGGCCTATGTCAGCCTGATCGCCGATGGTGACGCAAAGCACCTCTATGCCCAGTACGGATTTGTTCCCACGGCGCCGGCATCCATCGGTATGGCACAGTGGATAGGCCGATAGACGACGGGCTTGCTGTCGGCTGGGAAGAAATGGTGCCGGCGGAGAGGATTGAACTCCCGACCTTCGGTTTACAAAACCGCTGCACTACCGCTGTGCTACGCCGGCGCGGATTTCCGAATAGCCGAAGGCACGGTCAGGCGCAACCCTGCCCATGCACCTGTCACGCGCCATATTGTCAGGCGCCGGCGATCGCCTTGCGGACCATGTAGAGCGACAGCACGGCGGCGTTGGAGACGTTGAGGCTCTTGATCTCGCCGGGCATGTCGATGCGGGCGAGCACGTCGCAGAGGTCACGCGTCCGCTGGCGCAGGCCCTTGCCCTCGGCGCCGAGCACCAGACAGACCGGCGCGGCAAAGCGCGCTTCATCCAGCGCCTCCGGCGCCTCCGAATCGAGCCCGACCACCGTGAAGCCGGCCGCCTTCATCTCCTCGAGCGTGTCGCCGAGATTGCGGACGGTGGTGACCGGCACCACGTCGAGCGCGCCGGAGGCGGATTTCGCCAGCACGCCGGATTCGGCGGCGCTATGGCGCGTCGTCGTCAGCACGGCATCAACCGAGAAAGCCGTGGCCGACCGCAGGATGGCGCCGACATTATGCGGATCGGTCACCTGGTCGAGCGCCAGCACGAGACGGGCGCCGGAAAGGTCCAGCGTCGTCAGCGGCTTGAGCGGCTGGACCTCCAGCGCGCAACCCTGGTGAACGGCCTCGGAGCCGAGCAGCCGGTCGAGAGAGTACGGAGACGCCTCCTCGGCGGCGAGCGGCAGCTTGCCGTCAGGAAAACGCTCGGCGAGGCGGGCCTGGGCGTTGCGCGTCGCCAGCAGGCGCAGGGCGACGCGGCGGGGATTTTTCAGCGCGAATTCCACGGTGTGCAGGCCGTAGAGCCACAGCGCCTCGCCCGCCTCGCGCTCGCGCTTGGGACGGGGGCGGAAGTCGCGCGGGCCGAACTTGCCGGTCGTCTGGCCATACGGCCGTCCGGGCCGCTTGCCGGGGCGCTTGGGGGATGAGGTTTCATCGGACATGTGGCGCTTATAGCCGCGGCGCCCTGTCGACGCCAGTGGCGTGGATTTTTCTTCGGCCTCAGTCGTCGACGGGCCTGCCGGCCCTTGGCTTTCGCTTCGCGCGACGCCGCTTGGCGTCGTGAAGCCACCTCATGGCGGCTTCAGGCGGTTGCCCCGCCCGTCTGGGGCGTGTCCCGTTTCCCGCCAATTGCCTTGTCGACAAAACAATCGGACGGTGGGGTTGACAGCGCCCGGCATGGCCGCCATAAGAGCGCCCGTTCGGCCAACGCCTTCGGGCAGCGGCGGGAACGGGATGGGAGAATGTCCCGAGTGGCAAAGGGGGCGGACTGTAAATCCGCTGGCTAAGCCTTCGTAGGTTCGAGTCCTACTTCTCCCACCATTTTATACCTGACAGCACGAATAAATTCAGACGCCTTCCTTTGCGGAAGACCGCAAACAACTTATATGCTTGTCATATTTCTTTTTTACTTTATCGCGATCTTTGTTTTTTACGATAAATTCTATTATTTTCTTGCCATACGGACTTCAACTATCCTCTCAACTTCCGTATTGAGGCTATCGAATGTGCTGAGGATGCCCTCTGCGGGGTGTGCTCCGAGAGAGAAGACGCCTCGGAAGCCAGGGCGCGCCAGCACACAGGATCAGCCCCGCTCGTCCCTGCAACTGACGGGACGCACGAAACCACAAGTCGAAGTACCCATTGATGACCGGTAGCCTTTCAGCCAGAGACGATTTCCGCCTGAACAATTTCGACCTGTTGCGCCTTATGGCAGCCACCGAGGTTCTGATTTTTCACGCGAAGGCCCATCTCGGCCTCGCCTTTCCGGCCTGGGCCGACAGCCTGTGGCACTTTCGCGGCGTCCCGGTGTTCTTTGTCATCTCGGGATTTCTGATTTCCGCCTCGTATGAGCGCAGCAGCGGCATCGGCTCGTATTTTCGCAATCGCGCCCTGCGGATCTTTCCCGGCCTCTGGGCATGCATCAGCATAACCGTGCTCGTGGCGTCCCTGTTCGGCTTCAGCTTCCTGCATCCCGCCGGCCTTGCCTGGTACGTGGCGCAGCTTGGCGCGCTCATCTACACGCCGGGGTTCCTCAAGGATTTCGGCTTCGGCTCGTATAACGGCAGTCTGTGGACGATCCCTGTCGAGATCCAGTTCTATTTCGTCCTGCCGGTCCTGTATTGGCTGGCTCGCCGGTCGAAAATCAGCCTTGATGCGGTTCTACTGGCAGCATTCGTGCTGTTTTCCCTGGTCGGCATCTGCATCAACCATCTCTTCCCCGACATGCTGACGTCTGAGGAAACGAGGGTTGCCAAACTCCTGAAGTACGCCTTTTTCACGCATTTCTACATGTTCCTGGCCGGAACGCTGCTGCAAAGGCACATCGCGGTCGTGCATCGGTTCTTGCGGGGAAAGGGCGTGCTCTGGCTTGCCGCCTATATCGCCGTCGTCAATCTCAAGCCGGCGGGCGCCATCGGCGATTACCTGTCGCTGATGATGCTGGCCATTGCCGTGGTGTCGCTCGCCTATACCTTGCCGTCGCTGTCCAGCCGACTGCTGCGCGGCAACGACATTTCCTACGGCGTCTACATCTATCACGGGCTGGTGCTGAACATTCTGGTCAGCCTCAATTGGACGGGATCGGCCATCAGCCTGCTGGCTACGGTCGGCGGTGCCACTCTTGCCGCGTGGCTTTCGTGGGTGCTGATCGAAAAGCCAAGCCTGCGCCTCAAGCGCCAGAGCCTGCGCGCCACGGAAGCGGCCTTGCCTGCGTGAACAGATGTGGGCCGCTTTATGCGGCGCTCCTGGCTTTGGAGATCGGCCTGTGCGCCAGAGCAACTCCAGCAAAAGTGGGAACCGGTTTTGCGTCCGGAGTTACGTGGAAACAAAAGGATAGAGCACGTCGGCGAACCTGAGTTCGCCAGATGTGCTCTAGACGAGCGCCTCGAACAATTGCGCAACGGCTTCTGCGCCGGGGTCGACGTGACCGCTCAGCTTTTCGGCGCTCACGTAGGCGGCGCGGCCGGCCTTGGCGACACTCATGGTTGCGGTGTGATCGGCGCCCTTGCGGGCCGCCGCCGCTGCCGCGGCGATACCGTCGTTGAGGGCTGAAAGCGCCGGGTGAAGGGCGTCGATCATGGTCCGGTCGCCCGGCCTTGCCCCGCCGATTTCCTGCATGCGGGCCAGCCCGGCCATCAGCGCATCGCGCATGGTCAATCCACTGGATGCCGCGTCGCCGGCCGCCGCAAAGAAGATTGCCAGCAGCACGCCCGACGACCCGCCCATCGTTTGGCTGAACTCGAGTCCGATCGCCCGATAGAGCTGCGTATGGTCGGCGAGCGGCAGGTGATCCAGCGCTCCGATCAAGGCCTTTGCCGCGCCGGCAAGGGTGGACCCGGTATCGCCATCTCCTGATTTCGCGTCCAGCGCGTTCAGTTCAGATTCAAGCGAAATCATGATGTTGCAGCACTTTAGGAGGAAATCGCGCGTTGCCCGGTGCTGTGAGGGAATCGGACGAATGGGCGTCAGGCCGTCAGGCAGCGCCAGGGCGACGGGGGAGATGATCCGATGGCAGCCCGGCCACGCCGACATGGCCACAGGGCTGCATAGCGACACCCCATCGCCTGAGGTCAGGGGATAGATCGACACCGAAGCGCCCCGCATGTCGAGCGACGTCATCATGGCGGCCGGCCCGACAATGAACTTGATCTTCCGGCCCAGTTCGGAGCGCAACAATTCGTAGGCCAGCACCGACATTTCCAGCACCGAGGCGCCGCCGAGATTATTGAGCAGAGCGACATAGTCCCTGTCGTCCGCCTGGGCCGCCAGTTTGTCGATCATCGCCGCCATCGCCTGCTCGGCATCGACAAAGTCGATCTGCTCCACGCCCGGTTCGCCGTGGATGCCAAGACCCAATTCAGCCTTGCCTTGAGCGATGCGGCTTTCCTTGGCCGAGCCGGGCACGGTGCAGGTATCGAGCGACATGCCGATCGACCGGGTGCCGGCGATGATCCGTTCGGCGGCGGCGGTGACGGTCGCGAGATCGCTGCCCTTTTCGGCCAGATCACCGGCCACCTTGTGCACGAACAGCGTGCCGGCAAGTCCGCGCGATTGCGGCAGGTGCGGCAAGGCAATGTCATCGTCGACGATGACCATGTTCACCTTGAGGCCGAAGGCGCGGGCCCGTTCGGCGGCCAGGCCGAAGTTCAGCCGGTCGCCGGTATAGTTCTTGACCACCAGCAGGCAGCCCGCCGGCCCGGTAGCCGCCAGAATCCCGGCCAGCACCGCATCGACCGACGGCGAGGCGAACACATCGCCGCACACCGCCGCTGTCAGCATGCCGGGGCCGACAAAGCCGACATGTGCCGGCTCGTGCCCCGAACCGCCGCCGGAGACGATCGCCACCCGGCCCTTGTTCCAATCGGCGCGCATCACGACGCGGATATGCGGAAAGCCGTCCAGCCGCACCAGACGCCCGCCGGAGGCCATCACGACCCCTTCGATCGCCTCGGTGACGATGTTTTCGCGCTTGTTCATGAATTGCGTCATGGTGTCCTCCTCAGACGATACGGGCGCCGGCGGCATCGAAATAGAACGGCCTCAGCGGTTGAATTTTCACGATGTCGCCCGCGCGCAGCGGCGTGTGGGCATCGATGACCGTTGTCAGATCGTGGCTCTTGAACGCCAGATGCAGGCGGGTCTGGTCCCCCAGATGCTCGACCCGCTTGACCAGGCTGTCCTGCCCTTCGCCTTGCTGGATCTGCTCGGGGCGCATGCCGATAAAGGCCGCACCGTAGGGAGCCGGTCCGAACAGGTCGGCCGGCAGGATGTTGATGTGCGGCTGGCCCAGGCGTCCGGCGGCGTAGATGCTGACGGGTTGCTCGTAGATCTGGCGCGGCGTACCGAATTGCACCAGCCGGCCGTGATCGAGGACACCGACGTGGGTGGCCATGGTCATCGCCTCGATCTGGTCGTGGGTGACGTAAAGAAACGTGGCGCCCAGATTGGCCTGGATGTTCTTGAGTTCGATGCGCAGATCGGCGCGCAGCTTGGCGTCCAGCGACGACAGCGGCTCGTCCATCAGGTAGACCGACGGACTGCGGACCAGCGCGCGGCCAATGGAAACCCGCTGCATCTCGCCACCGGACAGGGCCGTCGCCTTGTTGTCGAGCTTGTCACCTTGCGGTCCATGTCAGCCTTGGGCGTCCGCAGCAGCGGCGACTTGAGCGGAAACTCCATGTTCTCGCGCACGGTCAGATGCGGGTAGAGCGAATATTGCTGGAACACCATCGCCACGTTGCGCTGCGCGGGCGGCAGGCCCTGCATGGAGCGTCCCGCGATGAACACCTCGCCGTCACAGGGCTTGTCCAATCCCGAAACCATGCGCAGCAGCGTGGTTTTTCCCGCGCCGGTCGGTCCCAGCAGCACCACGAAGGAGCCATCGGGAATCGTCAGGGAAACCTCGGCAAGGGCCGTCTGCCGACCGAAGGACTTCGAGACATTTTTCAAAAGGACTTCAGCCATGGTTCAGTACCTTTTGATTGGCCGTTGAGATCAACGCATGGCCATTGGCTGCAAATAGCGAGATCGAGCGGGCATCGAACCTGAGCCCCACGGTGTCGCCAACGGTTGCGACCTTGTCCGAACCAACGCGGACCTTGACCTGCCCAAGCGCAGTATCCAGCGTGACGATCTGCGTGGTGCCCAGATACTCGACCGCCATGATGCGTCCGCGATATCCTGCATCATCGTCCAGATGAACGTGCTCGGGCCGCACGCCCAGGACCAGCCCGCCGTCGTCGCCGCTGATCATCCTGGGTATGTGTACCTCAGTGCCCGCCAGCGTGACCGAGGTCGCGCCGTTTCCCACCATGCCGTCGAAAGGCAGCAGGTTCATTGCCGGCGAGCCGATGAACTTTGCCACGAAGGTGGTGGCCGGCCAGTCGTAGATGTCCTGCGGGCGGCCGAACTGCTCGACGACGCCGTGGTTCATCACCACGATCTTGTCGCCCATCTGCATGGCCTCGAGCTGGTCATGCGTCACATAGACCGTGGTGGCGTGCATCCGGTCGTGCAAGGCGCGCAACTCCTGCGCCATGTGCTCGCGGAACTCGGCGTCCAGCGCGCCCAGCGGCTCGTCCATGAGAAAGCAGGCCGGATCGCGAACCACGGCTCGCCCGAGCGCCACGCGCTGCCGGTCGCCGCCGGACAGCCCGCCGACCGGCTTGTCCAGCAACCCAGTGATGCCCAGGATCTCGGCGACCTCCTCGACCTTGGCGCGCACCTGGTCGCGCGGCATGCCCTGGCTGACCAGCGGATAGGAGATGTTCTTGCGCACGTTCATATGCGGATAGAGGGCGAACATCTGAAAGACGAAAGCGATATCGCGCTTGGAGGCCGGCTTCTGGCTGACTTCGATGCCGTTGATATAGATCTCGCCCGCCGTTGGCAGCTCCAGCCCGGCGATCATCCGCAGCGTGGTCGTCTTGCCGCAGCCCGACGGTCCCAGCAGCATGAAGAACTCGCCGCTTTCGATGGTAAAGCTGGAGGATTGCACGGCTGTGAAGGCGCCAAATTCCTTGCGTAGGTTCTTGATGACGATCTGTGCCATCGTTTACTCCGGAAAATGGCTGACGATGATGAACATGACCGTTCCGATCAGCGTCACCAGGAAGGAATAGGTGAACAGCACCAGCGCCAGCGGCTGCATCAGCATGACGACGCCCAGAGCGATCAATACGGTGGCGACCATCTCCCAGGCCCCTCGGCGCAGGTGCAGCAGGCCATAGATGAAGTTGTTCATTTGCGAACCGCTCCGAACGTGATGCCGCGCAGCAGGTGTTTGCGGAGCAAGATGGTGAAGATCATGATCGGCAACAGGAACAGCGTGGCGCCAGCGGCCACGGCGGGCCAGTCCTTGCCACCGGAACCAATGATGGTGGGTATGAACGGCGGCGCGGTTTGCGCCGTGCCCGAGGTCAGGAGCACCGCGAAGGCATATTCGTTCCACGAGAAGATCAGGCAGAAGATGGCCGTGGAGGCGATGCCGGTGGCGGCCTGCGGCAGCACGACCTTGTAGAAGGCCTGGAAGCGCGTGTAGCCGTCGATTAGCGCCGCCTCTTCGTATTCGATGGGGATTTCGTCGATGAACCCCTTCAACAGCCAGACCGACAGCGACAGGTTCACGGCGGTGTAGAGCAGGATCATCCCGAGGTGGGTGTCACTCAGTCCCAGCTGCCGGTACATCAGAAAGATCGGGATGGCGACGGCAATGGGCGGCATCATCCGGGTCGACAGGATGAAGAACAGCAGATCGTCCTTGAGCGGCACCTTGAAGCGGCTGAACGCATAGGCGGCGATCGTGCCGAGAAACACCGACAGGAAGGTCGAGCCAAAGCCGATGATCACCGAGTTCATGAACCGCTCGCCATAGCGCGAGGGGCCATTGATGACCATGTCATACTGGCGGACGATGGCGTCGTACCAGGTGGTCGGCGGTCCCAGCGCGGCCAGATCCTCCGGCGTCACCCGGCTGCGCGAGGTGAACAGGTTGACGTATCCCTCCAGCGACGGGCTGAACACCACCTTCGGCGGATAGGCGATGGCGTCAGTCGGCGTCTTGAAGCCGGTGGCGATGATCCAGGCCAGCGGCAGCAAGGTCAGCAGCGCGTAGCCAATAACCAGAATTCCTGCGAACCACTTCTGGCGGCTTGACGGCTCGGTGATGGAGTAGCTCATCTGTCTTTCACCTTGTTGAGCGCCTTGACGTAAATCGAGGCCAGACCGAACACGGTCACGAACAGGATCACCGCGTAGGCCGAGGCAAAGCCGGTGCGCCATTTCTCGAAGGCTTCGCGCTTGAGATCGATCGACGTCAGCAGGGTCGTGGCGCCGGGGCCGCCGCCGGTGAGCTGCACCACGAGATCGAACATCTTGAAGTTTTCGATTCCCCGGAACAGCACGGCCAGCATCAAAAAGGGCAGCGCCATCGGCAGCGTGATGGTCCAGAACTGCCGCCACTTGCTGGCGCGATCGCATTCGGCGGCTTCGTAGATGCTGGGAGGAATGGACCTGAGGCCGGCCAGGCAGATCAGCATCACGAAAGGCGTCCACATCCAGGTGTCGACGAGGACGATGGTCCACGGTGCCAGGGAGACGTCACCGATCATGGAGAAGCTGGCGGGGTCGACACCGGATATGAACTCTATGAAATAATTGAACAATCCGATCTGTGGCTGATACAGGAAGGTCCAGAAGTTGCCGACGACCGCGGGCGACAGCATCATCGGCAGCACGATCAGCGTGGTCCAAAGATCGTTGCCGCGGAACTTCTTGTTGATGAGATAGGCCAGCGTAAAGCCGATCACGACCTGCAGCACGATGGTCCAGATCAGGAAGTGGGCGGTCGCTTGCAAGGATGCCCAGGTATCGGGATTGGTCAGGATCTTGCGGTAGTTCTCGATACCGACGAACTCGACCGGGTTATTCGGTCGATTGGTACGGAAATTCGTCAGGCTCAGGCGGATCGTCCAGATCAGCGGAAAGATATTCACCGCCAGCAGCAGCAAAATGGTCGGCGTCACGAACAGCCAGGCGATTGTCCTGTCAGAAACACCCCGGATTCGGCGCGCAAGTTTGGGTGGCGTGGCTGACGCGACGCGTTGAGCGAGATGATCAGACATGGTTTTGCTTTCCTGGAGCGGCGAGCCATCGGTGCGGACTCGATCCGGGCCGCACAAGCCTCGTGGACATGCCACCCGCTGCCTGTCCGGGGCGGGTGGCAATGAGGTCAGTACTTGCCTTCTTCCTCGAAGGTGGCGTGCCAATCGGCGACCAGGCCGTCGAGGGCTTGCTTTGCGGTACCGTTGCCGGCCACCACGTAGTCGTGGAACCACTTTTGCGAGGATTGCAGCAATGTCGCGTAGCTGGGTTCTGCCCAGAAGTCTTTCACGATCGCCATGCTGTCCAGGAAGGTCTGGGCATAGGGCTGGCTGGTGGCAAAGCCAGGGTCTTCCACCACGGCGCGGAGCGCCGAATAACCACCCAGTTTCCACCACTTGGCCTGCACGGCGGGTTGTGCGAACCACTTGATGTAAGACAGCGCCGCATCCTGCTTGTCCGAGGCCGCGACAACCGAAATGCCCTGCCCGCCGAGCTGCGCGAACTTGTCGCCATTCGGTCCGGCCGGATTGGCGAAATAGCCGGTGCGGTCACCGCCGACGTTGGCATCGGTGTTGAAGCCCGGCCAGGTGAAGGCGAAGTTCATCTGCATGGCAACCTGGCCCGACTTGAAGGCGTCCACGCCTTCGGTCATGTAGCCATTCGATGACCCCGGCGGCACGCAGCAATCGTAGAGCGACTTGTAAAACTCCAGCCCCTTGATCGCATTGGCGGAGTTCACAAAGCCTTCCATGTCGTACGGCTTGTCCGGGTTGTCGTATTTGAAGCCATAGCTATAGAGGACATCCATGGCGCCCATGGTGATGCCTTCAGAGCCGCGCTCGGTATAGATCGATGCGCCATAAACTTTCTTGCCGTCGATGTCGCGGTTCTGGAAGAATTCGGCGATCTGCTTCAGTTCGTCGAAAGTGGCCGGCGCGGCCAGGTCATGGCCGTATTTCGCCGTGAACTCGGCCTTCAGTTCCGGACGTGCGAACCAGTCCTTGCGATAGGTCCAGCCGACCACATCGCCGAAGGCGGGAAGCGCCCAATAGTTCGGCGTGTTCTTGGGCCATTCGGAATACCCCACCACCGTCGCCGGGATGAAGTCGTCCATCTTGATCTTGTTGGCGTCGAAGAAGTCGTTGAGCTTGATATACTGGCCGTTTTCCGCGGCGCCACCGATCCACTGGCTGTCGCCGATCATCAGGTCGCACAGTTTGCCGCCCGAATTCAGCTCGTTCAACATGCGGTCGGCAAAGCTGGTCCACGGCACGAATTCGAAATGCATGGTGTTGCCAGACTGGGCCTCGTATTCCTTGCTGAGCTCTACCAGCGCATTGGCCGGATCCCAGGCCGCCCAGCACAGCGTCAGGTCCGTGGCCTGCGCCGCGCCGGTGCCCATGGCGACGGTTACCGCGGCGGCCAGCAAGGCCGGCGTCAACATCTGTTTCGCGTTCATGTGGTTGGTCCTCCCCGATTGCAAGCGATGGCCTCCTCGCCATAGCGCTTACGGGAAAGACCATACTTGAGGTACGTACTTCATGGCAAGCTCATTTTTAGGTACGTGCCTCAAATCGGTTGCGTTCGACCGAAATTTCAATGAAAAGAAACAAATGAACACAGCGGGACCTCAGATGCGACCGACAACAAAGGATTTGGCGATCGAGGCGGGGGTGAGCCTCGCAACGGTGGACAGGGTCCTGAACGACCGGCCCGGCGTGCGCCAGGACACCATTGCCAAAGTGAACCAAGCCATTCAAAAGCTTGGGTTCATTCGCAACGTGGTCGCGGCAAACCTGGCCCGGGGGAAAAGCTATCGCTTCCTGTTCTTGCTGCCGCGAACCGGCGACGCGTTTCTTGCCGGATTGATCGCGCGCATCGACGAGGCCAATCAGATCTTCGCGGCGGAGATGGTCCACGCCGATGTCATGCACATCCATGAAAGCGATCCGCACCAAATCGCCCACGCGCTCGGCTCGCTCGATCTGGATCAGGTGGACGGCGTGGCCATCATGGCGCCTGAATCGCCCCAGGTGCGCGATGCCAAGGCTCGGCTGATCGAGAAAGGCATCGATACGGTCAGTTTCATCGCCGGGCAGATCACCAGCGACCACGACGATTTTGTCGGCATCGACAACCATGCCGCCGGGGCCACGGCGGGACGGCTGATGGGTCGCTTTCTGGAGCGCTCGGCCGGAACCATCCTGATCATCGCCGAGACGATGCTTGCCCGCGACAGCCTCGAGCGGCGACTGGGCTTCGATGAGATCATCAATATCGACTACCCGCATCTGACGGTGCTGCCATCCCTGGAAACCTACGGCGACGCCGAGCGCACGGCGCGCATCATCCGCAACAGCTTTTCCAGCCAGCACAGTATCGCCGGTGTCTACATCGTCAGTTCCGAGGCGCGCGTCCCCCTTGAGGTGGTCACCGAGGTTTTCGCCAAGGACAAGCCGGTGATCATCGCTCACGAGCGCACCCCCTTCACGGAGGCTGCCTTGCGCTCCCATCAGGTCGACGCCCTAATTACCCAGGACCCCGGTCATTTGGTGCGCAGTGCCATACGCATCCTCAGAGCCCGTCGGGATCGGCGCGAAATTCTCGCCTCTCAGGAGAAGATCCGGATCGAAGTCTTGATCACGGAGAACCTGTAATACATCAGATACATGGACTTATTCTCAGCAGGGTGAGCTGTCAGAACCCGGCCCGCAGGATAAGTGAAGACTTTCGGCCGTCGCCACTTCGCTTCCTCGCAGAGTACGCGCAACCAAACGGCTGGTCCGTGCGTTGAAGCTTGAGGAGACCTTCGAGGAGACGACGATGAGAACGAAAATCCTGATCACACTGCTGATCTACATGATGGTTCAGGCCGTCCTGTTCGGTATTGGCATGGTCGTCGTGCTGGCGACGCCGTTGAAGGAGCAGGCCGATGTACTGATCCCCTGGGTGGTCGGCATCACCTTCATCATCGCGGTCCCCGTCGCGCTCGGCATCGCGCCACGGATGAAGGCCATGCGCGAGCTGCGCAGCCGTAAGCCGTCGGAAGACCCAAGATTGTAGGCACAGGCGGATATCGCCCGCTCATGGTCAGATGTCCGAGCCGGGTTCGAGGCTGCCATAGCTTGCCTTGGCCAGTTCCAGCAACGTCTCGCGTGGCAGGTTGCCAACCAACACGCAGCCCAGCGCCTCGGCTTGCCAGGACACCGCCGTCAGCCGGCCGGTCGAACTGATCCGCATGGCCGTCTCGTCACCCGAATGAGGCACGACGTAGAGCGTAATGCGCGCGCCGTCGCCATTCTCGTACATGAGGAGGGCCGCGGCGCTGGTTGCCGCCGGCAACAGACGGCCGCCAACCAGCGAGAAACCTTCGGACGCCAGGTCGGGGATGACCAGGGTGCGGTCCAGCCGCTTGGAAAGCCACTTCGACAGGTGGACGCCTTCCTCGCGGCCAACTTCCACCGGATGTCGCACCTCCGGCGTATAGAGGGCGTGCGCCGCCTCCGCCTCGCGGATCAGCGTCGTTTCGGCGATGCCGGGCGTGGCGAGGCCGTGGCCGATCCAGCCACCCGTGCCACCAAGGATGACGAGCGCCAGTGCCGCAGCCACGCTCGTGGCCGTGCGGCGAAAGCCTTGCCGCCGCTCGGCAACAATCCGGCGTGGCGACAGGCGGGTCGGCACCGCTTCATCGGCGACGTGGTCGTAAAGGGCCCTCAGCGAGGCGGCTTGCTGCCGCCATGCGGCGACACGCTCGCGGTCGCCAGGGCTGTCGGCGAGATGAGCCTCCACCGCTGCCCGCCGCGCCGGTTCCAGCTCGTCGTCGACATAGGCGTTGAGGTCGGCCTCGGTGATGGTCTGTCTGTCGCTCATTTCACCGATCTCAGTTTAGGCCCCGTTCCGTCGACCATGGCGCGCAGTGCCTCGCGCGCCCGGCCGATCCGCGACATCAGCGTGCCCGTGGGGATGTCAAGCGCGCCGGCCGCCTCGGCGTAGCTCATGCCGTCGAGCACCACCAGCAGCAGCGCCTCGCGCTGCTCGACCGGCAGGCGGTCGAGCGCCGCCGCCGTCTCGGCCAGCGCCAGACGCGCGCCCTGCGGTGCCGGGCTCGCCGGCTCGAAAGACAGGGTGTCGAGCGCCTCGGGTTCGGGCGAGCCGCGTCGGCGCCGCCAGTCGTTGCGGTGCAGGTTGATCATGATCTTGAACAGCCAGGGGCGGATCGGGCCAACCGGCCGCCACAGGCTCTGTTTGGCGATGGCCCGCTCGAGGCAATCCTGGACGAGATCGTCGGCCCGATCGGCATTGCCGGTCAGCGCCCGCGCGTAGCGGCGCAGGGCGGGCATCAGAGCCTCGATATCGTCCAGGAAGCCCGGCATGCCCGAGTTTACTCCTTGGCGAGGTGCCAGACACCGCCCATGCCATCGCCGGTGACGTCGCCCGGCTTCTTGTCGCCCTGCCAGAGGTAGAGCGGCATGCCCTTGAACGCCCACTGCTGGGCGCCATCCTTGCGAGCTACCAGCGAGAAATCGTCAGCCGCCTTGGCGCCGGCCGCTGCCGTCACCGGCGGCCATTTCACCGCGCAGCCTTCATAGCAGTTGGAGACGCCCGCGGCATCCTTGTCGAAGGTGTAGAGCGCCATGCCCTTGGCGTCGGTCAGGATCTCGCCCTTGGCGCTGTCCATCGTCTTGATGGCACCCGAGGCATAGTCTTCGGCAAGAGCCGGAGCCAAGGCGGGAATGGCGAAGCTGCCAGCCAGCAGCGCGGAAATGATCAATCGGTTCATGGGGTATCCCTCCTCGGGAGCGCGAATGTCCGCCGCTCCCAAAGACAACAACACCGCCCACTACGTTTTATTCCGTACCTGCCCCTCTTTTTTTGAAGAGGTCCCGACTGTTCCAATGTCCGCGAGCTAATCGGCGACGATCCAGCCGCCTGTGGTGCGTTCGAGAAGCGGCGTCGAAAACGATCCGACGACCCGGTCGGGCCACACCGTCGACAGGTCGGCGAGTGCCGGCCGCCAGCGTTCGGTCTGCAGCATGGCGGCGCCGACCGCCACCGGCTCGACGCCGATGGCCGCCATCAGCCGCAATCCGGCAACGATGGAGGTGCCCGAGGATATGACGTCGTCGACAAGCGCCACCCGCCGGCCCTCAAGAAGCGGCAGCATGCGCGGATCGATATAAAGGCGCTTCAGATGATGGGTCGTCACCGAGCTCATCGGCACCGACAACTCCTCGACATACCAGAACTTGCGCGACGTGCCGCAGGGGACGTAGCGGGAATGACCGAGCCGCTCAGCCACGGCGGCGGCCAGCGTCAGCCCCAGCGTCGGCAGGCCGACCACCACGTCGGGCGACAGAGGCCTCAGCCGGGCGGCGAGATCGTCGGCCAACGCCGACAGCACCGCAAAGCTCGCCTGATTGACGATCAGCGAAGCGAGGCCGTGCCGGCCGTCGGCGAGGGACCGGATGGGCAGCAGGAGGCGCCGGCCGTCGGCAAGGCGGGCCGGAAAGGCGTCCGCGAACGGCTCGGCCTCGGTACCGGCAGGATGGATCGTTTGCCAAAAATCGTGCGGCTGCATGGAAGGCCCCGGTTGGTATGCCCGGTGTAAAGGCAAGTCGTCGCCATGGAAAGCGTCGCGTTTGACGGGATGGCGGGGCGGACAAGACAGGAATGAATTCGCGTCAAGGACACTGAATTCAGCCCTCTCGGCCGGAGATGTCGCGTCAGAGCGGCCTGGCGCGAAAAATAGTTCTCCGGAGCGTTGCAGCCAGCAAATTCATCCCTGTAACATCCGACCTCGCGGATCGACAGTGTCACCACGATCGCATCCGCGACGGTCCGATCGCCGAAGCTATCGCTGGAGCCTACCATGACCTTTGCCATCCTTTCCCGCCGTGGCCTCATCAAGGCTTCCCTGCTTCTCGCCGCCTCGACGGCGCTCTCGACCAATCGTCTCCGGGCGCAGGAAAAGACCCGCCTCGTGGTGGCCGCCGACAGCGAGCCGAAGAACCTCAATCCGGCCATCGTCGCCTCGAACGGCGTGTTTTTCCTGTCGAGCAAGGTGATCGAGCCGCTGGCCGAGGCGTCCTATGATGGCGACAATGGCCTTGTCCCGCGCCTGGCGCTGTCCTGGGACGGCAGCGACGACGGCCTGTCCATCACCTTCAAGCTGCGCGAGGGCGTTGTCTGGCACGATGGCCAGCCCTTCACCTCTGAAGACGTCGCCTTCTCGGCGCTGGAGGTGTGGAAGCCGCTGCAGAACCTGGGACGCTCGGTATTCGCCAACCTTACGGCCGTCGACACGCCGGACGAGCATACCGCCGTTTTCAAGTTCTCAAAGCCGACGCCGATCCAGTTGATCCGCAACGCGCTGCCGGCGGTGACCGCCGTGCTGCCCAAGCACGTCTTCGCCGGCACCGACCTCAAGGCCGCGCCGACCATCGACAAGCTGATTGGCACCGGGCCGTTCAAGTTCACCGAGTACAAGCCCGGCGAGTATTACCTGCTGTCGAAGAACGACGCCTACTGGCAGACGGGCGAGCCGACGGTGGACGAGATCGTCTTCCGCGTGCTGCCCGACCGGGCCGGTGCCGGGGCGGCGCTGGAGGCGGAAGAGGTCCACCTCGCCGCCTTCTCGGCCGTGCCCCTCGCCGACCTCGACCGCATCTCCAAGGTGCCGGGCATCAAGGTGATTTCCAAAGGCTATGAGGCGCTGACCTACCAGTTGGTCGTCGAGATCAACCATCGCCGCAAGGAGCTGGCCGATCTCAAGGTGCGGCAGGCCATTGCCCACGCCATCGACCGGGACTTCGTGGTGAAGACCATCTTCCTCGGCTATGCGGCGACCGCCACCGGACCGGTGCCGAAGAACGCCCCGGAGTTCTACACCGCCGACGTGCCGACGTATGACTTCAGCGTCGACAAGGCCAATGCGCTGCTCGACGAGGCCGGCTACAAGCGCGGCGCCGATGGCAGCCGCTTCCAGCTGAAGCTGCTGCCGGCCCCCTACTTCAACGAGACGCGGCAGTTCGGCGATTATCTCAGGCAGGCGCTCGCCGCCGTCGGCATCGACGCGGTGCTCGTCAACAACGATGCCGCCGCCCATCAGAAGGCCGTCTATACCGACCACGACTTCGACCTCGCCGTGGCACCGCCGGTGTTCCGCGGCGATCCGGCCATCTCCACCACCATTCTGGTCCACTCCGGCACACCAGCCGGCGTGCCCTTCTCCAACCAGGGCGGTTACGCCAGTGCCGAGATCGACGCACTGATCGACACAGCCGCCGCCACGGTGGACAGCGCCGCCCGTACGGAGCTCTACAAGGACTTCCAGAAAAAGGTCGCCGCCGACTTGCCGCTGATCAACGTCGCCGAATGGGGCTTCATCACCGTGGCACGCGACAGCGTCGAGAACATCGCCAGCAATCCACGCTGGGCGGTGTCCAACTGGGCCGACATAGGTCTGAAGAGCTGATTGGGAAAGGGGCGCCTTGCAAACGGGGCGCCCTACCCGCCGGTGGTGTTCATGTGCCGCCCCTTCACCGAGGGGACGCCGGTGCGGTCGATGACGAAGTCGTGGCCGCGCGGCTTGTGGGCGATCGCTTTGACAATGGCGGCATCGAGCAGGTCGTCGCCCTCTGAGGCACGCAACGGAGCCCGAAGGTCGAGCCGGTCCTCCTGGCCGAGACACATGTAGATGGTGCCGGTGCAGGTGACGCGCACGCGATTGCAGCTTTCGCAGAAATTGTGGGTCATCGGCGTGATGAAGCCGAGCCGGCCGCCGGTCTCACGAACGGTGACGTAGCGGGCCGGGCCGCCGGTGCGGTAATCCGTCTCGTCCAGCGTGAAGCGGCGGGCAAGACGGGCCTTCGCCTCGGTGAGCGGCAGGTATTGAGCGAGCCGGTCGCCATCGATTTCGCCGAGCGGCATGGTTTCGATCAGCGTCATGTCGAAGCCGCGCCCGTGCGCCCAGGCGAGCATGTCGCCGAGCTCGAACTCGTTGACCCCCCTCAGCGCCACCGCGTTGATCTTCACCTTCAGGCCGGCGCGCACCGCCGCGTCGATGCCGCCGAGCACCTTGTCGAGGCTGCCGGTGCGAGTGATGGCGTGAAACTTCCCGGCATCGAGGCTGTCGAGCGACACGTTGATGCGGCGGACGCCACAATCGGCCAGTTCATCGGCGTATCGGCTGAGCTGCGAGCCGTTGGTGGTCAACGTCACCTCATCGAGGCTGCCGTCGTCGAGGTAGGTCTTGAGCGAACGGAACAGCGACATGATGCCGCGCCGGACCAATGGTTCGCCGCCAGAGATGCGGATGCGACGGATGCCACGCCGGATGAAGGCAGCGCAGAGACGATCGAGCTCCTCAAGCGTCAGCAGGTCGCCATGCGGCAGGAAGGTCATATCGCTGGACATGCAGTAGACGCAGCGAAAGTCGCAGCGATCCGTCACGGAAACGCGCAGGTAGTCGACGCGCCGGCCAAAGGGATCGATCAGATTGGAGGCATACTGCATGCGGGTGCCCTCACCTCAGGCCGGACCAGCCAGGGTGACGACGATAGCCTAACCAGCCAGTGGAGGAAACCTCATGCCAGTAGTCATGTTTCGTTATTCGCCGCCGCCCAGAGCCTGGGTCGAAATTCGCTGGGGCGAGGCAGATGGCGACGGGTTCGAGAACCGGAGCGGAGCGAACTAAACGTTCGTGAGCACCGGAAGCGCAGAACACGAAGCTAGATGCCCGCCCCAGCAGAATTTCGGGCAGGCGCTAGACCTGCTTGTCCTTGTCGAGCTGGATATAGGACAGCGGCAGCGCCGTGGTGTACTTGATCTGCTCCATGGCGAAGGCCGAGGAGACGTCGGAAATCTCGATCTTGGCGATCAGGCGCTTGTAGAATGCATCATAGGCCTCGATGTCCGGCACCACGACGCGCAGCAGATAATCGACCTGGCCGCTCATCCGGTAGAACTCAACCACCTCGGGAAACTCGCGGATCAGCTCGGCAAAGCGGCGCAGCCATTCCTCCGAATGCTGGTTGGTGACGATGGAGACGAACACCGTCACCTTGGTGTTAACCGACTTGGGGGCAAGAAGTGCCACCCGACGCAGAATAACGCCATCTTCTTCCAGCTTCTGGATGCGCCGCCAGCAGGGGGTTGTCGACAGTCCAACGCGCTTGGCCACTTCGGCCACGGGGATGGTGGCATCCTCTTGAAGGATCGAGAGAATTTTCTTGTCCAGCCGGTCCAGCATGATCGTGCATCCGCTACAGTCGTGAAATGAGTTTCTATTTTGTCGGCCTATGTGACCACAAATAAGAAATTTTTTCCCCATTTTGTCAAGTCCCGATCGATACCGGTATCCTCGTTCCCCCCTGCGCACACACTGTTAACCATGCGAGCGAACCGGCCGTTAGGGAAAATCGGGCTTTAGTGTGACCGGACCATTTGGCTGGAAGTTGACATCAAGCATGATCCTGGGCTCGGACCAGTCGCAGACCGCCCGCCTGGAGCAGAACAGGCAACGCTCCATGCGCCGCCGCGACGTGACACGCGCGGTGAGGGACGTACGCGAGCGCCTGTCCTCGGACACCGGCACGCGGCCGGCTTTCGACTATGAAATTCTGCTGGAATATGCGCGCAACCGCCTGTCGAGCTGGTTGCCGGTGGGTCTGCTGATCGTGGCGCTTGGCGGCACGGCTGCCTACTGGATGACTTTCCAATATGCCGCGGTCTGGGTCGGCGCCGCCTTCATCGCCCATACGCTGATCGGCCTGATCGCCCGGCGCTTCAGCCAGACCCCGGCCGGAACGATCAGCCTCAAATACTGGCGACGGCAGTTCCTGATTGCCGAAGCCCTGTTCGGCATCACCTTTTCGGCCCTGTTCTTCCTGCCGGGCGCCAGCTTCGGCGGCACAGGCACCTTCGCCTTCGGCGCGCTTTTGACCGGGATCGCCGTGTTGGCGATGGTGGCGAGCAACCTGCCGCGCGCCGTGGTGCTGAGTACGTTGCCGATCGCCATCAGCGGCGCCCTGAAGCTCGCCATGGGCCAGGGCTTCGTCGACTACTCGATGGCTGGCTTCCTGATGCTGGCGGAAATCTTCTTCGTGCTGCTCGCCTACCGCCTCTACGAAGCGACGCTGACGATGATGGAATTCCGCGTCGAAAAGGACGCGCTGATCGCCGAACTGGAACAGGCCAAGGCGATCTCCGACGACAGCCGACGCCGCGCCGAAGAGGCCAACCTCGCCAAATCGCGCTTCCTTGCCACCATGAGCCATGAGCTCAGGACGCCGCTCAACGCCATTCTCGGCTTCTCCGAGATCATGATGAACGAGGTGTTCGGACCGGTCGGCAATCCGCACTACAAGGGATATGCCGTCGACATCCACACGTCCGGCCAGCATCTTCTCAAGCTGATCAACGAGATCCTCGACCTGTCGCGCATCGAGGCAGGTCGCTACCAGATCAACGAGGAGGCGGTGACCCTGTCCTTCCTCGCCGAAGAGTGCCACCACCTGCTGAAGCTCAAGGCCAAGACCAAGAATCTGACGATCGTCGAGCATTTCGAAGCGGACCTTCCGAAGATCTGGGCGGACGAGCGGGCGGTGCGCCAGATCATCCTCAACCTGTTGTCCAACGCGGTGAAGTTCACCCAGACCGGCGGCGAGATCCACATCCGCCTCGGCTGGACGGCCGGCGGCGGCCAATACGTGTCGGTGCGCGACAACGGCCCCGGCATTCCCGAGAACGAGATCCCGATCGTGCTCGAGGCGTTCGGCCAGGGCTCGCTTGCCATCCAGACCGCCGAACAGGGCACCGGCCTCGGTCTGCCCATCTGCGTGGCGCTGATGCAGATGCACGGCGGCGCGCTCGACCTGCAGTCGAAGCTGCGCGAGGGCACCGAGGTGACCATCACCTTCCCGCCGTCGCGGGTCATGGAAGTGATGCCGCCCATCGAGGAAGGCGCTCCGGGACGGGGAAAGCGGCCGGGCCAACGCCACTACGGCTGAGCGTCGGGGCCATTCCGCAAGACCGCGTCATCGGGTATCACTTATTTCCCAACGGGAACCGATCGCGCCATGGACGAGCTTCTGCTTTTTGCCGCCCTTATTCTCCTGACCATTCTCATTGGGTCGCTGTTTGGCCTCATCGCCTTCGGCCGAACCCGTGATCTGCAGCGGCGTATCGAGACGCTGGAAGCGGCCCTCGGCGCCGCACCGACGCCCAAGGTCGAAGCAGCGGCGCCGGCCGCCACGGTTGCCCCGGACATATCCAACACCGAAGAGCGCGTCGAAGCGCCCTCCCCTGCTCAGGACGCCCCCGAACCGCCGGAAGACACGGTGGCTCCCGACGACACCGCGCAACCGGCCGAAGAAATACCGCCGCTCGCCGCCCGCGTCTCCCTGGAAGAAAAGATCGGTAGCCGCTGGGCCGTCTGGGTCGGGGGGCTGGCGCTCGGTCTCGGCGGTATCTTCCTCGTCCGCTATTCGATCGAGGCCGGGTTGCTCGGCCCGGCAGCGCGGGTGGTCCTCGGCCTCGTTTTCGCGGCCCTGCTGATCGGCGGTGGCGAATGGTTGCGCCGCTCCGGTTTCGCCGAGGCGTCGGGCGACGCACGGCGGGCCTACATTCCCGGCGTGCTCGCCGCGGCCGGTGCCGTGTCGGCTTTCGCCTCGGTCTATGCCGCCTATGGCCTCTACGGACTGATCGGACCGACCGCCGCCTTCGTCGCGCTCGGCGCGGTCGGCGTCGCGACGCTGATCCTGGCGCTTCGTCACGGGCCGGCGCTGGCGGCGCTTGGGCTCCTCGCCGCCTATACGACGCCGATCCTCGTTTCGAGCGCCGAGCCGGCGCTGACGCCGCTGGTGCTCTATCTCGCCATCGTCACCGCCACCACCTATGGCGTGGCGCGCCTGAGGCTATGGCGCTGGCTCGCCGTGTCGGCCACGGTGGCCAATATCCTGTGGTCGCTGCTGCTGTGCGGCACCGTCTCAGACTATGACGGTCCCGGAACCCAGCTCCAGGTCGCCGCCCATTGGCTGGTGTCGCTACTGTTGGCCGGCGTGGCCTTCGTGACCAGCCACGCCCCCCGCGACCGGACAGCCGACGCGCCTTTCGACCGGACGGCGACAGCCGTGCTCAGCCTGTTCGCGTTGCCGCTCCTCGTCTTCGCGGCCAACGTCGGCATAGGCGCGGTGACGGTCGGTCTTGTCGCGGCTCTCGCGCTGGTGCTGATGGCGCTTGCCTCGGAGTGGCCGGCCTCACGCGGGCTTGCGGTGACGGCCGTCGTCGCGACCGTGCTCGTCTATGGCCTCCTCAACGTGACGATGGCCGGTGTCGTCATCGACCCGGTGACAGGCGAGCCAACCGTGCCGGGCTTTGCCGATCTCCTCACCTCACCGACCGGTAGCGACTATCTCGGCATCGGCATCTTCTTCGGACTGCTACTGACGGTGACCGGCCTTTTCGGCGCCATTGCCTCGCGCGGCCGGCCGCAGCTCGCCGTGGCCGGCGCCTTCGCAGCGCCCGGCCTCATCACCTTCGCCTATCTCGGCACCAGCCGCGATCTCTCGGCGTCGCCAGCCTTTGCCATCGCGGCGCTGGTCGCTGCCGGCTATCTCGCCTCGGTCACCGAATATCTCGGCCGCCGCCTCCCCTTCGATGCCAAGGGGCGCGACGGCGCCATCGCCGCCTATGCGATCGGCTGCGTCGCCGCCCTTGGTGCTGCGCTCGCCATCGCCTTTGAGAAAGGCATGTTGACGGTATCGCTGTCGCTGCTGGTCGCCGCCATCGCCTGGGTGGAGACGCGCCGGCCGGTGGCAGCGCTGCGACCAACCGCGCTGGTGGTCGCCGCTGTGGTGGTCGCCCGCTTCGTCTGGGACCCGCGCGTCGTCGGCGACGACCTCGGAACGACGATGATCTTCAACCCGCTGCTCTACGGCTACGGCGTGCCGACGCTGTCCTTTGCCTACGCCGCCTGGCGCTTCGGCCGCACGCCGGGCGACCCGCGTTGGGTACCGGCATTCGAGGCGCTCGCCGTCGTCTTCGCGGCGCTGACGGCGACGCTCGAGATCCACCACGCCATGAACGGCGGCGACCTGTTCACGCCGGTGTCGGGCCTCGCCGAACAGAGCCTTCTCAGCATGGTCATGCTGGCGATCTCGCTCGGCCTCAACTGGCTCGGCGCCCGGCGGCCCTCTCCGGTGATGAACTGGGGAACGCCCATTTTCGGCGGCCTCGGCCTGGTGATGGCGGCCATCGGCCTTCTCATCACCGCCAACCCGGCCGTCACGGGCGAGCCGATCGACGGCGGCAGCTTCGACGGCACACTGCTTGTCGGCTACTTGGCGCCCGCTCTGCTCATCCTGCTGGTCGCTGGCGTCGCGCGCCGCCGGACCGATCTCCCACCCTCCTATATGGCCATCGCCGCCATGGTCGGCGGCCTGCTTGTTGCCATGTGGGCGACGCTCGCCGTGCGCGCCGGCTGGCATAGCGGTGATCTCAGCTGGGGCGAGGTACGGGAAGGCGAGCTCTACGCCTATTCGGCGGTGTGGCTGGCGCTCGGTCTTGCAGTGCTCGCCGTCGGTGTTGCCACCGCGAGTCGGACAATTCGCACGGTGGCGGCAGTGATTGTGGCCGGCGTTGTGGCCAAGGTGTTCCTGATCGACACCGCCGGCCTCACCGGCGCGCTCCGGGCGCTGTCCTTCATCGGCCTCGGCGGCGTCCTGGTGGCGATCGGCCTTGCCTACCAGACGGTGCTCCGGCGGCGCTGAGGCCGGCTTGCCCGAACCAAGAGAGCGACGTACTCTGCTCGGCCCAACCGCGACCGGTTCCTCGAGGCAATCCGCGATGGTTCCCACCCTTCCGCTCAAGCGCCTGCGCCGTCTCGCCGGCATGAAGCAGGCGCATCTCGCCGACCTGATGGGCGTCACCCAGCCGACCGTGTCGCGCTGGGAAAGCGGCAACTTGCCACTGACGATCGAGCAGGCGCGGGCGTTGCAGACGATCTTCGCGGCCCGCCCCGATCCGGCGCAGGATGCGGCGCTGAAGCGGCTCGTCGAGACATCGATGAGCCCGGTCCATCTCATCTGCGACCGCACCCACCGGCTGCTCGCCGCTTCGCCGGCCCGTGCCGCCGACTGGCACGTCGATCTCGAGGACTATCTCGGCCGGTCGCTGCTCGTTTATGCGTCGGAGGAGATTCTGGCGGCGGAAGCCCGGCTCGACGACCTCGGCTGGCATGACGGCCAGCTCGGATCGCTCGCCTTCGACACCGGCGCCAACGACGATCCCGATATCCCCATCCGCCCTGGCCCGATGTTGTGGGAGCGGTTGCGTCTCTCGGACGGCTCGACCGGCCGGCTGGTCACCTCGTTCTACGACCGACCCGCATAATTCATGCGTGGCGCTCGATTGGTGGCACTGTTAGCCGTCGTCCGAAAGGATTGACGACGATGACGGGACGCTGGTCGACCATATTTCTCCTCTGGCTCGCCGGTGTGCTGGCCGCTGCGCAACTCGGCAAGATGGCGGCGCTGCTACCGGCGATCCGCGGCGATCTCGACCTGACGCTGGCCGGCGCCGGGCTGATGGTGTCGCTGATCGAGGCGGGTGGCGCCAGCCTTGGCAGCATTGCCGGCGTCCTGGCGGCCCGTTTTTCCGGACGAAGCGTGCTGGCGGCCGGGTCATTGCTCATTGCAGTGGCGGGCATCGCGGCGGCGGCGGCGCCCGACGCAACCCTGCTCTATGCGGCCCGTCTCGTCGAAAGCATCGGTTATCTGATGGTGGTCATCGCGGCGCCGAGCCTGATCGCCATGGCGGCCGGCCGCGACAGCGCGGCCGCACTGGCCCTTTGGAGCACGTTCGTGCCGGTCGGCGTCGCCGCGGGCACGATGTTGTCCGGCCTCGCCGCCAGCTGGATCGACTGGCGACTGATCCTCACGTTCTGGGCGCTGGCCGTCCTGGTGACGCTGCCACGCACCTTCCGGCTGCCGGCCATGGCCGAACACCGGCAGAGCGGCTTCGCCATGCCGCCACGGGCCGTGTGGGCACTCGCCCTCGGCTTTGGCTGTTACACGACGCTGGAAGTCGGCGTTCTCGGCATGCTGCCGGCCTATCTCTCGGAGGTCTGGGGCTTGTCGATTGCCGCCGCCGGCACCGTCACCGGCCTGACGTCTGCCGCCACCATTGCCGGCAGCTTCGCGGCGGCCCGCCTCGTCGGCAACGGCGACGGAGCTCGGCGCCCGCTGATGCTGGTCGCCATCGGTCTCGCGCTGCCGGCCGCGCTGTTTGTCCCGGCCTTTCCCAGTCAAGATCTGGCGGTGTATCTGTCGGGCACCGGCGTCGCGCTGGCGGTCATCCTTGCCAACGCCATTTCCGGTCTCGTCGCTGCCGTCGCCTTCACCCGCCTGCCGGTCCTTTTGCGTCGAGGCGGCGCGCCGTTGTCGCTGGTCACCGCCTCGAATGGCGTCTTCGCCCAGTTTGGCGCGGCCGGATCGCTGATCGGGCCGCCGCTCGTCGGCTACGCGGCAACCCATTGGGGCTGGCCGGTGGTGGCGCCGATGGTGGCCGGTCTGTCGCTGCTGTCCTTCGCCGGATTTGCGCTCAGCGAGCGGCTCGCCGGGACAGCGTGAAAGACCAGGGCCTCGGACACAATTTTCAAGCGCGGTCAGGCATGACCAGAGACCGTCAGGCCACGAGATGCTCGCGCAGGATCAGGCAGCCGAGGCCGATCAGCACCAGGCCGCCGACCACTTCGGCCGAGCGGCCGAATCGGTTGCCAATCAGCCGTCCCATCAGCACGCCACCGGCCGACATCAGAAAGGTGGTGACGCCGATCGCCGCCACGATGACGATGATGTTGGCCTTGACGAAGGCGAGCGACACTCCGACGGCCATGGCATCGATGGACGTGCCAACGGCGGTCAGCACCAGCGCCACCGGCGTGCCGATGAAGCTGGCATCGCAGGCCCCCTCCTCCTCGGCACGGAAGGCGAGCAGAACCATGCGGCCGCCCACCAGCGTCAGCAGACCGAAGGCCAGCCAGTGGTCGAAGTTCGCCACGTAGGAACTGGCCGCGGCACCTGCGACCCAGCCAAGGAGCGGCGTGATCATCTGCACAACGGCGAACACCGCGCCAACCAGCACCGCGTCGCAGAAGCGGCACTGGCGACGGAGACTGGCGCCGCCGCCGACCGAGGCGAGCAGGCTATCGATGGACATGCCCACGGCGAGCACGACGATGGAGATCGGAGACATCGGCAGTACCAGTCGAGCGCAATACCGGATGACGTCGTCACATCTCGCCCGAAGATGGCGTCACCACGGTCTTGCCGGACCTTTCGGCTGACCGCGCCACGCAATGAGTGCGAGCATGTTGACGCGATCCCGTCTGAAGCGACGGTGGCTACTCCCCGATGGGGGTTCGATATCGTCCGTCACCCTCAAAATCAAGTCATTTCAAATACTTAACTGAAAATGATAGTCATTTGCGACTAGATTTTCAGCATCGGGCCGCTGGGGCTTGGGGGGCTATCGCCCTGACAGACCTATTCTTCTGGACCCGACCTATGCATCGGCGGCCGATGGCGGGCACCAGCTCCGCGAAAAGCGAATGGCACCCATGCCGAAGGTGGTCGGCGGCGGCAGCTGTGCCCTGCCGCTACCGACGCGTTGATCACTTTTCCAGTCGGGCGATCAGGCTCGATGTGTCCCACCGGTTGCCGCCCGCCGCCTGGACGTCGGCGTAGAACTGGTCGACGAGGGCAGTGACTGGCAGGCGAGCGCCGGTCCGCCGCGCCTCATCGAGGACGATGCCGAGGTCCTTGCGCATCCAGTCGACGGCAAACCCGAACTCGAACTTGCCGGCCGTCATGGTCTGCCAGCGATTCTCCATCTGCCAGCTCTGAGCGGCGCCCTTGGAAATGGCGGCGATGGTCTTCTCGACGTCGAGTCCGGCCGACTTGGCGAAATGGATGGCCTCGGCCAAACCCTGCACGACACCGGCGATGCAGATCTGGTTGACCATCTTGGCAAGCTGTCCCGAGCCCGACGGCCCGAGGTGGACGGTCATCTTGGCATAGGCGCGCATCACCGGCTCGGCGGCGGCAAAGCTTGCGTCGGTGCCGCCGACCATGATCGTCAGTGCGCCGTTCTCGGCGCCGGCCTGACCGCCGGACACGGGCGCGTCGAGAAAATCGACACCGAGGCTGGCCGCCTTTTCCTGCAATTCGCGGGCAACACCGGCCGAAGCGGTGGTGTGGTCGACGAAGATGGCACCCGCCTTCATGCCAGCAAAGGCGCCATCCGGACCGAGCACGACGGAGCGGAGATCGTCGTCATTGCCGACGCAAGCGAACACGAAGTCGGAGCCCGCGACTGCCTGGCGCGGCGTCGGAGCGGCGTTGCCGCCGAAAGCCTTCACCCAGGCCTCCGCCTTGGTGCCCGTACGATTGTAGACCGTGACCTCGTGGCCGCCGCGCGTCCGGAGGTGACCAGCCATCGGGTAGCCCATCACGCCAAGCCCGAGGAATACGACCTTTGCCATCTTGAACCTCATCTATCCATTTGCAGTGTTTTCGCTTATCCTTGCAGACGCTTGTCCTTGCCGCATCTAGCAAAAGATGCGGACGCGAACCAGATGGCGGCGATGCGGTGGCGCAGGGAACCGCTTTGCTGCCGGCGCGTTGGAGTCACGACAGGACCAAATTGGAGGCAGTTATGAAAGTTCTCGCTATTGCAGTCACCGTTCTGGCGTTCGGCCTTGGCGCCTGCGCCAACCAGACGCCCACCCAGCAGCGCGTCACCACCGGCGCGGCAATCGGCGCTCTGGGCGGCGCGGCGATTGGCGGCATCGCCGGCGGCGGCAAGGGAGCTCTGATCGGAGCTGCGGTCGGTGGTATCGGCGGCGCGGCGGTGGCCGGTGCCACGGCACCGCGCGAAGACTGCATCGCCTATGATCGCTACGGCCAGCCCTATCGTACGCCCTGCCGCTGACAGCATCGGCGCGGCTCTTGACGAGCCGCACTCGGACGTATTGCAAGGCCCGGAGCACGCGCTTCGGGCCTTGTTCTTTGAGGTTGCCTCACAAAGGGGATGACGCCCCCACCGGATCATCGCCGGAGGTGGCGCGTGAGCCGGCGCTCCATCAAGTCCCACAGACGCCGCAACACCTCCACCGTGACGAGGTAGATGACGGCGGCCCAGATGTAGATCTGCAGGTCGTAGGACTTGGAGAAGGCGTAGCGGGTCTGTCCCATCAGGTCGAGCACGGTGATGATCGAGGCGATGGCCGACGCCTTGATCATCAGGATGACCTCGTTGCCGTAGGGCCTCAACGCAGTGATCAGCGCCTGCGGCAGAATGATCTTACCCATGGTGACGACATGCCGAAGGCCGAGCGAATCGGCAGCCTGCCATTGCCCCGAGGGCACGGAGCGGATGGCGCCTGCCAGGATTTCCGCCTGATAGGCGGCGGTATTGAGCGAGAAGGTCAGCACGGCGCAGAAATAGGCGTCTTTAAAAAACACCCAGAGACCGATCGCCTTCAGTTCGGCCGTGAACTGGCCGGCGCCGTAGTAGACGAGAAAGGTCTGGGCCAGAAGCGGCGTGCCACGGAAGAAGTAGGAGTAGCCGAAGGCGATGCCGCCGATGATCGGGTTATGGGACAAGCGGCCGGCAGCGACCGGAATCGAGATCAGCACGCCGAGCAGGAGCGACAACGCCACGAGGTGCAACGTCACCCAGATGCCGCTCAGGATACGCGGGCCGTATTTGGCCACCTTCTCGGGATCATAGCCCATCACCAGCATGTAGATGATGGAGAGGCCGAGCAGGGCCCAGAGCACCATCAGCATCAGGCCCGCGGCGCGGGCGCCGGTCCAGCGGCGGCGGACGGCGGCGGGTGGCCGCTCGGTGGAGGGAGCGTCGACGTAGACCATCAGCGCCTCCCCTCTCCGCGCTCGGCCCAGACCGACACGCGGCGCAGGCCGAAGGACGAGATGATCGACATGACGAGATAGAGCGAGCAGGCCACGAAGAAGAAGAAGAAGGCCTGTTTGGTGACGCCGACGGCGATGTTGGTGTTCCTGAGCAGATCGGTGAGGCCGATCACCGACACCAGCGACGTGTCCTTCAGAAGGTTGAGCCAAAGATTGGACAGGCCAGGCAGCGCCAGCCGGATGAGCTGCGGCAGGATGACCAGCAGCATGGTGCGGGGGCGTGACAGGCCGAGGGCGTAGGCTCCCTCGTATTGGCCGAGGGTGATTCCCCGGAAGGCCGACAGGAACACCTCACTGGCATAGGACGAGAAGACCAGCGCCAGCGCGATCATGCCGGCGACGTAGCTGTTGACCTCGAAGGCATGGCCGAACAGCAGGCGCCAGAGCGCCGACATCGCCATCTGGCCGCCGTAGTAAATGAGGAACAGCGTCAGGAGTTCCGGCAGCCCCCGGAAGATCGTCGTGTAGACGTGGGCAGCATTGCGCAGCAGCGGTTCGGAGGAGTTTTTCGCGACGGCAATCAGAAATCCGATGAGCAGGCCGAGTGGCAGGGTGGCGAGCGCCAAAGTCACCGTCACCAGCACACCGCGCGCCAGTTCGTCGCCCCAGCCGGTGTCGCCAAAGCTCAGCAATTCCATGTAGTTGGCCATCCGGCCGGTCTCCCCGTCCACGCCTGTAGCGCGGTGGCTTTCCCGCCGCCACGCCTTCCCGCCCTGGAGCAGCCGCTTTTCGATCAGCTTGATCTAACCTGATCGACGGATGCTCTAGCGGGACCATTTGCCTGCAACAAGCGCGGGACTGCTCCCAAAAAGCAAATCCCGCGCCGTTTCATTCGGTCGTCTTAAGTACCCTCACTCAGCGCCGTAGACGTCGAAGTCGAAGTACTTCTTGTTGACCTCCTGGTACTTGCCATTGGCGCGGATCGCCTTGATCGCCGCCGAGAACATGTCACGCAGATCGGTATCCTCCTTGCGAACGCCGACACCGGCGCCAGGACCATGGATCTCGGGAACCGACGTCACCATACCGACCAGCTTGCAGCAGGCGCCGGCCTCGGTCTTCAGCCACTCGGAAAGGACGACGCTGTCATCGTTGGCGGCATCAAGGCGGCCGTTGGCGAGGTCGAGCTTGTATTCATCGGCGGTCGGATAGGTCTTGAGCTCGCTGTCGGTCAGGATCTTCTCGACATAGTCGGCGTGCATGGTCGACACCTGCGCGCCAACGGCCTTGCCGGCGAGGTCGGCCGGCGTGACACCCTTGATGTCGGTGTCCTTGGGGGCGACGATGGCCGGCGGCGTGTTGTAATACTTCTCGGAGAAGTCGATGGTCTTCTTGCGCTCCGGCGTGATCGACATCGAGGCGATGATGGCGTCGAACTTGCCGGCCATGAGCGCCGGAATCATGCCGTCCCAATCCTGGGCGACCACCTCGCACTCCACCTTCATCTCCTCGCAGAGAGCGAGCGCGATGTCGACGTCGAAGCCCTTCATCTTGCCGTCGGCGTCGACATAGTTGAAGGGCGGATAAGCGCCCTCGGTGCCGATGATGACCTTCTTCCACTCCTTGGCCGCGGCGCCACCGAGCGACAGCGCAAGCAGGGCGGCGGCGGTGACGAGTGTCTTGGCGAACTTCATGGTTATCCCCTCTGAACCTGTTTGGCCGGCCATCGCGTCCGGCGCGCGTCGATCGCCGTGTTGGCGTCCGTCGCGGCCGATCGGCAGCCCCCTGTTGTTTTCAGCGCAGCCGACGGAGGAATTGAGATCCTTCGTTGAAGCGGCCAGCCGCACCTAACCTTCCGGCGAACCGACGCACTGCCTAAACCTTGTGCTGACGCCGATCCGCCCGCATCTTCATCTCATTCCGCGATCGGATGCAACGGGGGACATTATTGCGCCGGTCCGGATTCTGCACGCCGGGATGACCACGGACGGACGGCGGCGATCAATCCAGCGGCCTCGACAAGATCGGCCGGGGCATTGATGTTGAAAAAGGGGTCGATGGTCTTCCCCGCGACGACGATCGCTGCGAACGCCACGCGGCTGGTCGGCTGGTCGGCGAGGAAGGCTCCAACCCGCCGCTCCGATCCTCCGGCGAGGAAGGCCGCAAGCTGGGGCGCCACCGAGAGTGGCCAGAGCGCGCAGAGCGGCGCCCTCCCCGTGGGTCCCTCGGCAACGACGATGGTCTGCGGGCCATCAATGCCCGCCGCCAGGCGTTCAGCGAGCCCGGAGGGCAGGAACGGCAGGTCGACCGGCACGGTCAGCAGATGGGTCGGCCGGGGCGACAGCGCCGATGCCCGGCGGAGGCCGGCGAGAACGCCGGCCAGCGGCCCCTCGAAGGTCGGCGTTTCATCGCGAATGACCGGCAGCGCCAGCTCCGGCAGGTCGAGGCCGGGCGGCAGGTTGACGGCGAGGTCGCCGACCTCCGGCGCGAGCACCGTCGCGGCTCGCTCGAGCAGCGTCGCGCCAGCGAGATGGACGAGGGCCTTGGGCGTGTCGCCCATGCGGCTTGATCGCCCACCGGCGAGGATGAGACCGGCAAAGCTGTACATGGGCGAAATGAACGGCATTCGTTCGAGTGAAGCAAGCCCGGTCGTCTGCCGGCATGCTTGCCCTGTCGCAAATTCACTCCCGGTCGTCCCCGTTATAGATTAGGTAGAACCAAAGCAATTCGGAGCACACCATGCCAAGCCTCAAGGATCAGGTCGCCGCCGCCCTCAGCAAGATCACCATGCCGGGCACCGGCAAGGACATCGTCGCGGCCGGTGCCGTGTCGGATATCTACGAGAAGGACGGCAAGGTGATGTTGTCGATCTCGGTGCCGGCCGACAAGGCCGCCCGATTCGAGCCGATCCGTGCGGCAGCGGAAACGGCGGTGAAATCCATCCCCGGTGTCGTCAAGGCGACCGTGGCGTTGACCGCCGAGGTCGCGCCCGGCAGCGCGGCGCCCAAGGCACCGGCCCACGGTCACGCCCACGCCGCGCCGGCAAAGAACGGCATCCCCGGCGTGAAATCGATCATTGCCGTCGCCTCGGGCAAAGGCGGTGTCGGCAAGTCGACGACGGCCGTCAACTTCGCGCTGGCCCTTGCGGCGCGCGGTCTTGCGGTCGGCATCCTTGATGCCGACATCTACGGCCCGTCGGTGCCGCGCCTGATGGGGCTTTCCGGCGAAAAGCCCGAGGTCAACGAAGACCGCACGCTGGTGCCGCTCGAAAACTACGGCATCAAGGTGATGTCGATCGGCTTCCTGGTCGACGAGGAGACGCCGATGATCTGGCGGGCGCCGATGGCCGTTTCGGCGCTGACGCAGATGCTGCGGGAAAGCGCCTGGGGCGATCTCGACGTGCTGGTGGTCGACATGCCGCCCGGCACCGGCGACGTGCAGCTGACCATGGCCCAGCAGGTGCCGCTCACCGGGGCCGTCATCGTCTCGACGCCGCAGGATCTTGCCCTGCTCGACGCGCGGCGCGGCGTCGCCATGTTCCAGAAGGTCGAGGTGCCCGTGCTCGGCATCGTCGAGAACATGGCCTATTTCGTCTGCCCCAATTGCGGCACCCATCACGACATCTTCGGCCATGGCGGCGCGGCGCAGGAAGCCCGCCGCATCGGCGTGCCGTTCCTCGGCGAGGTGCCGCTGGAGATGCGCATCCGCGAGACGTCGGATGCCGGTCTGCCGGTGGTGGCAACCGAACCGACCGGCCCGCACGCCGAATCCTACCTCGCCATCGCCGGCCGTGTCCTCGACACGCTGGCCGGCAAGCCCGAGCGGGCGGCGCCGCGCATCGTCATCGAGTGAACTCTTGTTGCGCATCGGACCGAAAACCGGATCCACTTTTCGGTCCGATGCGTTAGGGAGCCTGGGGTCAGACCCCAGGCTCGGCGCGACTCGCCAGAGCCTGATGGCGAACGCGCTCGCGGTAGAAGATGTAGATGCCGGACCCGACGACGACGGCAATGCCAATCAGCGTCAGCAGATCCGGCACATCGCCCCAGATGATCCAGCCGAGGCCGATGGCCAGGGGAATGGTGGAATAGCGGAACTGGGCGACCAGCGAGATGTCGCCGTGCCGCATGGCGTCGATGGAGAACTGGACGCCGAAGATGCAGCTCAGGCCGGCGACGGCGATCAGGCCGAACTCCATGGCCGTCATCGGCTGCCAGACCTCGGACGCCGCCAAGAGGCCGCAGGCGACCGTCACCACCACCTGGGTGACCAGCGTCACCACCGCCGAATTGGTCGCCGGTGCGATGAAGCGGGTGGAAAGCTCGCGGATGGTGACGAAGACCACCGACAGCAGAGGCAGCAAGGCCCAGCTGTTGAAGCCCTCGGGGCCGGGCCGGACGATGATCAGGATACCGCAGAAGCCGACGACCACCGACAGCCAGCGTCGCCAGCCGACGATTTCGCCGAGGATGATCGCACCGGCGGCCGTGATGGCCAGCGGCGCGCCTTGCGAAATGGCGGAGGCGTTGGCGATCGGCAGATGCATCAGGCCGGACAGGTAGACCACCGTCGCAAAGCCCTCGCAGATCGAGCGCGCCACCACGAACCGCGAGGTCTGCGGCAACACGCTGGGCAGCAGCCCCATTCTCCAGACGGCGGCGAACACCACCAACGTCGCGATGAGCGACCGGATGAACAGCACCTCGCCGAGCGGCAAATCGTCGGCGACGGCTTTGACGATGGTGTCATTGACGAGGAAAAACAGGCAACAGAGCAGCATCGCTACGATGCCGCGCAGCGTCTCGCGGAAGTCGGTCATGGAGTGGGATTTGCCTTCGAAGCGGTCGAACTGAGACTCATTATCGCTCATGGAACGATTCACGACAAGGGAGCGACCCATGCCGCAGGCGCTCCTCAGCCAACCATCGACGCCTAGAGTCTCAGGCACGGACGTCGCCAACGGCCACCACCGTCCGGCCGGCGACGCCGCCATCGACAATCCGGCGGGCGGCGTCGATGGCGTCCGTCAGCGGGATCACCGAAGTCATGGCGGCAAGGCGATCCCGGTCGACCGTTTCGGCAAGATGGCGCCAGATCGCTTCGCGCCGCGTGGCCGACACGCGCACGCTGTCGACGCCGATCAGGCTGACGCCGCGCAGGATGAACGGCGCGACACTGGACGGGAAATCCATGCCGGCCGCGTTGCCGCAGGCGATCGCCACGCCGCCCGGTTTCAGCATCGACACCACGTGGGCCAGCACGGTCGAGCCGACCATGTCGAAGGCCGCCGCCCAGCGCTCACGATCAAGCATCTTCGCGGGGCCGGCGAACAGCTCGCGGCCGATCACCTCGGCAGCCCCAAGCCGCCGCAGCCGCTCGGCCTCCTCCGGCCGACCGGTGACGGCGGTAACGCTCCACCCTTCACGGGCGAGCAGCATCACCGCCATCGAGCCGACGCCCCCAGCGGCACCGGTGACGACGACCGGGCCGTCGGCTGGCGTCAGGCCATGGCGACCCAACCTTTCCAGCCCTTCCGCGACGGTGACGCCGGCAGTGCCGAGCGCCATGGCCTCAACCGGCGACAGCGTCGCCGGTCGCCGGGCCAGCCAGTCGCCGGAAACGCGCATCTTCTCGCTCCAGGCACCGAGATGGGTCTCGCCGACGCCCCAGCCGGTCAGGATCACCTCGTCACCGAGCCGCCAGCGCTGATCATCCGAGGCAATCACGGTGGCGGCGGCGTCGACGCCCGGCACCATCGGCCAGCGGCGCACCACCGGCAGGCGGCCGGTGACGGCGAGGCCATCCTTGAAGTTCACCGCCGAGGCGCGAACGGCGAGCGTCACGTCACCGGCCATCAGGTCGGCGTCCGAAAGGCGGGTCAGCCGCGCGCCGGTCTTCCCCTCACCGTCTCGATCGAGCAGCACCGCGGCGAAATCCGTCATCTCGCGTCCTTCCATGGCATCTCAGGTCGTTTACCACGACGGCGGGTTTGCCAGCACTTTCAAATGACTTGGGATTTGGCGTTTTCCGCGGGAATGCGCCACCCAGGGCCTATCGCCCCCTCGCCATTAACGGCTTTTCAAGGTTAATCCGGCAGCATCGCTGCTGGGAGCAGTTTTCGTCTCCGTTGTCGTTCGTTTCAGTCCTGTTCCCGCCGGAGGCCGTCAGTCCATGCGTCGCGTTCCTCGTACGAGAGTCCGGCCCGGACACGGGCGCGTCGGACTCACCGCTGCCAGCGCGCTGTTTGTCGCCGTGGCAATCTTCCCCACATCCGTCGCTTACCAGGACATTGCCAGCCTCGTCGTCGATTCGATCAGCCCGGCCACCCGCTGGGCGATGACCCTCGGCATCGCCCCCGGAGGCGAAAGCACCGTCTCTGCCCCGCGCCTCGGCGACGTCAAGGACGCCTCCGTTCGCCTTGAGATGAACGGTGGCGCCGTCGTCATCGAAGGCATGGGCGATGTCATCACCGGCGCCGTGGGCGGCTCCGCCTTTGTGCCGGATGAAGAGCGCATCGACCGCAGCTGGAAGGGCGACCTGCCGCTGACGGTGACCACGCCACCCACCGAGCGAGGCTTTTCCGCCGGCTCGATCACTCTCGGCGATACCAGCCGCCTGACGCCGCCCGCCGTACTGCCAACCATGGCCTTCGAGGCGTCGGCGGCGCCGCTGTCCGTTCTGGCCGTGTCGCGCTTCATCGGCCCCAAGTCGACCACCATCATCGCCGACCTCGGACCGATCCCGCTGCCGCAGCACAAGCCCGATCAGACGGAGCTGGTGGCGGCAAGCTATCCATCGCGCGCCTACGCACCGGCCGAAACCAGTGCCGCCGCCTCGGCGCTGCTCGCCGCCTATGCGCCCGACAGCTCGGTCGTCAGCCAGGACATGTTCGCGTCGCTGTTCGCCATGCCCGGCGACAAGCCGGCACCGCCGGCACCGGTGGTCCGCCCGGGCGACCACTGGTGGGCCGCCAATCCGCTGCCGGCCAGCGTCTGGGACGACGCGCAGCAGAAGTGCCTTGCCGAGGCGATCTACTTCGAGGCGCGCTCGGAGCCGCGCAAGGGCCAGATTGCCGTGGCACAGGTGGTTCTCAACCGGGTCAAGAACCCCGCCTATCCCGAGACCATCTGCAAAGTGGTCTTCCAGAACCGCGACAAATACAACGAGTGCCAGTTCTCGTTCGCCTGCGATGGCCGCCGCGACGTCATTTTCGACAAGGCGGCATGGCGGCGGGCGCAGCAGGTGGCCGGCGAGGTGACGAGCGGTGCCGCCTGGCTCGACGACGTCGGCACGGCCACCCATTATCACGCCACCTACGTGCGGCCGAACTGGGCGAGCGTGTTCACGAAGAAGGCGAAGATCGGCCTGCACGTCTTCTACCAGACCATCAATGGCGGCTGGAGCTGAGCCATCGCCGTCAGCCAAGCCCGCTTTCCCGCCTCGACCCTCGCGTCCTGCCGCCTTTTCCGCGTCTATTCGGGGATGACATTTAATCCCGAACCGACTAATCAGACGCTGCATTGCAAGACGACCGGCGTGCCGCCGGGAGGCCCCGAGGACCACCATGCCCGATCTTCTCATCGAACTCTTTTCCGAAGAGATTCCCGCCCGTATGCAGGCGAAGGCCGCCGACGATCTCAAGGGTCTGGTGACAAACGGTCTGGTCGATGCGGGCCTCACCTACGAGAGCGCCGGTGCCTTTGCGACGCCACGCCGCCTCACGCTGACAGTCCACGGCCTCACCACCCGCTCGCCTGACATCCGCGAGGAGAAGAAGGGGCCGCGCACCGACGCTCCGGCCGGTGCCATCCAGGGCTTTCTGCGCGGCGCCGGGCTCGACGACATCGCCAAGGCGCGCGTCGTTTCCGACCCGAAGAAGGGCGACTTCTACGTCGCCGACCTTGTGAAGCCCGGCCGCGCCGCCGAGGCGATCATCGCCGAACTGCTACCCTCGGTGATCCGCAGCTTCCCCTGGCCGAAGTCGCAGCGCTGGGGCACGGGCACGCTGCGCTGGGTGCGGCCGCTGCACTCGATCGTCTGCACCTTCGGTCCCGAAACCGAGGAGCCGGTCGTCATTGACAAGCTGGAGAAGGCCAAGGTGGTGCTCGATCCGGCCCGCCGGCGCGACATCATCCTCGCCGACGCCCGCAATCTCGCCTTCGCCGCCGGCCTCGAACTGGTCGAGGACGAAGGGCTGCTCAATGAAGTGGCCGGCCTTGTCGAGTGGCCTGTCGTGCTGATGGGCGCCTTCGATCCCGCCTTCCTCGACGTGCCCGACGAGGTGATCCGCGCCACCATCCGCGCCAATCAGAAGTGCTTCGTGCTGAGGGACCCGAAGAGTGGCCGCCTCGCCAACCGCTTCATCCTGACCTCCAACATGGCGGCGACCGATGGCGGTGCCACCATCATCGCCGGCAACGAGCGCGTTATCCGCGCCCGCCTGTCGGACGCCAAATTCTTCTGGGACGGCGACCTCGCCATTCCCTTGGAGACGCTGGTGCCCAAGCTCGAGGGCATCACCTTCCACGAAAAGCTCGGCAGCCAGGGCGAGCGCGTCCGCCGCGTCGTGGCGCTCTCCCGCGGAATCGCGCCGCTGGTCGGCGCCGATCCCGACAAGGCGGCCCGCGCCGCTCTGCTCGCCAAGGCGGATCTGCTTTCGGGCGTGGTCGGCGAGTTCCCCGAGGTACAGGGCCTGATGGGCCGCTATTACGCGGCGCATGCCGGCGAGGATGCGGCTGTGGCCGCCGCCATCGAGGAGCACTGGAAGCCGCAAGGCCCGTCCGACCGCGTGCCGACGGCGCCGGTGTCGATCGCCGTGGCGCTGGCCGACAAGCTCGACACGCTCGTCGGCTTCTGGGCAATCGACGAGAAGCCGACCGGCAGCAAGGACCCGTTTGCGCTGCGCCGTGCCGCGCTGGGCGTGATCCGGATCATCCTCGACAATGGCGTGCGTCTGCCGCTCAACGCCTATTCGAGCAAGACGCCGGACCTCCTCAACTTCTTCGCCGATCGCCTGAAGGTGCAGCTGCGCGAACAGGGCAACCGCTTCGATCTCGTCGATGCGGTGTTCGCGCTCGGTGGCCAGGACGACCTGCTGCTGATCGTCAAGCGCGTCGAGGCGCTCGGTGCCCTGCTTGCCAGCGACGACGGCAGGAACCTGCTCGCCGGCTACAAGCGGGCCGCCAACATCCTGAAGGCCGAGGAGAAAAAGGGCACGGCCGTCGCCGCCGCCGTCGACGCCTCGCTGTTCAGGGAAGCCGAAGAGAAGGCGCTCGCCGCTGCCGTCGAGACGGCCGCCAAGGCCGTCCGTGACGCCGTCGCCACCGAGGACTTCGAAGGGGCAATGAAGGCGCTTGCCACGCTGCGCGCGCCGGTCGATGCCTTCTTCGACAAGGTGCTGGTCAACGACGCCGACGAACAAGTACGCGCCAATCGTCTCGCTCTTCTGACGGTGCTGCGCAACGCTTGCCACCAGGTCGCCGACTTCTCGAAGATCGAAGGCTGATCACCGTTATTTTCAGGTAGGAAAGCCGCTCGCCGATGTTCGGTGGGCGGCTTTTTTGTTTTCAACCGGCGGAACTGAAGTCAGGCCGAAATCGTTACGATTCCAAGCCCGCGGTTTTGCGCGTTTGTTCTGCAAAAAAACTTGGCATATACGACTTTCGGCGTATGCTGAGATTATCATATTCGCCAAACGGATGAGCGCCGTTGACCTTTTCGCTGTTCTCGCCGCACGACCGCCTCGCCTCTCTGCTGCTGCCCCACTCGGGTGCCTGTGTCTGCACCACCGATGGCAGCCATGATTTTTCCCACCTCTTGAGGGTGTGGAAGAATGCCACCGTCATCTCCGACAACGAGGGCGGCGACAGCGAAATCCTGGCGGCCGCCGTGCTGCTGCATGATTGCGTCGCCGTCGAGAAAAACTCGCCGGACCGGCCGCGTGCCTCGCAGCTGTCAGCGCGCAAGGCGCGCGGCATTCTCGCCGACATCGGCTGGGAAGAGGAACGACGAGAAAAGGTGGCGCACGCCATTGAGGCGCACAGCTTCTCGGGCGGCATCGAGCCGACCACGCTGGAAGCCCGTGTGCTGCAGGACGCCGACCGGCTTGACGCCATCGGCATGATCGGGGCCGCTCGCTGCTTCTACGTCGCCGGCCGGCTCAACAACCACCTCTACGATGCCGGCGACCCCTCGGCCGAGGAGCGGCCGCTCAACGACAGCCGCTTCGCACTCGATCATTTCATGACCAAGCTGTTCAAGCTCTGCGACGGCTTCAAGACGGCGACCGGTCGTCGGCTTGCCGCCGAGCGCCACGCCCGGCTGCAACGCTTCTACGACGATCTTCTGGAAGAAATCTGAAGGCCGTAGGCCCTAAGCCTTCAGAGCAGCCCCTTCAGGCGGATCAGCCCCAGCGCAGCCACCGTGGTGGCATCGCGAATGGTGCCGTCGGCCATCATGGCGTCGACCTCGGCCAGCGGAAAGGCGCGGGAGATCAGATCGGCCTCCTCGGCTTCGAGGGCGCCAACACCCTGCTCCAGCTCCTCGGCCAGGAAGATATGATAGCGCTGCGATGAGTAACCGTAGGCGAGGAACAGCTCGCCGACGCGCGTCATTTTCCCGGCAGCAATACCAGTCTCTTCAGAGAGCTCGGCGCGGGCGACCTCCTCGGGAGGGACGTCCGGCCGCGTTTCCCAGGAGCCCTGCGGCAGCTCCCAGTATCGGCCGGCGACCGGATAACGATATTGCTCGACGAGATGGATGAGGCCACGCGTCCGGTCGACAGCGGCAACCGTCACGAAATCCGGCTTCTCAACTAGGCCGTAGATGCCGTGCGAGCCGTCCGGCCGCTCGATGGCGTCCTCGCGGACGCGCATCCAGCGGTTTTCGTAGACAATCCGGCTGTCGAGGGCGCGGATCACCTCAGACCAGGCCGTGCTCGGCCATCCAGGCGGAGGTGATGGCGGCCTGGCTCCGCGAGGTGATTTTCAGCGTCTCGAGGATCTTGCCGACATGCGCCTTGACGGTCGCCTCGGAGATGCCGAGCTGGTAGGCGATCTGCTTGTTGAGGAGACCGTCGCCAAGGAGCTGGAAAACCTTGAGCTGCTGCGGCGACAGCTGGGCCACCAGCGCCGAACGCTCCAGCACGACCTGCGATACCGCCGAATTGTCGGCACCCACTTCGATGATGGTGCCACCGTCGAGGACGGTCTCGATGGCCGCGGCCAGCATATCCTCGGACGACCGCTTGCCGATGAAGGCGCGGCAGCCGAGATCGAGGCAGCCCTGCGCCAGCTCTTCGCCGGAATTGGAGGAATAGACGACCACGAAAGCCTTGGGCGCCAGCGAGCGGACATGCTTGATGGTGTCGAGGCCACGCATGCCGGGCATGACGAGATCGGTAATGACCAGCGTGTTGTCGCCGGTATCGAGAACGGCATCGGCCAGCTCGTCGTAGCTGGTGGCGAGAATCGGCTGCCGGAAGCCGAAGCGCTTCTTCAGGATGCGCACCACGGCCGACTGGATAATCGGATGGTCTTCGGCAACGATCGCCGTCCAATTCTGGCCGACATCGGCCGGCTGCGCATCTTCTACCCGCTCGCTCATCAATCCCACCCTGCCCATTAGAAAGAAATGACCATTACATATTCGGATAATTGGGTCCCCCCGCTCCCTCCGGGACCGCCCAATCGATGTTCTGGTTGGGGTCCTTGATATCACAAGTTTTGCAATGAACACAGTTTGGGGCATTGATTACATAATGCGGTCCGGCATTTGGCTCGTTTATCCACTCGTAGACGCCGGCCGGGCAGTAGCGGGCGGACGGACCGCCAAAGACTTCGAGTTCGGAGACCTGCTGCAAGTCTGGTTCCAACAGCTTCAGGTGCACCGGCTGATCCTCCTCGTGGGCGGTCCCCGACAGAAAGACCGACGACATCAGGTCGAAGGTAAGCCTGCCGTCCGGCTTCGGATAGGCGATCGGCTTGAAGCGCGCCGCCGGCTTCAGGCAGTCGGCATCGCTCCTGCCATGGCCGAGGGTGCCGAAGGCAGAGCGTCCGAACAACGTCCCCAGCCACATGTCGAGGCCACCGAGGCCGAGACCCAAAAGTGTGCCGAACCGCGACCATAGCGGCTTGACGTTACGCACGCGCTTCAAGTCCTTGCCGATCGCCGACTCCCGCCATCCCGCATCGTAGGGCGTCAGCTCGTCACCCGCCCGACCGGTGGCAAAGGCCTCGACAACCGCGTCCGCGGCGAGGATTCCCGACTGCACGGCGTTATGGCTACCCTTGATGCGCGGCACATTCATGAAGCCGGCCGAGCAGCCGAGCAGCGCCCCGCCGGGGAAAACAAGCTTGGGCACCGACTGCCAGCCCCCCTCGGTGAGCGCCCGTGCCCCATAGGCGACGCGCTTGCCACCCTCGAAGGTGCCACGGACGAGAGGATGCGTCTTGAAACGCTGAAACTCCTCGAAGGGGGAGAGATAGGGGTTGTCGTAATTGAGGTGGACGACAAAGCCGACGGCCACCTGGTTGTTCTCGAGGTGGTACAGGAACGAGCCGCCGCCGGTGTGCCCGCCGAGCGGCCAACCGAAGGAATGCTGCACCAGCCCAGGCCGGGCCTTGTCGGGTGAAACGTCCCAGAGTTCCTTGATCCCGATGCCAAATTTCTGTGGTTCCCGCCCGTCGTCCAGTTGAAAGCGGGCGATCAGTTTCTTGGACAGCGAGCCGCGCGCGCCCTCGGCAAACAGCGTGTATTTGGCAAGAAGCGCCATGCCCCGCTGGTAATTGGGGCCGGGCGTGCCATCCTTTCGGACGCCCATGTCGCCCGTGGCGACGCCGATCACCCTGTCGTCGTCGTAGAGCACCTCGGCGGCGGCAAATCCCGGATAGATCTCGACGCCCAGGGCCTCGGCCTTCCTGGCCAGCCAGCGGCAGACGTTGCCCAGCGATACGGCATAAGCGCCATGATTGCTCATCAGCGGCGGCATCAGAACATTCGGCAGGCGCAGACCGAATGTCCTGAACAGCAAGAAGAACCGGTCGTCGGTGACCGGCGTCCTGAACGGATTGTCCGGATCGTCGCGCCAGTCGGGCAGCAGCGCCGAGATGCCGGAGACATCGACCACCGCGCCGGACAGGATATGGGCGCCGACTTCCGAGCCTTTTTCGAGCACCAGCACGGAGATGTCCTGCCCGCTCGCGACGGCCTGCTGCTTGACGCGGATGGCGGCGGCAAGGCCGGCCGGGCCGGCGCCGACGATCACCACGTCGAACTCCATGGATTCGCGCTCAGGCAGGGTCATGAACGTCTCTCTTCTCGGGGCAGTTGGTCGCCAACGACGCGTGCATCTTCCGCGCCAAGGTCGCCGGGCGGAGCCTGGGTGGAAACACGGATCATGCGCGCCGCAGTCCTTCAACCACGAACTGTGGATGCGATCAAACGCTTTCGGGCGGCGTTCCGGCCAACCGCCAAGCGCCGGCTGTGACGTTTCCTCGGCGATCATCCTGCTCTATAGAAGAGGCATGCCGTCCGATCCGACATCCCCTTCCCCTGGCCTTGAGGCCGCCGCAGCCCTGCTCGACTGGTATGCGGCGATGGGCGTCGACGTGACGCTGGCCGATAGGCCGTTCGATCGCTTCGATGACAGCGCCAAGGCGAAAGCGGCGGCGGAAAGCCAGGCGGCCCGGCGGCAGTCGCCCCAGCCGGACGACCGGCGCCCGATGCCGGCGGTTGAGTTCCCCTCGCAAGGAGCCCCGGCCCGCCCGGTCGTCGCAACGGGCCAGACGGCCCAGGTGCCGACTGAAGCGACGGTGATGCAGGCGCGCGCCGCCGCCCAATCGGCAAAGACACTCGACGAACTCAAGGACCTGCTGCAGGCGTTCGATGGCTGCAACCTCAAGCTCACCGCCAAGAACACGGTGTTCGCCGACGGCAATCCGGCATCTAAGCTGATGCTGATTGGCGAAGCCCCTGGCCGCGACGAGGACATCGAAGGACGGCCCTTTGTCGGCCGCTCCGGCCAGTTGCTTGATCGCATGCTCAACGCCATCGGCTACAGCCGCAGCCACAACGCCTATATCGCCAACGTCATTTACTGGCGGCCACCGGGCAACCGCGACCCTTCCGACGTGGAGATCGCCATCTGTCGGCCGTTCATCCTGCGGCAGATCGAGCTGATCGATCCGGCGTTGATCGTCTTCCTCGGCGCGCAGCCGGCCAAGGCACTGCTGGGCGGTGAGGCGGTGAAACAGGGCATCAACAAGCTGCGCGGCCATTGGTGCGACCTGGAGATCGGCAACAAGCGCTTCAAGGCGCTGCCGACGTTCCACCCGGCCTATCTGTTGAGGACGCCGATCAAAAAGCGCGAGGCGTGGCGCGACTTCCTGACGGCCAAGGTCTTTCTTGAAAACGGCGGCATGCCGCCTCCGGCCTGACAGGCAGACGAAAACGGCGCCCCTCTCGAGGCGCCGCTTCCAGAACTTTGGGTTTTGGCCCAGATCAGTTCAACAATTTGCCGGCCACCGCCGCAACGCGGGCACCATACGACCTTGCTGTCTCGAGATCGCCGGCCGGCACTTCATCCGTGCTGGCGTCCGACGGCGTCGAGACCAACAACCCGACGGAACCGCCGAGGCTGTTGACGTCACTGCGTGTCGACGCCTTGGTGTTGGACGGCAGCAGGCCGAGGCTGACCCAGATGCCACCGTGCTGGGAGGCAAGCGTCTGCAGGCCGATCAGCGTCACCTGCTTGTCGCCATTGAGGCTGGCGGAGTTGGTGAAGCCACCGAAGACCTTGTCCTGCCACTTGCGCGTGAACCACGCCTTCGACGTGGCATCGGCGAATTTCTTGAACTGCCAGCTGGAATTGCCCATGTAGGTCGGCGTGCCGAAGATGATCGCGTCGGCCGCATCCAGCTTGGCCCAATCCGAGTCGGTAACATTGCCTTCCGCATCAATGGGAATCAGTTCGGCGCCGGCACCGGTAGCGACTTCCTTGGCCACCACTTCCGTGTGCCCGTATCCCGAATGATAGACGATTGCGACCTTGGCCATTTCAGACTTGTTCCTTCCAGGGCCATGGCCCTGCTGTTGACGAGCGCCACGTGACGGGCGCGTGGCTGAGCGCAACCCGGCGAGACTCCTACACGGCGACCCCCTGCAAAAAGTACTTACTCCGAATTGCGAATATAGGAATAGGTTCGCCAAGCCGTCGCTTCAAGGAAAGCCATTCCCTGGCGCCATCAACACACTGTCAACTGATAGTGAACAGATGCGGCATAGGCGCCGCATTTTGCCCCGTGGCGCGGGCCGCAGACAGAAAAGGCCAGTCGGTCTGTAAGCCGGGTTCTGTGAGCGGTTTCCCGCCCGACGACCATTCATCTGGGACGGCCGTTGCCGGACGCCTCATGCAACCAACCCGGACGACTAGCCCGAAAACAGGCAGGGCTTACGCCCGCACCACCTTTTCACCCTTACCCCGGCGCGCCGGGGCGGTTCGATCTCTGTGGCACTTTCCCTAAGGTCACCCTCGCCGGGCGTTACCCGGCACCGTGTTTTCGTGGAGCCCGGACTTTCCTCCCGGACGGGCTTTCGCCCCCTGTCCGCGCGGTCGTCCGACCGACTGGCGTGGAGCCGTGTGGCATGCCCCTGCCGGAAGGTCAAGCGGCGAGCCATCGCCTGCCGGCGATTGGCCCGCCTTCGATCCAGCCTCGGTCACGGCTTCTAGCGATCGCTTCGGGTTCAAAGCGAGGCGACGTAGGTGCTCACCTCAGAGCAATAGGCGCGTGAGATGCGGTTCATGCGCCTTGCGCCATGGCCGGCGTTGTAGCGGAGAATGGTGCCGCAGGTGTCGCCACCGGCCAACTTGTAGGCACCGGCCAGATAGGCCATGCCCCACTTGAGGTTGGTTTCAACCTCATAAAGGCCAGCGGCCGTACCGGTGTAGCCGAGGCCGCGGGCAGTCTGCGGCTTGATCTGCATGAGGCCAATCTCACCATGCCGGCCGCGCGCTTTCGGATTGAAGCGACTCTCGTGACGGACCACCGCCTCGGCCAGTTCGGCCGGCAGACCGGCGGCCCGGGCATGGGCGACAATGCGGCTCCGCAGGCCGGCGCCCGGCCCACCCTTCGGTACAGAGGTATCGAATGTCTCAGGGGCGATCCCCTTGCTGTCGGGCTTCACGCCGAACAGCAGCTCGGCGATGCTGTCCGGCTTGTCGGCGGCAGCGACGGCGGCTGGCAGGTCCGCCTTGCTGGATCGGACGGTGTCGGCCAAGGCAGGCGTCGCGAGGGCGCCGGTGAGAAGGAACGTGGCGGTGGCAAGCGTCTTGATGATTGTCATGCGGTCTTGGTTCCATTGCCTCCCAGTGGCGGGGCAAGGAACTGCCGGATAAATCGGGCCATGCGGGGCCGTCAATGTGGCGCATACCAGCCATGCAGTCGCGAAATGGTCCGCATCTTCGCCGCATTGAGTCGAGAGCCGGCGAAGGATCAGGCCTTAACAGAGGCCTCGAAAGCCGCGGCGACGCGGCCCAAGGTGTCCAGAGTCGACGGGTCGGCGCGGCCATCAATGCGGGCTGGCCTCCAGTGACGCTGGAAGGCGCGCACGACGATCTCGGTGCGGTCGTCGAAGAGACCGGACAGCGGGGCATCGAAGCCGATGTTGGCAACAAGCTGCTGAAGTTCCAGCACCTTCTCACCCTCGTCACCCCGAGAAAGCGCCGGCTCATGATCGAGCAAGGCCGGTGGCACCCAGAGGCCGATGCCGAAGGCGGCGCACCATTCCCAGGGAAACAGCTCGCCCGGATCCTCCTTGCGATCGGGGGCGACATCGGAATGGGCGACCACCTGATGCGGCGGGATATGGTGGCGCGAGAAGATCGAGCGACACAGCCCGATGACCGCCTCGATCTGCCGATCCGGAAACGGGCGATAGCCGAATTCGTGGCCCGGATTGGCGATCTCTATGCCGATGGAGCGCGAGTTGAGGTCGGTGACACCGCGCCAGGCGGAGCGGCCGGCATGCCAGGCGCGCCTGTTTTCGTCGACCAGTTGAAAAACGCGGCCGTCCTCGAACACGACGTAATGGCTCGATACCTGCGAGCGCGGGTCGCACAGCCAGTCGCGGGCTCCCTCTTCGGAGCGCATGCCGGTGTAGTGCAGGACCAGATGATCGATGGCGCTGCCCGGCGGCCGATGGCCCGAATTGGCCGAGGCATGGGTACGATCGATGTCATAGGGGCTCATTGGGGTGGCTGCAGCTTCTTCCACGAGAGCGTCGGAAAGTCGTAGAGCGCGCCGCTTCGCCCATCGGTCGCCTCGAGAATCGACACGATGTGTGGTGCGAGATCAGCCGGTGTTGCGAGCGTATCCGGGTCCTCGCCGGGCATGGCCTGGGCGCGCATGCGCGTCCGAAGCGGTCCGGGGTTGAGAAGATTGACGGTGATGCCGAAGTTCCTGACCTCCTCGGCATAGGCGACAACAAGTGCGTTGAGCGCCGCCTTGGAGGCGGCGTAGAGGCCCCAGAACGGCGCGCCCTTCCAGGCGGCAGCCGACGAGACGAACAGGCAGCGGCCGGCCGGCGACTGGCGGAGGAGCGGATCGAGCGTGCGGATCAGCCGGTAGTTGGCGGTGACGTTGACGGCGAAGGCCTGATCCCATTTCTTCGGGTCGATGTGGCCGACCGGAGCCAGACCGCCCCCGAGGAGACCGGCGTTGCCGAACAGGGCGTCGACCCGGCCGAAGCGCTGGTTGAGCGCCGCGCCGAGGTCATCGACGCGGGCGGGGTCGGCCAGATCGAGCGGCACCAGCGAGGCGGAGCCTCCGGCGTCGCGAATGGCATCGTCGAGTTCCTCGAGCCCGCCTTGCGTGCGGGCGACCGCGACGACGTGCCATCCGGCCCGGCCAAGCGCCAGCGCCGCTTCGTAACCGATGCCGCGCGAGGCGCCGGTCACCACCACGATGCGTTTTTCAGTCACCTCAGTCCCCCCGATGGACGCTTAGCCGGCGTCGGCCAGAAGCGACAGCTGGCGCACCGGGCCGGAGCCGGAGGCGTCGGTCAGCGCGGTTGGATAGTCGCCGGTGAAGCAGGCGTCGCAATACTGCGGCTGCTCGTTGTTGCGGCCGGAGGCGCCGACGGCCCGGTAGAGACCGTCGATCGACAGGAAGCCGAGGCTGTCGACCTGGATATAGCGCGTCATCTCCTCGATCGACATGCGCGAGGCCAGCAGCTTGCCCTTCTCGGGCGTGTCGACGCCATAAAAGCAGGAGTCGGTGGTCGGCGGCGAGGCGATGCGCATGTGCACCTCGGCGGCACCGGCCTCGCGCATCATCTGGACGATCTTGAGCGAGGTGGTGCCGCGCACGATGCTGTCGTCGACCAGCACGATGCGCTTGCCCTCGATCACCGTGCGGTTGGCGTTGTGCTTCAGCTTGACGCCCATGTGGCGGATGGTGTCGGTCGGCGCGATGAAGGTGCGGCCGATGTAGTGATTGCGGATGATGCCAAAATCGAAGGGGATGCCCGATGTCTCGGCAAAGCCGATGGCGGCCGGCGTGCCGCTGTCGGGCACCGGGATCACCACGTCGGCGTCGGCAGGCATCTCGCGGGCGAGTTCGGCGCCGATGCGCTTTCGCACCTGGTAGACCGAGGTGCCGCCGTACACCGAGTCCGGCCGAGCGAAGTAGACATGCTCGAAGATGCAGAAGCGCGACGGCCGCCGCTCGAACGGGCGGAGGCTCTCGATGCCGCGCTCGGTGACCACCACCATCTCGCCCGGCTCGATCTCGCGCACGAAGTGGGCGCCGATGATATCGAGGGCGCAGGTCTCGGATGCGAGGATGACGGCGCCATCAAGATCGCCGAGAATCAGCGGCCGGAAGCCGAAGGGATCGCGGCAGCCGATCATCTTCTCCTGGCTCATGCAAACGATGGAATAGGCGCCCTCGACGGCGCGCAGCGCGTCGACCACCTTGTCGACCAGCGCCGCCTTCTGGCTGGTGGCAACGAGATGGAGAATGGTCTCGGTGTCGGAGGTCGACTGGAAGATCGACCCTCGACGCTGCAGTTCGCGCTGAATGGTCATGGCGTTGGTCAGATTGCCATTGTGGGCGAGCGCGAAGCCGCCGGCCGACAGCTCGGCGTAGAGCGGCTGGACATTCCTGAGGCCGGAACCACCGGTGGTCGAATAGCGCGTATGGCCGATCGCCCGGTCGCCCGGCAGGCGGGCCAGGACCTTGGCCTTGGTGAAGTTGTCGCCGACGAGGCCGATATGCCGTTCGGTGTAGAACTCCTTGCCATCGAAGGTGGTGATGCCGGCGGCTTCCTGGCCGCGATGCTGCAGGGCATGCAGCCCGAGGGCGGCGAGCGCCGAAGAGTTCTCCACGCCGAAGACGCCGAACACACCGCATTCCTCGTGGAAACGGTCGTCGTCATCGGCAGCGAACGGGTCGAGGGTGAAATCGTCCATGGTCGGCCTACCCACTTTCGAGATTTCATCTGGTCCCGGCGGCTTGCCTTGCAAGGCCGGGGATGTCGGCAGTCTGCGGCGGTGTGCCGGACTTTCCGAAGTGTGGACGGCACAAGCCGGTCCGGTCGGCGGAATTTCGCTTTGGAAGCACTCCGAAGCCCCCAAACGCCCGATGATGCCCGAAGGCCATCGCGCAGGCAGGCATATAAAGCATTCGTCGCGGTCTTCAAAACGGCAAATGCGCCGGACGGGTCCGACGCATTTGCATATCGTCCAGGCGACCGATCACGGCTTGGGCGACTCGGTCGACTGGATCAGCTGGTCGAGGCCGTTCTGCTCACCGGGCCGATAGGCGCCATCGTCAGGCGCCGGGGCACCGGGAGCCGCATCGCCGGGAGCGGCATCATCGGCTGGCGGCGGGGATTCCTCGCCGTCGGGCAATGCCGAACCGTCGTCAAGACTCGGGTTCTGGAACTGGTCGAGGATCTGCTTTTCCGGGTTTTCAGGCAGCGCCGCCATCAGCTGGGCACCGAGCGCGTTGAGCAACGGCCGCGACTTGGCCTCGGCCACCCAGGTCGGCTGGGACGCCTCGTCATGAATGAACCAGTTGAAGAACAGCATGCCGACGACGACCAGAAGAAGGCCGCGCGCCGCGCCGAACACGAAGCCCAGCGTGCGGTCGAGCGGACCGATGCGGCTGTCGAGCACGTAGTCGGAGATCCGCATGGTGATGAAGCTGACGATGATCAGCGTCAACACGAAAACACCACCGGCCGAGGCCACCAGCGCCAGCTGCTTCTGCGAGATGTGCGGCTGAACGAATGGCAGGACATCGTCGTAAAGCAGGAAGGCGGCGGCGGCGGCGGCGACCCAGGCGGCGATCGACAGCACCTCGCGCACGAAGCCACGGATCATGGCGAGCAACGCCGAAATCAGCATGACCACGATGAGGATACCGTCGAGTAGCGTAATCGACATCTCTGCCCCTTTGGCGCCCGAAGCCCGGCCCCTGATTCCTTAGCGCCGATACCGAATTAACGGTAACGGCCCGAACTCGCAAATTCAATCAAGGGACAGCGACGAGGCACACCGCCCTTTCGCTTATCCACGCTGCTCGCGACGAGGCGTCTCCGAACCGGCGCCGTCGGCGGCAATGCGCGTGACGAGATCGACGAGTTGGGCGACGACGGCCCGCTTCAGGCCGGTTGGTGCCTCGCCGCTCGCCAACCTCGGTCCCACCGCCCGGGCGAAGCCCAGCTTTTCCGCCTCCTTGAGGCGGGCGGCGGCGTGCGCCACCGGCCGAACGGCGCCCGACAGGCTCACTTCGCCGAAATAGACGCAGTCATGGCCAAGCGGCGCGCCGGCCAGCGAGGACACCAGCGCCGCGGCAACGGCGAGGTCGGCGGCCGGCTCCTGGATTCGGAGACCGCCGGCGACGGCCAGATAGACGTCGTGCTGGCCGAAGCGGACGCCGCAATGGGCTTCCAGCACGGCGAGGATCATGGCGAGACGGCTGCCATCCCAGCCGACGACGGCGCGGCGCGGCGTGCCGAGGGACGTGGGCGCCACCAGCGCCTGGATCTCGACCAGCATCGGCCGCGTCCCCTCCATGCCGGCAAAAACCGCGGCGCCGGCCGACGAGCTGTCGCGTTCGCCCATGAACAGTTCGGACGGGTTCGGCACTTCACGCAAGCCGCCGCCGGTCATCTCGAACACGCCGATCTCGTCGGTGGGGCCGAAGCGGTTCTTGACCGAACGCAGCACACGGAAATGACGGGCACCATCGCCCTCGAAATAGAGGACCGCATCGACCAGGTGCTCGACGACGCGGGGACCGGCGATGGAACCGTCCTTGGTGACATGGCCGACCAGGACGACGGTGGCGCCGCTCTCCTTGGCATAGCGGACCATCGCCTGGGCGGCGGCGCGCACCTGCGTCACCGTGCCGGGGCCAGATTCGACCACCTCCGTCCACAGCGTCTGAATGGAATCAAGGACGACCAGGTCGGGTACCGGCCCATTGGCGAGCGTCGTCAGGATATCTTCGACCGAAGTTTCGGCCGCGAGCGCCACCGGTGCGTCGGATAGACCAAGCCGCTCGGCCCGGAGGCGCACCTGCGCCACGGCCTCCTCGCCCGAGACATAAACGACGCGCGCGCCCTTGCGGGCCAGCGTTGCCGCGGCCTGGATGAGCAGGGTCGACTTGCCGATTCCCGGATCGCCGCCGACCAGGAGGGCCGACCCGCGCACAAAGCCGCCGCCGGTGACGCGGTCCAACTCGGCGATGCCCGATTCGAGGCGCGGCGTCTGGGCGATCTCGCCGGACAGCTCCACCAGCGGCACGACGCGGCCCTTCCGCATCGGCCGACCCTTCTGGCCGAATACCGCCGAGCCGATGGTGTCCCCGCCCCCCACCTCCTCCACGAACGAGTTCCAGGCGTCGCAGGCCTCGCACTTGCCCACCCAGCGCGGACTGACCGCGCCGCAGGACTGGCAGACGAATTGGGTGGTGCGCTTGGCCATGGTTACTCCGCGACAAAAAACGCCCCATCCGCGATACTTGCGGACAGGGTTGACGAAACATGATCGAATGTTCCTGTTTTGTCCACAGCAAAACGTCGAGCTCTCCTCAACGTCACGGAAAAACCTCGCAAATCCCAAGGACTTGGATTGGAGATCCTCAGCGCTTCGCCAAAGGTCGCAGGCTGGGCAGGTGCCTTAGTTTTGTCGGCATTAGCCGGGAAACAACAGTTTCCACGTATGTGTTCTCCCGTAACCGGGAGCCAAGGACCGCACCATGAACCCGACCAAGACAATGATTGCCGATGCCCTCACCCGCTTTCAGATCGAGTCCACGCCAGCGTGGACCAGCCTTGCGGCCGGCGGCGACACACCCGAGCTCGACCACATCGAACCGCATTCCAACACCATCAGCACCGTGGACTGCCTGTTCGACGGCAACGCGACGATCGTGCTGAAGGGCGAGCGCGCGCTCGCCGCGCGCATCTTCGGACGTTTCGATTCCCGCCGGGCCGAAGTCGAGCGCATCATCATTGCCGCCTGAGTCAGCGACAAGCAGAAAGCCGACCGGCGAGCATCCGCCGATCGGCTCTTCCAGGACAAGAATCTTGCGCGCGTTCAGATGACGCCGGCCACTATGGCGACGACGAACAGAAACGCGACGCAGACGACGAGGGTGTTGAGGCTACGGGTCAAGCTCATCGCGGGTCTCCTTCGTGCCTTGACGACCATCCGGTTGCCAAACAAGCCACCATCCGGGGCGATCGTCGAAACAGAACGTGCAACCTGTTCATGAGCTCCGCCGTCGGCGGAACCGTTGTTCGTGCGGCCATCGCATCAAGCGGACCACCCACCCAATCGACCGGGCTTGAACGAAATCTTAACCGCCCCGTCTCAAAGCGCAACGAATTTCAGCCCAACCACCATGGGCAATAAGGCGATGGTGTTCCAACCTTCTGCATGAGAAGCGAAAATTCTTCTCACGCGGCGCAGTATTGCGTCATGCGCCGTGGAAAAACCCCGCTACGCTTGCCTCGACGGGACCGATTTTCACGAGGTGAGCAGGTAATTGCGGATCTCAGAGGCCTGGTGCTCGATGTCGGCGACCCGGTGCTTGACGACGTCGCCGATCGACACCATGCCCACCAACCTGCCGTCCTCCACCACCGGCAGATGGCGGAAGCGGCCGGCGGTCATCATGTCCATCAGGTCCTCGACCGTATCGTCCCGCGTGCAGGTACTGACCTTGCGGGTCATGTGGGCCGATGCCAGCTCCTCCAGCACGCGCGCGCCGTGCAGAGCCAGCGATGCGACAATGTCGCGTTCTGACAGAATGCCGATGACGCGGCGATCTTCATCGACGAAAATCAGCGCGCCGATCTTGTTGCCGGCGAGCCTGGTCACGGCTTGCCCGAGCGACATCGAGCGGTCGCCGGTGATCACATCTTCGCCCTTGGCGGATAGAATTTGCCTGACGGTCGTCATTCCCATCCCTCCAGCTTGTCCCATGATGAGGAAGCCACCAATTGGCTGGCAGTCTTCTCCTCATCGCCCCGCACAGGATGGAATGAATTGGACGGTCTGGCAAGCGCCGATCTAGGGAATTTCCCTTAGCCGGGTCGGACCGTCGAGGCCGGCCGGGGATCGAACAGCGAGAACAGCAGGATGCCGACGATATAGCCAAGCGCGTTCTGCAACAGCGCCCTGCCATCAAGACCGGAAGACGCATACAGCACGGCGAACAGCGTGTTGGCGGCAAAGATGAAGCCGAACAGCTGCAGCACCTGGACGTTCGACCACATCTCGACGATACCGAGCGCCGGCTGCCGCCAGGCGTCGCCGCCCATGGTCATGATGCCGCCAAGGCCAGCGGTGTACACGAAGCGGATGGCCGCGCCGAGCAGGGCCGCCACCACGAAGTTCGGGCCGAGCAGCAGCGATTGCGGGTCCTTGGACAGCAGCCAGAACAAGCCGGCACCGACAACGGCAGCCGATGCGGCAAAGCCGGCAAAGCGCCACGGCCCAAAGCGGCGCGCCACAGCGGTGCCGAAAGCTGCCAGCCAGAGGAGGTCAAAGATCAGGCTGGACGCCGTGGGGCTCAAGAATACGTAGGTGAACGGGCTCCACAATCCAGCGGCCCAACCGCCGGGAAAGCCCATATCCGAGGCCAGGAACTGATAGCGCATCGGGGTGAAGCTGAAGGTGAGGATGAAGGTCGCCGCTCCATCGCCGCCGAGATACCAGGTGCGGCCCATGAAGATGCCGACTGACAGCAGGATGAAGACGAGGATCACCCGCGGCAGGTTGAACATCGGTTCGAGATTGTCGTTATCACCCTGCATCGCGGCTTCCTCAACGCCCGCCGTGCCGCGAGCCTCGACAGCGCTTTATCGCAAAGCCGGGAGCGGTGCCAGAGCGCAGTCAAAAAGGGACACCGGGGAACGGCTCGGTGCCGCGATGGGGCAGGCACCGCGCCAGCAGTCAATCCGCCCCAAGCTGTCCGCCACGACAGCCGATCGTAAACCCATAGCGGAATGGCACCTCCGCCATTCGGCGACCACTTGCCCTCCTCCGGCGCTATGCCGCTTTCACTGCCCGTTTTCACCCTGTCCCGCCCCCGTCGATGGCACGGCTCGCCCAATCGTTCACGACTCTTTTTCAACCGCTGGTCCCCGCTCACTCGAGAACAGCGGGGACAACGGGGACCTCGTGGCATGAGGCCTGCTCAGAACGCATCAGGTTGGTTTAGGACGAGCTGCCCCTGTGCCGAAATGGCATGGCGCCTCATCCCACCACGGGCAACTTGAGCCGGGTCGGTCTGGTCTTGCGGGGATTTCGATGAAAAGCGTCGTCGCGCGTTCTCTTTACGACTATTGGACGAACCTGCGCGGCCGGCGGGCAGCGCCGGAGCGCAACGAGGTGGACCCCGCGGCCATCCGCGGCATCCTCGGCGACACCTTCATTCTCGAGGCGCTCGACCGCCATACCTATTCCTTCCGCCTCGCCGGCACTCGCATTTGCGCCGCCTACGGTCGCGAGCTGAAGGGCCGCAACGTGCTTGATTTCTGGTCCGGCAAGGACAGGGAATCCATCGCCTGCCTGCTGGCGGCCGTGGTCGAGGACGGCGCCGCCGCCGTGTTCGGCCTCAGCGCCACCAACGACCGCGGCCAGATCATGCCGGTGGAGGTGATGTTCCTGCCGCTCCGGCATGAGGGGCCAAACCACACCCGCATTCTCGGCTGCTTTGCACCGATGGACCAGCCCTACTGGCTCGGCCTTTATCCGGTGGTTCGCCAGCCGCTGCAGAGCCTCCGGCTGATCTGGCCGGATGAAAAGCCCGCTTTCCTGCTCAACAGCGAAAAGGTCGACGGCACGCACGCGCGCGCGCCCATCCGCCATGAACCGCCGTCGCTCAGGATCGATCGGCGCCGGCAGGCCGCTCCCATGGCGCCGGGCCGGACCTTCCGCCATTTTCGCGTGATCGAGGGCGGCCGGACCGACTAAACCAGTCGCGCGAGTAGCCACTAAACCTAATCTTAAGGTTGGATGCTTACCGTTTCACGCCGAGCGGCCGCGTTTGGCCGACAGGACAGCGGCATGGCAACCCTCGCGGCTCCGACGCCTCCTCGTGCGAGCAGATTCCCCAAGCCGGAACGCCGGCGGTTCCAGCGCGTCAAGATTGATGTGCTTGGCCGCTTCATGCTGCCCAACCGCAATGAATACCCCTGCCAGCTACTGGACATGTCGCCTGGCGGCGCGGCGCTGATGACGCCGGTTGTCGGGGACATCGGCGAGAGGGTCGTTGCCTACATCGATCACGTCGGCCGCATCGAAGGACAGATCACCCGCCTGTTCGAGGGCGGTTTCGCCATGACGGTGAACGCCACCGCCGGCAAGCGCGAGAGGCTCGCCGCCCAACTGACCTGGCTCGCCAACCGCGACACCCTCAACCTTCCCGAGGATCGTCGCCACGAGCGCATCACGCCGCACCGGCCCTTCTCGAACCTGGTTCTGCCCGACGGGCAGGAAAGCCGCTGCAAGATCATCGACGTCTCGCTGTCCGGCGCGGCCATCGCCACAAACATCCGTCCGCCGTTCGGTACACCGATCACGCTCGGGCGCATGCGGGCCCGCGTGATCCGCCACTTCGGCGACGGCATCGCCGTGGAATTTGCGATGCTGCAGTCCGAGGACATGCTGAAGAACAATCTTTGACGACAGACGCGGCACCGCGCCTCGTCGTTCCGGCATTTTCCATTCGATAACCACGCCTCGATTTTTCCGCCAGCCGGCCACCTTTCTGGCCGAGTTGACGACGGCCGCGGTGTGCGGTCGGCCCTGGCCAGTCCCCCCTCTTCTCCTCCCCGAAACGACGCACCTGTGCCAACGGCGGACACTTCCGTCTGGCAGGGTTAATGCAGCGTCCGAAACCGAGCGTGCCGAAGCCGGACAGATCGGAGAGTTCGGGCCAGCCGGGCAACCCATCCCCCCTTCAGGCGTTAACGCTTGGAGAGATGGGCGACCGTCATGGTGGACACAAAGTAAACAGGATCAATTCTGTTAGTATAAACAAATCATAAAACACGACTCTAATTTTCGTAAACAGATCATTTCCGAGATACTATCGTTTTGATTTTTCCATTTCACGCGACCGAAAAACAAGTGTGCCATTCTCCTGACAACAACAGGGAGACGTCACGACGATGAACAAGATCGCGACGCTAAAAAGAACGGCTTTATTTGCCTGCGCTCTGCTGGCTGCCAATACTGTGTCGGCGGCAGAAAAGCTGATGAGCATCCATGGCGTCGCGGCCCCTCCGGTCGGCTACGTGCAGTTCTGCGCCACCTATCCCGCCGACTGCCGTCGCGAAACGGAGGTCAATCAGGTTGTAACGCTGACGCAGGCGGTCTGGAACCAACTCAACCAGGTCAATACAGCGATCAACACCGCCGTGCTGCCGGCCACCGACATGGAAATCTACGGCACTCTCGAACGTTGGGACTATCCCAAGCTCGCCGGAGACTGCGAGGACTACGTCCTTGAGAAGCGGCGGGATCTCATGCGCTCGGGCTGGCCAGAGAGCGCGCTGCTGATCACCGTGGTCCGCGATGAGACCGGCTCGGGCCACGCCGTGCTCACCGTTCGTACCAACCGTGGTGACGTCGTGCTGGATAACAAGACGGACAAGATTCTGGTCTGGACGGACACGTCCTATACCTACCTCAAGCGCCAGTCGACGCGCGATCCCAATAGCTGGGACCTCATTGAGGACGCGCGCGCGTCCCTGGTCGGCTCGCTGAAGTAACCACTCTTCCACGCAGGCGTCGCCGTATCCGATCTGGGCACGGCGACGTTTCGATTCTCGGCCTGCCAACCGGTCGCAACTAACCTGATGCGGTCCGACGCGCCGCGAGACGATCGGCAACTGCGATTTCCTCAATAAAATTTACGAGAGAGAAAACAACCATAGGTTTATCCCCTCCGCAGCGAAGGAACGGGCAATCCGACGCGCGAGGCAGACTGCCCCGCACGTCTACGGCCCCGGGGTGCCTAGATTTTCCCGGAAAATCACCGTTTCTAAAAACACGCCACAAAGCCCTGTGATTGATATTTTGTTCACTATATTACGCCTTTTATTTCTCATCGTTATCCTTGCCCGCTAAAATTACCCGCCACGACCGGATAGCCCCACTGCAGCCGGCCGACCGCCTCTGACGCGCCTTGTGTTTCCGTACAGTTGACGGTTTATTACCGGGGAAGGCACCTCTAGCGTCGAGGTGAACGAAGTCATGCACGATACCAGTCAGAACGATTCAGTCGATGACGGAAAGGGGGCCTTTCCCGTATCGATCCACGACCTTTGTCGCACCGTCCGGGCGCTTTCCCACGAGCAGCGGCTAGCCATTCTGGTGCACCTCTCCCGCAAGGAATGCTCGGTCGGCGAGCTCGAGCGGAAGCTGGACCTGCCGCAACCTGCGGTATCGCAACAGCTTGCCCGTCTCAGATCGGACGGTCTCGTCTTGGCCCGACGCGACGGACGGACCATCTATTATTGCGCCCACCGCCAACGCATCGGCGATTTTCTCGCCGGGCTGAATCACTTGCTCGTCTGAGTCCGGCAACGTTTCGCATGGACCTAGCTCGCGTTTCCCTACGCGTGATGATGACGAATCGCGCGGAAAGATCTCCCCGCGCGACTTGATGTTTCCGTCAGAGCGTTTCCGCGCTTCATAGAGCCAGAGACGATCTATCTTGTTGATTTTACGTATTTTCTACAAGAAGCGGATATCCACTTCACTCAAAAACGCTCTCCCGAATGCCGTCACTTCACCGCGGCGTCGGTGATTTCGTGCGTCCAGGCGCCATCCGGCTTCTTGGTGATGATTTTCTGATCGAGCACGGCCTTCTCGGTACGAGCATAAGCCGCCTCGTCGAGCACGCCGGTGGAATCCCCCAGGAGCTTGGCAACTTCCTTGATCATGTAGAGCTGGTGTTCCTTGGTCTGGGCGCCGGTGGTATCATTCTCGAGCACGATGTCGGCGGCGTCCTCCGGATTGTCCTTGGCGTAGGACCAGCCCTTCATCGAGGCACGGACGAAGCGAACGAGCTTGTCCTTGAAGGCGGCGTCCTTCAGGCTGGGCTCGAGCGCATAGAGGCCGTCCTCCAGCAGATTGTCGCCCATTTCGGTGTAGGAGAAGACGGTGAGCTTGTCGGCGGTGTAGCCGGCGTCAAAGGCCTGACCAAGTTCGTTGTAGGTCATGACGTGGATGCAGTCGGCCTGCTTCTGGATGAGCGGCTGCACGTCGAAGCTCTGCTGCAGAACCTTGACGCCGTCAGCGCCGCCCTCGGTCTTCAGGCCGTATTTGTTCATCAGCGCGAAGAACGGCACCTCATTACCATAAAACCAGACGCCGATGGTGTGGCCCTTGAAGTCTTCCACCTTCTTGATCGGGCTGTCGGCGGGGCAGATGATCTCAAGGCCGGCGTTCTTGTAGGGCTGGGCGATGTTGACCAGCGGCACGCCCTTCTCGCGAGCGGCGAGCGCGGCGCCCATCCAGTCGACGATCACATCGGCGCCACCACCGGCGATGATCTGCTCGGGAGCGATGTTGGGGCCGCCGGGCTTGATCTCGACGTCGAGACCCTCGGCCTCGTAGTAGCCCTTGTCCTTGGCGACGAAATAGCCGGCGAACTGGGCTTGCGTCACCCATTTCAATTGCAGCGTCAGCTTGTCGGCGGCTTCGGCCTCGAAGGCCGTTAGCGCCAAGGCGCTGGCCAGCGCCAGCCTGGTCACGGTGTTGGTCATGTCGTTCCCCTTTTTTGATTGCCGGCGGCGTTTGCCGTCGCCGGGTTCACCTCTGTCCCTTGCGGACAGACGGATGCCAGAAGGTCACGCGCCGCTCGATAAGCGCGATGACGCCGTAAAAGGCCGACCCGAGGATGGCCGCGACGCCGATTTCCGCCCAGACCATGGCAGTATTCATGCGGCCCATTTCGGTGGAGATGCGGAAGCCGACGCCATAGGTCGGCGCACCGAAGAATTCGGCAACGATGGCGCCGATCAGCGCCAGCGTCGAATTGATCTTCAGCGCATTGAAGATGAACGGCCAGGCAGCCGGCAGGCGGAGGCGGCGCATCTCGTCGCCCCAGGTGGCGGCATAGGTGCGCATCAGGTCGCGTTCCATGTGCCCGGCGGCCGTGAGCCCGGCCTCGGTGTTGACCAGCATCGGGAAGAAGGTCATCAGCACGATGACCGCCGCCTTGGACTGCCAGTCGAAGCCGAACCACATGACGGCGATCGGCGCGACGCCGACGATCGGCAACGCCGACACGAAGTTGCCGAGCGGCAGCAGGCCACGCTTCAGGAAGTCGGAGCGGTTGATCAGCAGCGCGGCCAGGAAGCCGAGGCCGCAGCCGACGACATAGCCCGACAGCACCGACCTGACGAAAGTCTGCACCACGTCCTCCCACAGCGTCGGAAGGGCATTGGCCGCCGCGGCAAGGATGACGGACGGTGCCGGCAGCAGGATCTCCGGAATGCCGAAGCCGCGCGTCACCAGTTCCCATTCGGCGATGAGCATGACGCCGAACAACAGCGGTACGGCGAGATCGACCGGGCGACGCGCCGCTGGCACCGTTTCTCCAAGGTACACGAGATAGACGCAGAGCCAGGAGATGCCGAGCGCGACGCCCAGGATGGCGATCAGCAGGAGGGGGAGCATCATGCGGCCCTCCTCTCGGGACGGGCACCCATCAGCCGCATGACGAGGCGTTCCGACCAGCCAACGACCAGCACCAACAGGCCGGCGAGGAAGGCGGCGGCAAACAGGGCCGCCCAGATCTGGATGGTCTGGCCGTAATAGGAGCCGGACAGCAGCCGGGCACCGAGGCCGGCCACCGCGCCGGTCGGCAACTCACCGACGATGGCGCCGATCAGCGAGATGGCGATACCAACCTTCAGCGAGGCGAACAGGAAGGGTACCGAGGCCGGCCAACGCAGCTTGGTGAACACTTGCATGTCATCGGCGTTGTAGGTGCGCATCAGGTCGAGGTGGATGGTCTCCGGCGAGCGCAGCCCCTTCACCATGCCCACCACCACCGGAAAGAACGACAGGTAGGTGGAGATCAGCGCCTTGGGCAGCAGGCCGGAGATGCCGATGGCGTTGAGCACGACGATCAGCATCGGCGCCACCGCCAGGATCGGCACCGTCTGGCTGGCGATGATCCAGGGCATCAGCGACTTGTCCATCACCTTCTGGTGGACGATGCCGATGGCCAGCAGAATGCCGAACAGC
>JAGSYU010000129.1 GCA_018262575.1 Pseudomonadota bacterium | reverse complement strand
CACTCGATCAGGATCAATGACCAGTGGCGAATCTGTTTCGTCTGGACCGAAGGAGGACCATCCGATGTCTCGATCGTCGACTATCACGGCTGATCTTCTTGACAACCCGACGCCGGGCGAAATCCTCCTGGAGGAATTCCTGCTCCCCATGGGCATCAGTCAGAATGCACTTGCCCGCGCCGTCCTGGTGCCACCGCGCCGCATCAACGAGATTGTCCTCGGCAAGCGGGCGATCACCGCCGACACCGACCTGCGCCTTGCCCGCTACTTCGGCTTGTCGGAAGGCTTTTTCCTCGGCCTTCAGACCGACCACGATCTGATGGAGAAGCGTCGGGAGATCAGTGGCGATCTCGCTCGCATCGCGCCGAGGGCCGCCTGACTCCGAGCTTCTGACCGTCCGGACAAAATTCATCCACCGTGACCACCGTTTGCCGCCGATCCGGGCTTGCCGAACGTCTCGATAGCGTGGACATTCGCTCCATGAGTTACGAAACTGCGATCGAAAGCCAGGATCTGGCCCGCGCGCGCGGCTCAAAGAAGCGGACGCGCATTCAGGCGGAAAACGAGGAACGCATCCTCGACGCGGCACTGGAGGTATTCTCGCGCTACGGCCTGCGCGGCGCCACCGTCGACCAGATCGCCGAGAAGGCCGGCATGTCCAAGCCGAACCTGCTCTATTACTTCCGCCGCAAGCACGATCTTTACACGGCGGTGCTGACGCGTACGCTCGACATGTGGCTCGCCCCGTTCGGCGAAATGGCCGAGGACGGCGACCCGGAGACCGAACTCACCGGCTATATCCGCCAGAAGCTGGAGCAGTCGCGCGATTTTCCGCAGGAAAGCCGGCTGTTCATCGGCGAGGTGCTGCTCGGGGCGCCGCATCTCGATGGCGTATTGAAGACCGACCTCAAGTCGATCGTCGAAGAGAAAGCCGAGGTTATCAGGCGCTGGATCCGGGACGGCAAGCTCCTCGACGTCGATCCGGTCCACCTGGTGTTCATGATCTGGGCAACGACGCAGCACTACGCCGACTTCGACGCGCAGATTCGCTCCGTACTCGGGCGTGGCGTCGAAGATCCCGCCACCTTCCGCGCCGCCTCCGACACGGTAATCGGCGTGCTGATGCGCGGCATTCTGCCGGTGCGCAGCTGATCAGGCCTCCGCCCGGCGTCGGATCTCGCCCGGCGACCGGCCTGATACCGACCTGAACATGGCGATGAAGGCGCTGACGCTCTCGTAGCCGGCCTCCAGCGCAACTTCGCTGACACCGGCCCCCTCGGCCAATCGCACCGTCGCCCGGTGAACGATCACCGCCCGCTTCCAGGCAGCGAAAGTCATGCCGACTTCGCGCTCGAAATGCCGGGTAAAGCTGCGCCGCGACATGGCCACCGCGCCGGCCGCCGCGTCGATGTCGGTCTTGACGCTCGGTGCGACGAGAAAGGCAAGGGCCCAGTCACGCATGCGCGGCGCAGCCGGCAACCGCATGCCGGGCGCTTCCTCGGTGCCAGCGTTGACCTCGTGGGCCACAACGTCGATCAACGGCGCCGCGAAAGCATCGCCCGGCGGCAGGCTCCGCAAGCGATCAAGCGCGCTGACCAGCAGCGGCGAGGCCTCAAGCACGGCGATTCGATCCGGCAGGCGGCGGGCGACGTCGTCCGACACCAGCGTCAGCCAGAAGCGGACCTGACCGTGCGAGCGCGACGCGTGATGGAGGCCGGCCGGAATCCAGTGAAGCCGTCCGGGCGGAATTGCCCAGATGCTGCCGTCCGCCTCCAGACTGAGCACCCCGCGTTCGATGTAGGTGAGCTGGCCTTGCCCATGGCTGTGGACGGGAGCGCTGTGGCGCGCATCGCTGTCGATCAGGCGGTTGCTATAGGTGTCGGTCAATTTGGCCCGATCTCGACATTGATTGATCCAATGCCGATAACAAGTCGCAGAGGACTGCGGTAGCCTTTGCCCGATACTCAATCGGAGCTAGCTACAGTGACCATCCTGCACATCGATTCCAGCATTCAGGCTGAAGGGTCCATTTCCCGGGCGTTGACCGCCACCCTCGTCGCCGCCATCGCTGACGGTTCCGACGAGCACGTCATTCATCGGGACCTGACGAGCGAAGCGCCGGCTTCGGTCAATCCGCGCGCCGGTGACAGTGCGGCGGCCGACGAGTTTCTCGCGGCCGACGTCATCGTCATCGGCGCGCCGATGTACAACCTCAGCGTTCCGTCCCGCCTCAAGGCCTGGCTCGACTCGATCGCGATCCCCCGCAAGACGTTCCGCTATACCGACAAAGGCCCCGAGGGCCTCTCCGGCGGCCGCAAGGTTGTCGTCGCTTACGCGAGCGGCGGCTTCCATCACGGACCGGAGGAGGATTTCGTCGATCCCTATCTCCGCTCCTTCTTCCGTCTGCTCGGCATCAAGGACATCGACGTCGTCCGCGCCGAGGGCGTCAACATCTCCGGCGAGCACCGGGCGCGGGCGATTGAGGCGGCCAACGTCGAGATCGCCGGCATTGTCGCCCGCATCCGCGAGGAGCGGCGGCAGACCGTCGACGCCTGACGGGAGCCTCAAATCTTGGCGAAGACAGCCGCGCGGCTCTGCCAGATGTCCGGACGCTCGACAATAACAAGGCCGGCGGCTTCGGCCGCCGCGCATTCGTCCGCGAAAGCGGCTTCGGAAACGTGGCCGGTCGGCTCGGCAAGCAGCAGCCGCGCGCCGGGCTTCATGGCCATCGCCGCCTCGCGGAAGAAACTCGCGATATCGCCGAGCTCATGAACGACGGCAAAGGCGAGAACGAAATCGATCTCGCCGGGAAGATCACCGACGCCAAGGCTGTTCTCCCGCCCGAGGCGCATGTCGATCCGCTTCTCGTAGCCCGCCGATTTGGCACGGCGGGCCAGCGCCGCAAGCATGCGTGGTTCGATGTCGACAACATGGACCTTGCCGGTCGGTCCGGCGAGACGCGCCAGCTCAAGCGTGAAATAGCCCATACCCGGCCCCGGCTCGAGGACCCGGAACCCCGGCTTCACGAAAGGGGCCAGCAGCCGGGCCGGGCGCTGGACCAGCCGGCGTAAAGGATTGAGCAAAAAGTAGCCAAGATACCAAGGACAACGATGAGGCATCCGAGTCTCCCCCCAACTCGGCGGCGAACCGACGGGCACGCCTGCCGATGCTCACCAGATGGGGGTTGTACCGGGGTGGCACCATGAGGCGGCCACTCCGGAACACTGCGTAGGCGCGTCCTTGGTCACTCCGCCGCGACGGCCGATGGGTTGTTCGGGTGGGTCGTCCAGTTGGCGTATTCGGCCGGGACGACCTGGCCGGTGCGCGGGTCGACCGAGCCGGGTGCCATCGGCTGCATGGTGATGCAATCCTCGACCGGGCAGACGTTGACGCAGAGATTGCAGCCGACGCAATCCTCGTCCTTCACCTCGAAATGCCTGGCACCGTCGACCATATGGGTGATCGCCTGATGTGAGGTATCCTCGCAGACGATGTGGCAGCGGCCGCACTTGATGCAGAGGTCCTGATCGATCTTCGCCTTGGCGATGTAATTGAGGTTGAGGTATTTCCAGTCGGACAGGTTCCTGACGGCGAGGCCGCGGAAGTCGTCGATGGTCGAGAAGCCGTGGCCGTCCATGTACTTCTTCATGCCGTCGATCATTTCCTCGACGATCTTGAAGCCGTAGGTCATCACCGCCGTGCAGACCTGTACGGTGCCACAGCCGAGCGCAATGTATTCGGCAGCGTCCCGCCAGGTTTCGATGCCACCGATGCCGGAGATCGGCAGGCCGAAGGTCTCCGGATCGCGGGCAATTTCGGCCACCATGTTGAGGGCAATCGGCTTGACGGCTGGTCCGCAGTAGCCGCCATGGCTGCCCTTGCCGTCGATGGTCGGCACCGGCGCGAAACTGTCGAGGTCGACGGCAACGATCGAGTTGATGGTGTTGATCAACGACACGGCGTCCGCCCCGCCCTTCTTGGCGGCGCGGGCGGGATAACGGATATCGGTGATGTTGGGCGTCAGCTTGACGATCACCGGCATGCGCGTCGCCGCCTTGCACCAGCGAGCGACCATTTCGATGTATTCGGGCACCTGCCCCACCGACGAGCCCATGCCGCGCTCGCTCATGCCGTGCGGGCAACCGAAGTTGAGTTCGATGCCGTCGGCGCCGGTTTCCTCGACACGGGCGATGATCGCATTCCAGTTCAGCTCCTCGCAGGGCACCATCAGCGAGACGACCAGCGCCCTGTCGGGCCAGGCCTTCTTCACTTCGGTGATCTCGCGAAGGTTCAGCTCCAGCGATCGATCGGTGATCAGCTCGATGTTGTTGAGGCCGGCAAGACGACGGTCGCCGGAGTGGATGGCGCCGTAACGCGGGCCGTTGACGTTGACGACGGCGGGATCCTCGCCGAGCGTCTTCCAGACGACGCCGCCCCAGCCGGCGCGGAAGGCGCGCTCGACGTTGTACTTCTTGTCGGTCGGCGGCGCCGACGCCAGCCAGAAGGGGTTCGGCGACTTGATGCCGAGAAAATTGGTGCGAAGATCGGCCATGTCGAACTCCCTCAATCAGGCGGAAAGGGCGGCGTGGATGGAGAGGGCGGCGCGCTTGCCGTGATCGACGGCCTGGACGGTGAGATCCTCACCGCCGCGGACGCAATCACCACCAGCCCAGACACCCGCCAGCGAGGTGCGCATCTCGGCATCGACCGCGATGCGACCACCCTCAAGGGCCACTGTCTCGGTGCCTTCGACCGGGCCGAACACGAAGGTCTGGCCAATCGCCTTCATAACCTGATCGGCGGCGAGGCGGACGCTCCGTCCGGTTCCGACCAGTCGGCCTGAAGCGTCGAGCGCGGTCCGCTCAAAATCAACGGCGGCAACGGCGTTGCCTTCCGAGACCACCGCCTTCGGCGCCACCCAGTGCAGGATGCGCACGCCACTGACTTGCGCCAGTTGCTGCTCATAGGGACTGGCGCCCATCTCGGCCGGACCGCGCCGGTAGGCGATGGTCACCTCGTCGGCGCCCAGCTTCTTTGCTTGCACGGCGGCGTCCACCGCCGTCATGCCGCCGCCGATGACGACGACACGGGCGCCGACCTCGATCGTCGACTTGTCCGGCGACTGCCTGAGCGTCTCGATCCAGCGGACGGCGTCGATGACGCCAGCTGTTTCCTCGCCTTCGACGCCGAGTGCGTTGACGGCCTGGAGGCCGAGGCCGAGGAAGACGGCGTCATGGCCCGCCTTGAGGTCGGCCAGCGTGTAGTCGCGGCCAAGCGCCTTGCCGGCCTCAACGGCGATGCCGCCAACGCCGAGCACGAAGTCCACTTCGCGCTGGGCGAAGCTGTCGGTGGCCTTGTAGGCGGCGATGCCAAACTCGTTGAGACCGCCCGCCTTGCCGCGCGCCTCGAAGATCGTCACGTCATGGCCTTGCAGCGCCAGCTCGTGGGCACAGGCAAGACCAGCCGGACCGGCGCCGACGACGGCCACCTTGCGCCCGGTCGCGGCAGCACGGACGCCGTAGGCGGAATGGTGCTGCAGGTAGTGATCGGTGGCGTGGCGCTGAAGGAGGCCGATCCGCACCGGCTTCTCCTCGGCGGCGTTGCGGACGCAGGCCTCTTCACACAGCGTCTCGGTGGGACAGACGCGGGCGCACATGCCGCCAAGGATATTGGCGGAAAAGATGGTCTCGGCGGCACCGTCGACGTTGCCCGTGCCGATCTTGCGAATGAACAACGGTATGTCGATCGAGGTTGGGCAAGCAATGGTACAAGGTGCGTCAAAGCAGAAGTAGCAGCGGTCGCTTTCGACCACCGCCTCATGTGTGCTCAGCGGCGGATGAATGTCGGAAAAATTCTTTCCATAATCGACCGCCGTGAGGCGTCCCGCAGAAATGTCCGGCATGGATGTTGGCCCCGTGGCTGATGCACAGTAACGATGAAGACAAAACGCACGCGTTCATCGGAACGACCGGCATGGTACGCGCCCGATGTCCTTGACCCAACCGTGGTTCAAAGCGGCGAAAACCGACCCAAACCAGATCTTCCGATTGCTTTGTCCGCTATTCCCCGGCGGTTTTTCTCCGCCCTTCTGTTTCCTTGATCTTTCGGTAAAAAAAAGAAGGGGTCAAGGTGCAAATTTGAGCAGAAACGGCGAGACCTCGCCTTATCAGTAAGCGATGGGGCAAGACGTGAGCGCAATCAGCAAGGCCGATCGCCTTGAAACGAGCCGGGTCAGCTGCCACCGATACGAGGCGTTGACCAGGACATACTGTGCCCCGAACGCGTCATGAACGTTCTGGCGGTAGTGTCGCGCGCGCCGGCCATAGGAAAACTTGAGATAGCCAGACAAAAAAAGAGGGCTTGCGCCCTCTAGTTGTTTGGACCGCTAGTCCGCGAAACCGCGGAAAGGGGCTATTAACCCCGCGACGAGTTGAGCCAGCAACGTTGTCGCAATTTTTATGATAGCGCGTCGCCCGCAATCTTCCAGCGCCAAAAGGTGTCCCACACCTGTTTTTGTCCATAACACGTCAGAAACATTCAATTCCTTCTCTAAGTGCGACATCCTTGCAACAATGCCTTCACCCGCATACCGAAAGCACACACACCATATATCTTATTGATATAAATCATTATTTTCCAACCCTGCGTAGTCCGCTGCAGGAGATCCAGTTCTTCCGTTTGACCCCAAGGCTCTTCGTCAGGTGGCAATTCCCACCGCGACTTGTGCGCGCAAGCCACCAAGCTTCGGCGGTTGCATTCCCTCGTGTTGGACACATGCAGAATTATCAACATGTGTTGGACAATACAGGAAGGTGCGCGCCGACTAGGCGTTTAGGCGCGAGCGAACTAAACCCTGGATAGCATTCTCCACGATGATGTGCCCCGCATCCGCCGACAGCGACATGATCGATTCCGGGTGGAATTGCACGGCAGCGAGCGGTTCGCTTCGGTGTTCGATTGCCATGATGACCCCGTCGTCCGTCTCCGCCGTGACGCGGAATGAATCGGGCAGATACGCCCGGTCGGCGTAGAGCGAGTGGTAGCGCCCGATGACGATCTCGGACGGCAGCCCGGCAAACAGCAGCGAGTTGGCCGACACCGCCACCTTCGACGGCTTGCCGTGATAGGGGACCGCGAGTTGCGCCAGCCGGCCGCCGCAGGCCTCAACCATCGCCTGAAGGCCGAGGCAAACGCCGAATATCGGCAGGCCGAGCTGCCGCGCCGCGGCGATCGTCCGGGCGCACTGGAAATCGGACGGGCTTCCCGGCCCCGGCGACATGACGAGGAGGTCGGGCTTTTCGACGGCGATCAGGGCGGGATCGATGCCCCTCCCCTTCGAGGCGCGCAACGTCTTCACCTCGGCGCCGGTCTGGCGGAAGTAGTTGGCCAGCGTGTGGACGAAGCTGTCCTCATGGTCGACCAGCACGATCTTGGTGCCGGCGCCGATCGCCTCGCGAACCACCGATGCGGCGGCAACCGGCGCGGTCCCGGCGTCGCGGATGGCGGAAATCAGCGCTGATGCCTTCAGCTCGGTCTCCTTCTCCTCGTCCTCGGGCACCGAATCGTAGAGCAGCGTCGCGCCGGCCCGCACCTCGGCGATGCCATCCTTGAGGCGGATGGTCCTGAGCGTCAGGCCGGTATTGACGTCGCCATTCATCAGGAAGGCACCGACGGCACCGCCGTACCAGGCGCGGCAGCTCTTCTCGTGATCTTCGATGAACTGCATCGCCCACAGCTTGGGCGCACCGGTCACCGTCACCGCCCAGGCGTGGCTGAGGAAGGCGTCGAGGCCGTCCATGCCATCGCGCAGCCGGCCCTCGATGTGGTCGACCGTGTGGATGAGGCGCGAATACATCTCGATCTGGCGGCGACCGATGACGCGCACCGACCCAGGCTCGCAGATGCGGCTCTTGTCGTTGCGGTCGACGTCCGAGCACATGGTGAGCTCGGCCTCGTCCTTCTTGGAATTGAGCAGGATGCGGATCTGCTCTTCGTCCTCAATGGCGTTGCGACCACGGCGGATGGTGCCGGAGATCGGGCAGGTCTCGACGCGCTTGCCGTTGGTCACGCGCACGAACATCTCGGGACTGGCGCCGATCAGGTATTCGTTGGCACCGAGGTTGAACATGAAGCCGAAGGGCGCCGGGTTGATCTGCTGCAGGCGGCGGGCGATGGCCGACGGCAGCGAGGATGGCTTCTCGTAGAACACCTGGCCCGGCACCACCTCGAACAGGTCGCCACGCCGGAAGTATTCCACCGCCTTGCCCACCGAGGCGGCGTATTCGCCGGGCTGGTGGTCGCCGCGCCCGGGTTCGCGGTCGCTCGTCCGGAACGGTTCTGTCTCGCCGTCGCGCGGCAGGCCGACGGTCAACTTGCCCTCGACGACGAAGTCATAGGAATAGATGGTGGCGGCGGCGCGATGATGATCGACGACGACGATCTCGTCGGGGAAATAGAGCACGAGATCGCGCTGATCATCAGGCCGCGGCAGCTTGAAGTCGACGCTATCGAACTGGAAGGCCAGATCGTAACCGAAGGAACCCCAGAGGCCGAGCTTGTCGTCCTCGGGCGTTGAAAATTTCGCGATGATGCGCCGGAGCACCGAGAAGACCGACGGCTGGCGTGACCGATCCTCCTCGGCAAAGTCACCTTCGGGAGCGGTTACCTCGAGCGAGATCAGCCGATCGTCGACGGACAGGCTGACGAGGTCCGGACCGCGCACGGCGGCGGCGAAGGCGGGCAGCAGTATCCGGCCGCGCGCATTGAGCGCCTCGATGGTCATCTTTCGGCGGCGCGCGGTAATGACGACCGGCGGATCGACGAAGGCGATGTCCCAGCGCGAATAGCGGCCGGGGAACTCGTAGTTGGATGACAGCACGGCGCCGCGTCGCGTGTCGAGCTTGTCGAAATAGCCTGATATCGCCGTCTTGTAGTGGTCGGGCCGGGCGCTGCGCGCCACCTCCACGCCACCGGCAGTCATGAAGGACTGTCTGTTGCCGGACGACCCGGCCTCGGCTTCGCTCTTGACCATCGCAATCTCCCCTGTCGCCACTGAGAGAGACCGCCTTGGACACCTTAAACAAAAAGGGCCGTCCCGGTCTCCCGGAGCAGCCCTCGCTCAATTCGTCCCATCTGGACACACCGCGTCGGCCGCTCTCCTTACGAGAAGCGCCACCACCACGAAGCGTTCAGGGCGACAAAACCATTCATACAATCTCCCATAGGCGAAGCGTGCCGGCTTGTAAAGCTGATCAACATCGCGACACACTCGCAAAGAGGAGTTTGCATTTCCCCGGATCGACCTTACAAACCTAGCATCGCCGGCCACCGCCGGCCCACCCGATTTTGGCGCTTTGCGCCGCATGCTTTAACAACAGGTCGCGCCTTGTCCCAGGAAACCTCGCCCGTCATCCGTCTCGCCGATTACCGGCCCACGCCCTACGCCATCGACAAGGTCGACCTCGACTTCGACCTGACGCCGGAGAGGACGCTGGTGGCGGCGTTACTCGCCGTTTCGCCGCGCGCCGGCACCGCCGATGAGCCGCTCGTGCTCGTCGGCGACGAACTGACACTCGTCCGCGTGGCAATCGATGGCCGCGAATTGGCGGACGGCGACTACGAGGCGAGCCCTGACCGGCTCGTCATCAAGGCACCGCCGGCCGGCAGCTTCCGCCTCGAGGTGACGACGCGCCTTGACCCGGCGGCTAACACCAAGCTGATGGGCCTCTACCGCTCGTCCGGCACCTGGTGCACCCAATGCGAGGCGGAGGGCTTCCGCCGCATTACCTATTCCTATGACCGGCCAGACGTGCTGTCGGTGTTCACCGTCAAGATCACCGCGCCGAAGGCCGAGGCGCCGATCCTGCTCTCCAACGGCAATCCGCTGTCGTCGGGCGATCTTGGCGATGGCCGCCACTTCGCCGTCTGGCACGACCCCTGGCCGAAGCCGAGCTACCTGTTCGCGCTGGTGGCCGGCAATCTCGACGCCCTCAAGGACGACTTCACGACGATGAGCGGCCGCCAGGTGAAGCTCGCCGTCTACGTCGAGAAGGGCAACGCGCCAAAGGCGGCCTACGCCATGGACTCGCTCAAGCGTTCGATGAGGTGGGACGAAGAGGTGTTCGGCCGCGAATATGACCTCGACGTCTTCAACGTCGTCGCCGTGTCCGACTTCAACATGGGGGCCATGGAGAACAAGGGCCTCAACGTCTTCAACGACAAATA
>JAGSYU010000258.1 GCA_018262575.1 Pseudomonadota bacterium | reverse complement strand
GCATTATCTCGCCACGGGTGCCCGGGTGCGTTCACTCCGCATCTTCCTGGACCGTGGATCGATCGAGGTGTTTGCCGACGATGGCCGCCATGCCGGCACCAAGCGGCTCGCCGATCCGAGCCCCGTTACCGCCATTTGCCTGAAAGCCTCTCCAGGACGCGTCGCCTCGGCGCGCGTCTGGCGGCTCGGCCTCTGAACACGATCAAGGGAGGAACATCATGGCCAGCGTTTCCATTGAGGGGGTCGCCAAGTTCTACGGCAGCCACCAGGTCATCCATGGCATCGACATCGACATCGCCGATGGCGAGTTCGTGACGCTGGTCGGTCCGTCCGGCTGCGGCAAGTCGACGCTGCTGCGGATGATCGCCGGCCTTGAGGAAATTTCGGACGGCGACATCCGCATCGGCGACCGCCTCGTCAACGATGTCCCGCCGAAGGAGCGGGACATCGCCATGGTGTTCCAGAACTACGCGCTCTATCCGCACATGACGGTGGCGCAGAACATGGGCTTTGCTCTGAAACTGAAGGGGGAGAGCCGCGCCGCCATCGACGCCCGCGTCAGGGAAGCCGCCGAAATCCTGGCGCTCGAGCCCTATCTCGACCGCCTGCCCAAACAGCTCTCCGGTGGCCAGCGCCAGCGCGTTGCCATGGGCCGAGCGATCGTGCGCAGCCCGCAGGTGTTCCTGTTCGATGAGCCGCTCAGCAACCTCGACGCCAAGCTGCGCGTACAGATGCGCGCCGAGATCAAGGACCTGCATCAGCGCCTCGGGACCACAACGGTGTACGTCACCCACGACCAGATCGAAGCGATGACCATGGCCGACCGCATCGTCGTGATGAAGAACGGCGTGGTCGAGCAGATCGGCCGGCCGCTCGAACTCTACGACCGGCCGGCCAATCTGTTCGTCGCCACCTTCATCGGTTCGCCGGCCATGAACCTTCTCAAGGGCAAGGCAGGGGCCGGCGGCTTCGTCTCCGAAGGGGGTGTGGTGTTGCCGCTGCCCACGACGGCCGCCGTCAGTGCCGTCACTTATGGCATCCGCCCAGAGCACCTGACACTCGACACCACCGGTTTCCAGGCCGAGGTGATCGTGGTCGAACCGACTGGTGCCGAGACACAGATCCTCGCCCGCTGCGGAGGGCAGACGCTGGTCGTGGTGCTGCGCGAGCGCGTCGAGCTCAATCCGGGCGACAGCATCGGCCTTAAGCCGACTCTTTCGGCCGTTCACCTGTTCGGCGAGGATGGCCGCCGGCTCTAGCCTTTTCCCGAAAAGCCGCGAGACTCAAGCGGCGGTGCGGGTTTTGCCTCGTTCGCCCGCCCGTCGCTCGGCTCGGAAGGTCGACGGCGTGCGGCCGATCAGTCGCAGGAAGTTGCGATTGAAGGTCGACAGCGTCTCGTAGCCGACGTCCATGGCGATCGAGGTCACCATGTCTTCGGTCTCCGACAGAAGCTGGCAGGCCTTGTAGATTCTGAGGTGGTTGATGTACTCGGCGCAGGAACAGCGCAAATGCCGCTCGAACAGTCGCGAGAAGGCCGAAAGGGCCATACCCTCGGTTGCCGCGACTTCGCGGCAGGTGAGGCCTGGCCGGTTGAAGTTGCCGGCGATGTAGGCCAGCATCCGCTCGAGCCGACGCGGCTGGGCGCACTGATGTTCCATGCCCTTCAGCGACAGCGACCGCCGATCGGCATCCCGTTCCAGCACGCGCATGAGCTTGAAGAACACCGCCATCCGCTCGAAACCGTCGGCGACGAGCAGTGCTTCCATCAGGCCGGCCGCCTCGGCCGAGGCGGTTGGCGAGAACTCGATGCCCGCCCGCGTCGCCTCAAGGAGCGCTGAGAGGGCAGCGCAATCGGAAAACTCGGCGATGCAGCGCTCGGCAAAGCTGCCGCCCATTTGCAGCACCAGGTCACGGTCACGGATTCGTCCGTCACCATCGCGGTCGGGGCCGTCCGACACCCACATGTGCGGCAGGTTGGGACCGGTCATGACGAGGTTGCCTGGGCCGAACTCGCCCGCATAGGTGCCGACATAGAACTGGCCAGATCCGCGGCGGATCAGGTGCAGTTCGTATTCCGGATGATGATGCCAGCCGGAGTAGGCAAAGGGATAGTCGTGCGAATAGACCCTGAACGTCCGCTCAAGCGGCGCCTCGATCACTTCCAGCACGGGCTTTGCCTGACCCACCTTCGCCTCCCTCGGTGGCCGGCGGGATCGCCCGCCACCGGTCAACATTACCAGACCTCGCAGGCAAAGCCGAGATCCGCCTGTCGGAGATCAGAGCGGAAACTGGATCCTGCCGTCTGGTTGGTCGACGCCGGCCGGCGTGGCTCCGCCCCCTCGCGAATGGGTCGCGGCCTTCATCATGATATAAGGATCTCTTTATGTCGTGATTGCGCTGAGCGCCGACATCTCCTATAAGGCGCTAACCGGTGGCCGATAGCCGCCCTCCTGTTGCCTGCAACCAGCATCCCTTCATTCCCACACCGGAGATCCACCGATGGTCGCCAAGGAATACGTCGTCAAGGACATCTCACTCGCCGCCTGGGGCCGCACCGAACTCGACATGGCCGAGATCGAGATGCCCGGCCTGATGTCGGTACGCGCCGAATACGCTGCCGCCCAGCCGCTCAAGGGCGCCCGCATTGCCGGCTCGCTGCACATGACCATCCAGACCGCCGTGCTGATCGAGACGCTGAAGGCGCTCGGCGCTGACGTGCGCTGGGCGTCCTGCAACATCTTCTCGACGCAGGATCACGCCGCCGCCGCCATCGCCGCCGCCGGCATCCCGGTGTTTGCCATCAAGGGCGAGAGCCTCAAGGACTACTGGACCTACACCGATCGCATCCTCGACTGGGGCAACGGCGAGACGGCCAACATGATCCTCGACGACGGCGGCGACGCGACGCTGCTGGTGGTGCTGGGCGCCACGGCCGAGAAGGATCCTTCCGTCCTCGCCGACCCCAAGTCCGAGGAAGAGGAAGAACTCTACGCCACCATCAAGGCACGCCTGGCCAAGGACCCGACCTTCTACTCGCGCGCCAAGGCCAGCATCCGCGGCGTTTCCGAAGAAACGACGACGGGCGTCATGCGCCTCTACCAGATGGAAGCGCGCGGCGAACTCCCGTGGCCGGCCTTCAACGTCAACGACAGCGTCACCAAGTCGAAGTTCGACAACAAGTACGGCTGCCGCGAGAGCCTGGTTGACGCCATCCGCCGTGGCACCGACGTGATGATGGCCGGCAAGGTGGCCATCGTCTGCGGTTACGGCGACGTCGGCAAGGGCTCGGCCCAGTCGCTTCACGGCGCCGGGGCTCGTGTGCTGGTCACCGAAGTCGACCCGATCTGCGCCCTGCAGGCGGCCATGGACGGCTTCGAGGTCGTCACGCTCGAAGACGACGCCCACCGTGCCGACATCATCGTCACCTGCACCGGCAACAA
>JAGSYU010000128.1 GCA_018262575.1 Pseudomonadota bacterium | reverse complement strand
ATAGGCGCGCTCGCCACGGTTCGTCTGCTCGACGACCATCGGGACCAGCGTGCTCATGGTGAAATCGACAGGATCCTTCATACGTTCCCTCGGCGTTCGGCGGACAAATCGCCCTTCCCGGTCCCCTCGTGGGACGTTTTGGAGCGGCGGTAGCGGCGCCTGCAAATCACTCTTGCCGTGATCGTTACATCCCAAGCCGACGCTTGGCTACACCAAAGCCTCTGAATTTTCGGTGCATGGTGTACGGCCTTCCATGCCCGGCGAACCTCCAGAGCGCCCGCCGATCAGGTTGAAACGACCCGATCGAAAGGCGGCTGCTTCGACAGAATAATCTCGAGCATCCGATTGGCGACCGGATGATTCAGTCTGGTCGGCGAATGCTCCGGGGAAACTCCCCTTAAGGGCCACTTATGCATCGCCGGCAAACTCTGCAAGCCATGGAACCACACGCAGAGCTGATCGCCGTAAAACGCAACGGGCCGGGGCGTCGCCACCCCGGCCGCGAAACTCAGCACAGGAAAAGACAACCGTCCCCGATCAGACGACCGGCTCCTCGTCGTCCTTGAACAGCTCTTCCTTGGTAACCGTCTTGTCGGTGACCTTGATGAGGCCAAGGAGAACGTCGACCACCTTTTCCTCGAACACCGGCGCCTGCAGCGAGGCAAGCGCGTTGGCATCGCGGCGGTAGAAGTCGAACACGGCCTTTTCCTGGCCGGGGAACTGGCGAGCCCGCTCGATCAGGGCGCGCTGCAGCTCCTGCTCGTTGACCTGCACCTTTTCGCGCTCGCCGAACTTCGACAGCACCAGACCGAGACGGACGCGGCGCTCGGCGATCTTGCGATAATCGGCGCGCGCCTTCTCTTCGGTGGTTTCCTCGTCTTCGAAGGTCTTGCCGGCCGACTTCATCTCGGACTCGACCTGGTTCCAGATCGCGTTGAATTCCTGCTCCACCAGCGTCGCCGGCAGCTCGAAGGAATACTGCGCGTCGAGGGCGTCGAGCAGCTGGCGCTTCACCTTCTGGCGGGTCTGGCCGCCATTCTGGGATTCGATCTGCTGCTTGACGACGCCCTTCAGCGCGTCGAGGCTTTCCATGCCGAGCGTCTTGGCCCAGTCGTCGTCGAGGTTCAGCTCGCCGGGAGCGGCAACTTCAAACACCTCGATGTCGAAGGTGGCCAGCTTGCCGGCCAGATGCTTGGCCTGGTAGTCCTCGGGGAACGTGACCTCGATGGTCTTCTTGTCGCCAACCTTGACGCCGACCAACTGTTCCTCGAAGCCGGGGATGAAGCGGCCCTGGCCAAGGAAGATGGCGGCGCGGTCGTCAGCACCGCCGTCGAAGGGCTCGCCGTCGATCTTGCCAAGGTAGGAAATGGTCAGGCGGTCGCCGGTCTCGCCAGCGGCGCCGTCCTCGCGAGCAACGTAGGAGCGGGCTCCTTCGGCGATCTGAGCGAGACGCTCATCGACTTCCGAATCAGGCACCTCAACGACGGGGCGCTCGATGGCGATGTCGTCGACCGACGCCAGCTCGAACTCCGGCACGATCTCGTAGGAGAGTTCGTAGGCGAGGTCGAGGTCACCGGACAGGATCTTCTCGGCATCCTCGTCGGAGAGCTTGATCTGCGGCTGCATGGCCGCCTTCTCGGAGCGCTCTTCGAGGGCCTTGTTCGAGGTCTCGCCAATCAAGTTATTGACGATCTCGGCCATGGCCGACTTGCCATAGAGCTTCTTGAGGTGAGCCTTGGGAACCTTGCCCTGGCGGAAGCCACGGATCTGGGCGCGGCCCTTCAGATCCTCGAGATAAGCATCGAGCTTCTCGGCGAGTTCGGAGGCCGTGATGACGACCTTGAGCTCGCGCTTCAGGCCTTCGGTCGAGGTTTCAGTCACCTGCATGGATGTTTTCTTTCGTCTCTGATCCCGAGAACGCCTCGCGGACCTCCCCGGCGGTCTTCCCATCCGGCCCGGTCCAAAAAGCGGTCCAATTCTGCCTTCACCACCGGCGGGACGCCACGGAGGCGTACCTGACACCGACCGCATCACCCTCGATTGCGGCGGGACGATTTGGTGCGGGCGAAGGGACTTGAACCCCCACGGCTTTCGCCACTGGAACCTAAATCCAGCGTGTCTACCAATTCCACCACGCCCGCGATCGAACCGCGCCGATCATCGCCTCCGATGCTCGAAGCGGGGTCTCCATAGCAAACTTCCCCGCGGGCACAAAGCGAAAAGGGGAGGATTCGTCACGAACCTCCCCTTTGGTCGAGTTCGCCGGCTTTGCCGGGCTCAGGGCGCAGCCTCACCGGCGGCAGGCGCAGGCCCCAACGCGGCGCTCAGCAGCTCGAAACTATCGTGGCCGGACGCCGTGGCGAGCCCCGATACCGTGTCGTTCGCCGACTTGACCTCGACACCAACCGCCTTGAGCCGCGCCGTCACCGTCGCCTCGTCCGTGCGGGCGAGTGCGGCCAGCGCCGTCACCGAAGCGTTGTTGAGCGCGGTGAAGGCCGCCATGCGGGGATTGCTGCCGCTCGACGCGCCCGCGCCTTCATAGGCAAAGGCGGCGGCACCGGCGAGGCAGACGACGGTGGAGATCCACATGGCCGAACGGCGGAAGTAATTCATGAGCGTGCGCCAGTTGCGCCAGACGTGCAGCCCGAAGGGCACGATCAGGAACAACGACATGATCTCATGCATCTCCCGAAAATACTGGTTGCCGACGCCAAGGAACAACGCCACGCCGGAAACGAGCGAAATCAGAAACAGCCACGTGGTCAGCGGCGTCGCGTAATGCATCAGGGTATCTTTGGCGGACATGGGAAGGACTCGACTAAAAAAGGAGAAATCTGGGAAAGCCAGCCCCCTGGCTTCCCTCCTTCTATCACTCCGCCAAGACCCAATCCTCTCAAGGGGATGCCGAAGTGTATCAATCGGTATCGGCCGCGGCCTTGCGTTTCCGACTTGCCTTGCGCGTCTTCTCCTCAGCCTTGGCGACCTCGGCGCGGCGAGCGACGCCAACGGCGGCACGACACCAGTCGATGAACTCGTCGGGCTCGTCATAGAGCCGCTCCGGCGCGCGCCAGTACGGCATCTGCGCCGTCCGGCCGTCCTTGGTGGTATATTCGAACTGCGGACAATCCTCGGCAACGAAGCGGTCGCGCGTCTCACCATCAACCTTGAAATAGAGGCTGCCGTCGATCTCCAGCGCAAACACCATGCCGTCCTGATAGATGGACAACCCACCGAACATCCTGCGGAAGGTGACGCCGCCAAGCGGCTCGGTCAACTCGCGCAGAAACTCCCGAAAACCGTCGTCCGCCATGATTGCCCCCATCGTGAAACCGACAGGAACATAAAGCGAACGCCTTAAAGCGTCCAGAGGCATCGAGAAAAAGCAGCCGCACTTGCGCCGGAAGGCCGCAGGCATAGATTGATTTCATGCAAGCCTTGATCCGAAAAACTGTAACGGCCCTGGTAATCCAAGGGGCCATATTGGCGGGCGAAATGACCCAATCCCTGGCCGGCGAGGCAGAAATCGCTCGCCTCGAGCAGCTGTTTCGTGCCCCCGACCAAGCGGGATCCCTATTCTCGAAATCATTCCTCGCCGCGGTGTCCGGCGAGCAGGTGCGGCAGATCGTCGAGCAGATGATCGGTTCCGTCGGACCGCCCAGGGCTATCGTCGAAGACGGCGATGGCTATGCTGTTGAGACCGCCAGCCACACCATTCCAATCCGGTTGACGCTGGACGGCGATGGCCTGATTGACGAACTGCTGTTCGAACCGCCGGTGGCGCTCACCGCTTCGATCGAGGAAACGCTTGATAGGCTTGGCGGACTCGCGGATACCGTCTCTTACATCGTCGAGACCGCCGGCACGACGCGCTTCGAGCGGGACGCCGACCGGCCGCTCGCCGTCGGCTCGACATTCAAGCTCGGCGTGCTGAAAGGTCTCGTCGACGATATCGCAGCCGGGAGCCGTCACTGGGAGGACGTGGCGCGGCTTGAAGCGACCGACCGGTCGCTGCCGTCCGGTGACCTACGTCTTTATCCCACGGGCTCCCCCTTCACGTTGCACACACTGGCCGCCGAGATGATCGCCCGAAGCGATAATACGGCGACCGATATGCTGATCCGCGTGGTCGGGGCCGACCGCATCGCCGACACTCTCGGCATCGACACGTTGCTGACCACCCGCGCACTGTTCCAGTTCAAGGCCGACAAGGCGCTATCGGAAACCTATCTCGCCGGGTCACCGCAGGAACGGGCCGCCGTGATCCGACAGCTGGCGGGACGCGATCTGCCGTCGGTTGAGGCGGCATCCGGCCCCTACATCCCCGACGTCGAATGGATGATCCCGGCGCGGCAACTCTGCCGGCTGGCCAACGCGGTAGCCGATACCGACGTCTTCGCGATCAACCCCGGGCCAATCCGCCCCAAGATATGGCAGAGCGTCGCTTACAAGGGCGGCAGCGAGACGGGTGTTCTGAACCTGACCGCCGCCCTGACCGGCCGTGATGGCCGCCGTCACTGCCTGTCGGTCACCCTCAACGACGGCGAGGCGATCGACGAGGCAACAGCCGCCGGGCTGTTCGCCAGAGCGGCCGGCCAACTCGCCGCTGCGAAGTGACCCATCACCCCCTGTCGAGTCCCATCTGCCAGAAGGCCGCCTCGAGCCGACAGGCCTGGGCAAACAGGTTACGGAGTTGGCGAAAGCGCGCCTCTCCAACCTCGCCGCCAGCCAGCGCATCGAGATGAGCGACGGTCGCCGCCCCGACCGACTGGTAGCCCTCGCCGGAATATTCAGCGATCCACGGCGCGTAAGGGTTCTCGGCCGACAGCGCGCCGGGAATGCCGGCGAGACGCTTGCCGATCACCGCGTAGCCGATCATGCAGGGGGCGAGCGCCACGTGAAGGTCGAGCAGGTCGCCGCGCACCCCCCAGTCGAGCACGAAGCGGGTATAGGCCGTGGTCGGCATATCCTCGTCAGCCGTCTCGAGATCGGCCGCCGCAAGGCCCCAGCCGGCGCAGTATTTTACGTGCAGCGCCATCTCGCCGTCGAGAATCGCCCTGAGCCCGTCGAGGCCGTAGCGCATTTCCTCCATCGTCCGGCCCTTGTAGGCGGCGAGCGCGTAGGCGCGGGCGAACTGGATCAGGAACAGATAGTCCTGGACGAGGTAGTGGCGAAAAGCCGCCTCCGGCAGCGTACCGGCCGCCATCTTCTCCACGAAGGGATGGTCGACATAGGCGCGCCAGTCGTCGGCGCAAGCTTCGAGGAGACGGTCGAACAGGGTCATCCGTTCTCTCCCCGTGCCCAGGCGGCCTTGGTCTCGGCCTTGAACGCCTCGAAACGGCCGGCCTCGATGGCATCGCGGATGCCCTGCATCAGCGACTGGTAGTAGGCGACGTTGACCCAGGTGAGCAACATGGCGCCCAGCGTCTCGTCGGTGCGGACGAGATGGTGAATGTAGGCGCGTGAGTAGTCGCGGGCCGCCGGGCAATCCGAGGTCGGGTCGATCGGCCGGGAATCATCCATGTGGCGGGCATTCTTGAAGTTGAGCTTGCCGAAGCGGGTATAGGCAAGGCCATGGCGGCCGGCCCGCGTCGGCATGACGCAGTCGAACTGATCGATACCACGCGCCACACTCTCGATGATGTCGTCGGGCGTGCCGACGCCCATCAAGTAGCGAGGTTTGTCGCGCGGCAGAATCGGATCGACGACATCGATCATCGCAAGCATCACCGCCTGCGGCTCGCCGACGGCGAGGCCACCCACCGAATAGCCCTCGAAGGGGATGGCGGAGAGTTCGCGAGCGCTCACCTCTCTGAGGGCCGGCACATCGCCGCCCTGCACGATACCGTAAAGCCCCTGCCCCTTTTCAGGTCCCCCCATCGTCTCGAACTGCTGGCGCGATCGCTCGGCCCAGCGCAGCGACAACCGCATGCCACGCTCGACCTCCTTGGGCTCGGCCGGCAGGCGCACGCACTCGTCGAGCTGCATCTGGATGTCGGAACCGAGAAGCCCCTGAATCTCGATGGACCGCTCCGGCGTCAGCTCGTGCCGGCTGCCGTCGATATGGCTTTGAAAGGTAACGCCGCGCTCGTCCATCTTCCGCAGCTTGGCGAGCGACATCACCTGGAAACCGCCGCTATCGGTCAGGATGGTCCCGCCCCAGGTCGAAAACTTATGGAGACCACCGAGCGCCGCCACTCGCTCGGCACCGGGCCTCAGCATCAGATGGTAGGTGTTGCCAAGAATGACGTCGGCGCCAGTCGCCTTCACGTCGTCCATGAACATCGCCTTCACCGTGCCGAGCGTGCCGACCGGCATGAAGGCCGGCGTGCGGACGACACCGTGCGGCGTGACGATCTCGCCGCGGCGCGCCCGACCGTCGGTCGCAAGGAGGCGGAAGGAGAAGGGCTTGGTCATCGGCTGTGCTTTCCGGCGGGAGGGCGGCGATACCTTCATTCAGGTGGGATCGCCGCCCGCAATAGCGAAAAACGCCGCCGGCAACAACGGCTGTCAGCTTCTGAGCAGCCGGTAGATGGCCGGAATGACCAGCACGGTGAGCAGCGTCGATGACGCGAGACCGAACAGCAGCGAGATGGCCAGCCCCTGGAAGATCGGGTCGGTCAGGATCACCGCAGCGCCGATCATGGCGGCGAGCGCCGTCAGCAGGATCGGCTTGAAGCGGATCGAACCGGCCTCGATCAGGATGTCGGCCAGCGGCCGCCGAACGGTGCGGGCCATCGGTTCGCGCGGCTGAGGATCGTCGCCCCCCTCCTCGTCCTCGCCAGCCGGCTCCTCGTAGACCACCATCTCTCGCGGTGCGTGGCGGATGAAATCGACCAGCAGGATCGAGTTGCGCACGATGATCCCGGCCAGCGCGATGAAGCCGATCATCGACGTCGCGGTGAACGGCGCATGGAACAGCCAGTGCCCGCCGAGGATGCCGATGAAGGTGAGCGGAATCGGCGTCAGGATGACCAGAGGCAACTTGAACGAGCCAAACTGCGCCACGACCAGGATATAGATACCGAGGATGGCGATGGCGAAGGCGGCCCCCATATCGCGGAAGGTCACCCAGGTCACCTCCCACTCGCCGTCCCAGAGCAGCGTCGGGTGGCTCTCGTCGGACGGCTGGCCATGCAGGGCGATCACCGGCTTTTCGAGGCCCGTCCAGTCCTGTCGATCGACCGCCGCCTGAACGGCCAGCATGCCGTAGAGCGGCGCCTCGAAGGCACCGGCAAGCTCGGCCGTCACCATCTCGGCAAAGCGGCCGTTGTGGCGGAAAATCGGGAAGGACGCCGTTTCCTCGGCCACCCGCACCACATCGCCAAGTTCGACGACGCCGCGGTCGCCGGGCAGCACATTGGCGGGAATGGGCGTGGTCAACGCCGTCTCATCGAGCACCTTGTCGCCCTTCGGCCGCTCGATGACAATCGGGATGGCCGCCCGGCCACCGCCGCGCTGCGAATAGCCAACCGTCGACGAGCCGCCCAGGATGGCCAGCGTGTCGAATACGTCGCTCTCCTCGACGTGGAAGAAGTCGAGATCGTCGGTGGAGATCGTGGTCCTAAGGCGCCGAGCCGGCGCACCGAAGGAGTTGTCGACATCGACAATGAAGGGCACTTCGCGAAAGGCCGCCTCCACCTTCTCCGCCGTCCGGCGGCGCGTATCTGCGTCGGGCCCGTATATCTCGGCGAGCAACGTCGCCATCACCGGCGGCCCCGGCGGTGGCTCGATCACCTTGATCGACGTACCGGCCGGCACCGGCAGTGCCCTGATGCGTGTGCGAAGATCGAGGGCGATATCGTGCGAGGCCCTGTCACGGTCGCCCTTGGGGGTCAGGTTGACCTGCACGTCGCCAAGCTGCGGCTCGCTGCGCAGGTAGGAGTGGCGCACCAAGCCGTTGAAGTTGAACGGTGCCGCGGCAGCGGCGTGCGTCTGGACGGATATCACTTCTGGCAAGTCGAGTGCCGTCTTGGCCACGGCCTGAGCCACGGCGTCGGTCGCCTCCACCGAGGACCCTTCCGGCAGATCGATCGTAACGGCGAGTTCCGCCTTGTTGTCGAAGGGCAGCAGCTTCACCGTGACATGCTGGGTATAGAACAGCGTCAGCGAGGCCAGCGTCAGCACGCCGACGGCAAGCAGGAAGGCAAGGCTTCTCCCCTTGCTCGCCAGGATCGGCCGCGCCACGGAGGCATAGGCACGCCCCAGCACGCCGCCGGCACCCTCACCCTCATCGTGATGAAGCACGGGGCCGTTGCCGGCCACCTTCACCATCAGCCAGGGCGTGACGATCACCGCCACAAAGAACGAAAAGATCATCGCCGCCGACGCATTGGCCGGGATCGGGCTCATGTAGGGCCCCATCATGCCGGAGACGAACAGCATCGGCAGCAGCGCCGCCACAACGGTAAGCGTGGCGACGATGGTCGGATTGCCAACCTCGGCAACCGCGGCGACCGCCCCCTCGCGCCGATCGCGGCCGCCGCCCATCCCCCAGTGGCGGGCGATGTTCTCGATGACGACGATGGCGTCGTCGACCAGAATGCCGATGGAGAAGATCAGAGCGAAAAGCGACACGCGGTTGAGCGTGTAACCCATCACCTTGGCGGCAAACAGCGTCAACAGGATGGTGACCGGGATGACGACGGCCACCACGATCGCTTCGCGGAAGCCGATCGCCACCCAGACAAGGGCGATGATCGACAGCGTGGCAAGGCCCAGGTGAAACAGCAGCTCGTTGGCCTTCTCGTTGGCCGTCTCGCCATAGTCGCGCGTCACATCGACGGTGAGGCTATCGGGAATCAGAGTGCCCTGAAGGCTCTCGACACGCGCGAGGATGTCGTGAGCGACGGTCACCGCGTTGGCGCCGGCCCGCTTGGCGACGGCCAGCGTCACCGCCGGCAACCGCTCGACAGAACCGTCCGCCATCTTGCGAACGGTGGAAACGTAGAGGTCGGCGGTATCCTGGACGAAGGACACGTCGGCGACGTCCCGCACGTAGACAGGCCGGCTGTCGCGGGTCGTCACCAAGAGGTTGGCGATCTCGGCCGGCGATTGCAGCGTCTCGCCGGCCACCACCTGGATCTCCTCGCCGCCGTTCCGCACGGTGCCGGCGGGAAACGACCTGTTGGCGGCGGTGACCTTGGCCGACAGCTGTTGCAGCGTCACGCCATAGAGGGCGAGCCGGTCGGGGTCGGGTGCGACGCGGATGGCGTCCCCCGTTTCGCCGACCAGATAGCTGAGGCCGACGTCGTCGACCTTGGCGATCTCGCTCCGGAGTTCGCGGGCGACGCGGGTGAGATCGGCAGCCGTAACCGAGGCAGCGGCTTCGGGCTTCGGCGACAGCGTCAGCGTGACGATGGCGACGTCGTCGATGCCGCGGCCAACGATTCTCGGTTCGGCGATGCCGACCGGGATACGGTCAAGGTTGGCGTTGATCCTGTCGTGGATGCGCAACACCGCCAAGTCGGCCGAGGTGCCGACCAGGAAGCGGGCGGTAACCAGCACCTGTTCGTCGTAGGTCTGCGAGTAGACGTGCTCGACGCCGTTGATGGCCTTGACGATGGTCTCGAGCGGCTCGGTGATCAGCTTTTCAGCATCCTCGGCCTTCAGGCCTGGTGCTGAAACATGAATATCGACCATTGGCACCGAGATCTGCGGCTCCTCCTCGCGCGGCAGGGTGACGAGCGCGACAAGGCCGACAGCGAACGCCGCCAGCAGGAACAGGGGTGTCAGCGCCGAGCCGATGAAGGCGCGGGTGAGATGGCCGGCGATGCCGAGCTTCATGGCAGCACCACCGCGTCGCCGACGGCAAGGCCGGACAGGATTTCAACATCATCGCCCTGTCGCTCGCCGAGCACCACCGTACGGTCGGCCTCTCCGCCGGTCGCAGCGACGCGGAGAACGTCGATGCCCGACCGGGTGGTGACGGCGACCATCGGAACCAGAACCGCCTGCCGCGTGCCGACGGGCACGCGCACCAGGAGACGGGCGTCGACGAAATCGGTCGGCAGGCCCGGCACCTCGACGTCGGCGGTGACGCGGCCAGCCTCGATCTGCGGATAGATCTTGGCGAGCCGCCCCTCCAGGGCGCCGGCTGCCGTCTCCACGGCAAGCGGTGTGCCCTCTTCGAGCAGCGCGGCGTGCCGTTCGGGAATGGAAAGGCGCAGGAAAAAGCCACCGCCGCCCAGCGTCGCCACCGTCTCGCCGGCCATCACGACCGACCCCTTGGTGACCGGCACGATCAGGACCTTGCCATCGTCAGGGGCGAGCACGTCGCCCTCGGCACCCTGCTGGATCACCACCTGCCGCTGTGCCTCCGTGGCCGCGATCTGGTTTCGGAACACGTCGACCTGGGTCCGCAGTTGATCCAGCCGCTGGCTGGTTGCAACGCCCTTGTCGACCAGGGTCTGGCCACGCACGAGTTCCGACTCGGCGTTCTGCATCTGGGC
>JAGSYU010000026.1 GCA_018262575.1 Pseudomonadota bacterium | reverse complement strand
ATTTCTGCCGGAGATCGGCGGTGGCCTCACGCTTGAGCGCAACACACCTCAGGTGTTGCGGCGATGGGCTAACCTCGCTCTCGTCGAGGGAGCGCGGTCAGTCCCTCCGGGAGGTCGACCAAACAAAGGCTGGCGCTAAAGAGTATCGCTATCAAGCGGCAGTACCCCTGGATCAGGTCACATCTCCAGGCGGCCAGAAAATCCAATTGCTCCTTGGTTTCCACGCCTTCTGCCACCACTTTGAACGACATGACCTTTGCCAGCTTGATGATCGTCGAGACGAGATCGCACTGCTGGGCGTCATGAGGGATATTGTTGATAAAGCTGCGATCGATCTTGATGCAGTCCCATGGCATCTCCCGCAGATAGGAAAAAGATGAGTATCCCGTACCGAAGTCATCGATAGCGATACTGACACCGATCTCTTTCAGCTCCCTGAGAAGGGGCGTGACCTCGTTTTCGCGCTCGATATAGGAAGATTCCGTCACTTCGATTTGTAAACTGTGGGCCGGGAATCCTGTCTTCGCCAGCGTTTTCGACAAGATAGATATGAAACTGCCGAATCTGACTTGGCTTGCCGATATGTTTACGGACACGGTGATGGGGGCGTATCCGCTCTGAAGCCATTCCTGCCCATCCCGGCAGGCTCTTTCGAGGACATACTCGCCAAGGGTTTCAATGAGGCTGGTTCCTTCCGCCACGGGAATGAAATCGCACGGTGGCACCACGCCGAGTTCCGGATCGGTCCAACGGGCAAGCGCCTCGACACCGCACAATTTGTGACTCACCGCATCGAACTGCGGCTGGTAGTGAACTTCAAGCACGTTGTTCACGAGAGCATTTTTCAGTTTCACGCCCAGCTTTGTCTTCTTCTGACTGTCCGTGGTCAGCCTGTCCTCATAAATGCCAACGGAGCCTCGCCTGTTGCGCTTCGCCTCGTAAAGGGCGGCGTCGGCCTCAAGAAGCGCGTCATGATCGCCGGCCCGGGGCTTGTAGCTCACACCGAGCGTTGCCGAAGAGAACACTTCCAGATCGTCGTCAATACGAACGGTTTGGCCAAGCGCCTGTTGAATAGTCTCGAGAATGCTTTTGACGAAGCCGCCATCGTCGGAACGGACGACAAGCGCGAATTCGTCGCCGCCGATGCGGCACAATATGTCGCCCGGCTTCAGATACTGCTCCCGGATCGCGTCCAGGCGGCTGGCAATAACCTGAAGAACGCGATCGCCCGCTCCATGCCCATAACTGTCGTTCACATCCTTGAAGTGGTCGAGATCGACGATGATGAGTGCGTAGGGGGTGTCTCGCAGGCCGGCAAGGCATCGGTCGAGAACGCGACGGTTGGCCAGGCCGGTCAACTGGTCGTGCGAGGCAAGATACTCCAGCCTTTCCTGGGTGTTCTTCTGCTCGGTTATGTCGATCAACGAATAGACGTAGGTCTCGCCGTCGGCATCCGCCCCGGCGGGTGTTATCGCAAGGATACCGGGCCGAGTTCGGCTTTGCCCGAACATTACCTCCTGGCGCCACCCCTCCTTGGGGTTTTGCGGCAACGGGAGGGGCTGGCCATCGCTCCAGAACGCCTCTTTCAGATCGGCCGGACGCGAAACGGCGTCTTCGTCGATATCCAGCATCCGTTGAAAGGCCGCATTGGCCTTGAGCACGGCACCGGAATGACCCACAACGGCGAGACCCTCGGTCGAGTTCTTGAAAACGACATCGCCGCGCTGGACGTCCTGATCCTTCCTGGTCATTTCCTTGATCAGGTCGGCACTGCTGGAGACCAAAAGGCGCCAGCGAACCGTGTCGGTCTCCAGATATTCGACGAATGCCTGCCGTCTCCATAGAACGAACAGGGCAAGCGGGACGCCAAACGCAATGGCGATCAGGATTTTCCCCGTAAGCCCGCCAAAGACGGCGGCGACAATTTCCGAACTGATGCCGAAGGCGATGAAGGGAAACGCAATGCCGTCCAACACGAGAACCAACACGAACGACAGAATGTAAATCGCGGCAGTGACGGGGAGCGCGGGCTTTCTCTTCTTTGTGAATTCAAAAATGAACAGAAGGAGCAAAAGCTCGCTGATGATGAGGACTCCCCCAAGCGCAATCAGGGACGTCGAAACCTCAAACATCGCCTGGGGAACACCATGCGGATTGATGATGCCGCTGGTCTTCAGGATGGATTGCGTCAGGAAAGAAAAGACAATGTTGAAGATATCGACGACAACGACCAGCCGGACCAGATGCCGCAGGATGAAAGCGTCTTTTTCGACCCAGACAAACATGACCGATGTCATCATGAAGGCGCCGTAACTCAGATTGCCGCCTGAGATGACGATGCCATCGGCAACAGGCAGGGAGTAGACGTTCCCCATGAAGCCACCGATCAGCAAAACAAGAGAAATGTAAACATAAAAATGGACCTGCCGGATCGGGCCTGAAAGCATCGTGAAATAGAGGGGAAACAGAGAGAAGGCTACCAATTGCAAAATCAGCAAAGAAAACATGACTTCCAATCCGTGGCTTGGCCGTTAAGTGAGATATGCCCTAACCGGAAAGCGCGATACATTTCGTGCAAACATCACTCGCACGGGAACCACTTTCTCACTTATCCGGTGCAATACTTGTAGTACAGCGTCAAACTCGGCAAGACGTCATGTATTTCTTCGCGCCATCCAAGCATCCGCCGACGTCTTCCCCTCCGGCAGGTCTCGGTACCATGGCGCGTCGGAGCCCTATCCTGCCACGACAGAACCATTGGCGCTTCGATCTGGAGATAGCATCTTCGTCTCTTTCCGGGAATTACCTTACAACGATAGAAAGAGAAATGACCATAGCACTAAGTGCAATTTTCTTTGTCTTGACTGCTAGCGCTTCCAAGTATCATAAAGTCTATCTGCAATACGTTGCGCAGAATTTAGAGCATTCACGTCCGCATTCAAGCAAGAGGAGCACGTCATTTCAGCTCGAACAGGCGGCGGAAGATGCCCGGCGCGATCGCCGACAGCGGGTTGACCGACAGCGAGGGAGCGTCGATCGGCCCGTTGAGGCGGTAGGAAACACCGAGCAGGCCGGAGCGGCCGCCACCGGCAAAGATCGTCTGTCCGAGCAGTGGGATGGCCGCCAGAAAACTGTCGAGCTGGCTGGCCGGCAGATAGCTGCCGGCCAGGCGCAACGCGTTCTTCGAGAAGTCGACGTCGCCGGCCATCGTCAGGCCGGCCATCTCGGTACGGATGAAACCCTCGCCAATCGACAGCATGCCGTTGCCGAACTTCACGTCGAAGATCAGCCGGCGGATGTCGGCCGTCGACAGCCCCTCGGTCGGGCCACTGCGCGAAGCAGTTGAGAGCTGCGCCAACGCCGGCTCCTCGACGACCTTCCAGCGACTACCATCGATCCGAGCCGACAGGATCCCCCTATCGTCGATGACGCCCGCCAGCGTGGCGCGCCCGCCGTAGACGCGCTGGTAAACGCCGAGGAAGCGGAGAAGACGTCCAACTTCACCGGCCTCCACCTTGAGGTCTCGCCCTCTCGTGCTCGGCAGCAGCGTTGCCGATGCGGAACCACCACCTGACGTTTGCACCGTCATCGACAGGTTGTTGATCCTTCCGCCCCCGATCGCTGCCGAGAAATTGAGCCCGTCGAGTTGCTCGCCACCTTCGCCGGAGACGTTGGCGATCGCGGCGGACAGGTCCAGCGACATGTCGGACGGGATGCCGGTTCCGCTGGTCCGGCGTAGAAGGCTGCCAACCAGAGGGCGACCGTCGAGCCGGGAGCCGCTGATCGATACCTTGAGGCCGCCGTCACCGCGCGACGCCTTGAGGGCCAAGCGGTCGGTGGCAGAGAAATTGAACTTCGTGAGGTTGGCGCCAACGAAGCCGCCGTCGCCGTCGAGGTTGATCTGGCCTTCGACGTCGGCACCACCCGCCTTCAGCATGAGATTGGTGATGGCGGTGCCACCTGGCCGGGTCGAAAGATCAAAGGTCAGCTTGCCCGACTTGCCGACCGACTTGCGGAATCCGATCAGCGGCAGGTTGAGGCTCGCCTTGGCGAGGTCGACCGATACGCGACGCGATGCTTCCGTCTCGGTCATCTCCACCGACATGACGCCACCGAGCATGTCGCCCAAATCAAGGCCATATCCCTTGGCGGCGGCGGCATCCAGATCGAGCTTCACCACTGACTTCGCCTCGCCGTCGCCGGACAGGGGGCGAGTAAGGAAAATATCGGCGGGCGAACCGTCGATCAACGCCTTGCCACTCACGTGCGCCGCGCCGTCATGGAGCTCGACAGACAGGTCGGCGCCCGTTACCGCCCGATCGTTGATGGGCGTGCCGGGATCGAAGTCGGCGAGATCGATCCGGCCGGTATAGATGATGTCGGTATCGGCGATCTCCTCGGCGAGCGGCAGGCGGATCGACAGATCGGCCTCAACTGTGCCAGTCACTTTGGCGGGATCCGGCGTGAAATCGGCCGCCTCGGCGAACGGCAACCGGCTCCAGAGGGCGACGCCCGCCGCCGCCGGGCCAGAAAGCCGAAAAGCCACTTCGCCGTCCGGCACCTTGGCGTTCACCACCGGCACCACGAACGTGGACGGCCCAACGTCAAGACGCCGCCCCTCCCCGAGATCGACCCAGCCGCTGTCGACGGTGATCTCGAAGCGGTTGCCGGCGAGCTTGCCTCGCCCGATGGCATCGCGGATCAGCGGGGAATCGTCATACGGCGCAAAGACCGCCTCGGAGAAATCGAAGGCGAGGGTCGCCTCAGGGGTGATGCCCTCGCCCGCCACCAGATCGCCGGGCATGGAAAGATCCACCGTCGCATTGGAGATCAGGCCGGCCTGAATATTCTTGCCGACCCAGGCGCGAACCTCGGGAGCCAGCGTGGACGGCCAGAGCGCCTTGAGGGCGGCGGCGGGCAAGCGCGGCGACACGCCCGACAGGACGGCAAAAGCCCCCCCATTCCGGTGCGACGCGCGCACCGCTGCGGTAAAGCTGATGCCAGCGCCCTCAATATGGATGTCATCCATGACGATCAGCGCGGCGGCGCGATCGTAGCTGCCGGCGATTCGCCCCTCACTGGCGCGGATGCCGCTCAGCACATCCTGGCCGTCGAGTTTGACATCGAAGGTCCAGAGCGGGCTGGCGGGGCTGGGCGGCACCACTTCGCCGTGGGCAAGCAGGTAGCCGTTGCGCAAGACGACCGGCGAGGGGTTGAAGGATATCAGTCGCTTCTCGGGATTCCAGTCGAAGTCGAGGCGGACTGGCGCCATAAGCGCGTCGGTCTCGACGTCGCCGAAATGGAGCGACGGGCCGAGCATCACCTGCCAGTCAGCCGCTGTGATTCCCTTTTCGGGATCGACGGTGACCGCCCCTGACAGGCCAACCGTCCCCGACAGGTTGAGATCCTCACGCCCTGCCGCCAAGGCGATGTCGGCAAGATCGAAGCCGCGCGTTTGGCCGTTGACGACGATCGGCACGCCGGGCGCCGGCACGTCGGCGGTGAGCTGTACCGACACGGCGCCGCTGGTGCCGAGGCCGATTGCCTGCATCTTGATGGCACGACCGTCCTTAACGCTGCCGGTCACCGAAACGTCGGACACGATGTCGCGCCGGACCGTTCCCGGCCTTTCGATGCCGAAGCCGAAGGACCGAATCTCGAAGAACTGCAGGCCGTTCTCCTCGACCGCCCGTCGTACCTCCTGGATCACCCGGTCGATCGGTGGCAACTTCGATTCCGGCCCGATGTCACTGATCAGCACATGGTCCAGCACCACGCCATCGATGGGAATGTCTCTGGCGGTCAGCGCCGGCCAGCGGGCGGCGACGTGGATTTCGTTGATCGACACCACAAGGTCGTTCGGCCGCGTCAGCCGGATATCCCGAATGATCAATTGGGGATTGAGATCATCGCCAATCTCGATGCCGGCAAGGCCTACGGTGAAGATGGCGCCATCCGCATCGGCGGCCACCACCGCCTCGATCCGACTTGCCAGAAACGGCAGGAACAACGGCCCCTGCAACAGGCGCCAAGCCAGAAACGCGCAGGCAACACCGGCCACGACGAGCGCGATCGCCGCGAACCGAAGGCCACGCTTCCACCGGCGCGTTTGGCCGCGCGGCTTTTTGGGATCGATGCCGGTCTCCGCTATGTCGGCGTCCTCCTTGAGTGAGCCTGACCGGCGCGGCGCCGGCCAGCGGAAATCGTCGTCTGCGGCGGCGGCAGGCTTGCCTCCCCTCCGGCAGGCGACTACCAATCGGAAACTACGTAGCGATCACGCGCCAACACCACCGGAAAGCATCATGGCCGATTCCTTCCTCTGCCGCCTTGAAAGCCGTAGCCTCGTTGAAGTCGCCGGTCCAGAGGCCTCCGACTTTCTCGACCGGATGATCACCCAGAAGACCGAAGCTGCCGATGGGCGGACAGCCGCCTTCGGCGCGCTCCTGACCCCACAAGGCAAGATCATCTCGGATTTTCTGCTTATCCGGCAGAAAAATGGTGGTTTTCTGCTCGACGCGCCGACTGTCGGCGCTCCCGAGCTCCGCAAGCGCCTGACGATGTTCAAGCTCCGTGCCGACGTGACGATCGATGCCTCCCCGCTCGCCGTTTACGCCGGCCGGGGCGCGCTGCCAACGGAAGGTCTCGTTGCCCTGGATCCGCGCCACCCCGATCTCGGCTGGCGTCTCTATGCGGCTGAGGGAGGCGTCACCACCACTGCCGCCGAGGCCGTCTGGCAGGCACACCGCGTGGCGCTCGGCATCCCGGAAGCCGGCGCCGATCTGCCGCTGCTCGATGCCTTTCCGCACGACCTCGCCATGGACAGCCTCCACGGCGTCGACTTCGACAAGGGGTGCTATGTCGGCCAGGAGATTGTGAGCCGCATGCGCTATCGCGGCACCGCCCGCCGCCGACCAGTCGCGCTTTCGGCCGAATCCGACCTGCCGCCAGCCGGTGCCGAAATCCTGATCGGTGGCCGGGCCGCCGGTCATCTCGGCTCGGCGAGCGGCAACCGCGGCATCGCCGTCCTGAGGCTCGACCGCCTCCAGGACGCCTTGACGACGGGCGGGGTGGTCACGGTGGACGGCCAGGCGGTTTCGGTTGCGCTTCCCGCCTGGGCCGACTACGGCTGGCCAGACACCTCAAAACCCGACGCATCCAAACCGGACGACTGACATCCATGGCCGACAAAGCCGGTTCTCCGCCCCGCGCCTGGCAGCGCATGCTGTCGGGGCGGCGGCTCGACCTCCTCGACCCCTCGCCGCTCGACGTCGAGATATCCGACATCGCCCATGGCCTCGCCCGCGTCGCTCGCTGGAACGGCCAGACCATCGGCGAACACGCCTTCTCCGTGGCCCAGCATTGCCTGATCGTCGAGGACATCGCCGGCCTCATCGAGCCGGACCTCACCGCCTGCCAGCGCCTCGTCGTATTGTTGCATGATGCCGCCGAATATGTGATCGGCGACATGATCTCGCCGTTCAAGGCGGTGATGGGCGGCGACTACAAGACGGTCGAAAAGCGCCTTTCCGACGCCATCCATCGCCGTTTCGGGCTCGAGAAAGACGATACCGAGCGCCTCCGCAAGCTCGCCAAGAAGGCCGACCTCATCTCCGCCTATTTCGAGGCGGTGGAGCTCGCCGGCTTTACCACCGAGGAGGCAAAGCGCATCTTCGGCGCCCCCCGGGGCATTGGCCGCCAGACCCCGGCCGGGCCGGTGCTCGGCCTCGATCCGTTGCCCACCGTCGCGGCGGAGGATGCCTTTCTCAACCGCTTCCACCAGCTCGAAAGCCAGCGATGACCGCCACCACGATCCACGTCTGCTCCCTTACCAAGCTCGAAGAAACGGTAGCGCTCACGGGCGCCCGCCACGTCATCACGCTGATCAACGCCGGCACGCCCATGCGCCTGCCGACGGCCATCGGTCATCAGAACCATCTCTTCCTCGCCATGCACGACATCGTCGAGACGGTCGATGGCATGACGCCGCCCGGTGACAGGCACGTGGAACAGATGCTGGAGTGGGTGAACGACTGGGACCGGTCGACGCCGCTGGTCGTGCACTGCTTTGCCGGCATCTCCCGCTCCACGGCCGCCGCCTTCACGCTGGTTTCGGCCCTCAATCCGTGGCGCGACGAAGCCAGCCTCGCCACCCTCCTGCGCCAGCGCGCGCCGTCGGCGACACCCAATCGACGCATCGTCGAGATCGCCGACCGCCTGCTCGGCCGTGATGGCCGCATGGTGGCGGCGATCGACGCTATCGGACGCGGCGCCGATGCCTTCGAGGGCACGCCGTTCGCCCTTGAAGTCGAGGCGGCGCGATAGGGAATCGCCGGAAAAAGGTGGGGACCTTTTCGGAGCGGCGGATGCACGAAAACAGAAGAGCACGCCAAGGTCTGCAACGCCTGGTCGTTTGTATTCCAGCTTTCGGCGAGGAGCCGACTGAGCGTCTCAACGGACGCGCGCGGCGATTTTCCATGTTATAGGCAACGCTATGGATACTCGCGATACGCAACTGGAAAGCGGCAGCATGCCGACGTGGGTCTACAGCTTCGGCGAAGGCGTGGCAGACGGCGGCATCCGGCTCCGCCATCTTCTCGGCACCAAGGGCGCCAACCTCGCGGAAATGGCCAGCCTCGGCCTGCCGGTGCCACCCGGTTTCACCATCACCACCGAGGTCTGCCGGCATTACTACGCCAACGACCACCGCTATCCCGCCGATCTCGAGCAACAGGTAAAGGCGGCGCTCGACCTCCTCAGCCGCCGCACTGGCCGCTCCTTCGGCCATCCCGAGCGGCCACTCCTGGTATCGGTCCGCTCCGGCGCGCTTGCCGCCATGCCCGGCATGATGGACACCGTACTCAACCTTGGCCTCAACGACGTTACTGTCGAGGCGCTGGCCACCGAAGCGGGCGACGCCCGCTTTGCGCTCGACAGCTACCGGCGCTTCATCCAGATGTTCGGCGAGGTCGTGATGGGCGTCGACGGCCAGGCCTTCGAGGAGATCCTCGACGATCTCAAGGAACGCGAGGGCTATTTCAACGACACCGAGCTCAGCGCCGAGGAGTGGCGCAAGGTAATCGGCAGTTTCAAGGACTTGGTCGCCGACGAAACCGGCAAGCCGTTTCCGCTCGATCCGCTCGAACAGCTGTGGGGGGCCATCGCGGCGGTGTTCGGCTCGTGGGGCAATCGCCGCGCCGCGACCTTCCGCAAGCTGCACAGCATTTCGTCAAGTTCCGGCACCGCCGTCAACGTCCAGGCCATGGTGTTCGGCAACATGGACGAGCGCTCGGCGACCGGTGTCGCCTTCACGCGCAACCCGTCCACCGGCGAACGCCAGCTCTACGGCGAGTTCCTGCTCAACGCTCAGGGCGAGGAGGTCGTGACCGGCCTCAGGACACCCCAGGACATTACCGAGGCGGCCCGGCTCGACAGCCGGTCTGACCGACCATCCCTCGAAACCATGATGCCGGACACCTATCGTGAGTTCATCGGCTATTGCCAGAAGCTCGAGCGGCATTTCAAAGATATTCAGGACCTCGAATTCACCATCGAACGTGGCAAGCTGTGGATGCTGCAGACGCGGTCCGGTCGCCGCACCGTCGAGGCGGCGCTCAAGATCGCCGTCGACATGGCCAACGAAGGCCTGATCACCCGCGAAGAAGCGATCGAGCGCATTGATCCGTCGTCGCTCGAACAGCTTCTGCATCCGACCATCGAGGCTGATGCGCCACGCGACATCCTGGCCACCGGCCTGCCCGCCTCGCCCGGCGCCGCCGTCGGCGAGATCGCCTTCAATTCCGAGCAGGCCGAGAAGGCCCGCCAGCGCGGCATCAAGGTCATCCTCGTCCGCGCCGAGACCAGCCCCGACGACGTGCACGGCATGCATTCGGCGGTCGGCGTCGTCACGGCGCGCGGCGGCATGACCTCGCACGCCGCCGTCATCGCCCGTGGCCTCGGCAAGCCCTGTGTGGTCGGCGTCAGCGCGCTCAAGGCCGATCCGAAGGCCGGCACCGTCACCATCGGCAAACGCGAACTCCGGGCCGGCGACGTCATCACCATCGACGGCTCGTCGGGCCAGATCATGGCCGGCCGGGTGCCAATGAAGGAGCCGGAATTATCCGGCCCGTTCGCCGAGATCATGACCTGGGCCGACTCCATTCGCCGCCTCGAGGTGCGCGCCAATGCCGAGACGCCCGCCGAGGCGCGCATCGCCCGCCAGTTCGGCGCCGAAGGCATCGGCCTCTGCCGCACCGAGCACATGTTCTTCGATCATTCCCGTATTTCCGCCGTGCGCGAGATGATTCTTGCCGAAACGCCGGAAAGCCGGCGGACGGCGCTCGAGAAGATCCTGCCGATGCAGCGGCAGGATTTCGAGGAGCTGTTCGAGATCATGGACGGCACACCGGTGTGCATCCGCCTCCTCGATCCGCCGCTGCACGAGTTTCTGCCGCGCACCGAGCGAGAGGTCGCCGAGCTGGCACAGACGGCCGGCGTGGCGCCGGAGGTATTGCGCCGCCGCATCGCCAATCTTGAGGAATACAACCCGATGCTCGGCCATCGGGGCTGTCGCCTCGCCATCTCCTTCCCGGAGATCGCCGAGGTGCAGGCCCGCGCGATCTTCGAGGCCGCCATCGCCGCGACGGAAAAACTCGGCCGGCCTGTGGTGCCGGAGATCATGGTGCCGCTCGTCGCCGCTCGCAAGGAACTCGACTACGTCAAGGCGATCATCGCCCGCATCGCCGTCGAGGTAGCGGAAGCGTCCGGCCAGCCGGTGAACTACAAGGTCGGCACGATGATCGAGCTGCCGCGCGCCGCACTGATGGCCGAAGACATCGCCCAGTCGGCGGCCTTCTTTTCTTTCGGCACCAACGATCTCACCCAAACCACCTTCGGCATCAGCCGCGACGACGCCGCGTCCTTCCTGCCGACCTACCTGCAGAAGGGCGTGCTCGCCCGCGATCCCTTCGTCAGCATCGACCGCGACGGCGTCGGCGAGCTGATCCGCATCGCCATCGAGCGCGGGCGGAAGTCGCGGCCCGACATCGGCCTTGGCATGTGCGGCGAGCACGGCGGCGATCCGGCCTCCATCGCCTTCTGCGAGGAAGCGGGGCTCACCTACGTATCCTGCTCGCCCTTCCGCATGCCGATCGCCCGCCTGGCGGCGGCGCGCGCCACCGTGCAGGCCCGCAAGGACCGCCTCAGTTCCTGACGCGGTCGGCGATGAAGCGCGCCGTCGCCGGTCCGGTGAACAGCACCATGAAGAAGCGCATGGTCTGCATGGCCATGACAAAGGACATGTCGACGTTGCTCGACGCTGCGATGATCGCCACCGAGTCGGCACCGCCGGGCGAGGTGGCGAGATAGGCGGTCAGGAAGTCGACGCCGGTTACCGATGCCAGCACGCCAGCGTAGATGGCGCAGATGCCGATCAGCACGACGATGGCCAGAAGAATGGTCGGCAGCGCCCGCGCCGCATAGACGATAATCTCCCGGTTGAAGCGACTGCCGATCGCCCAGCCGCAGACGGCGTAGGCGGCGGCAAGCAGCACGGGCGGCAGCTCGACGGTGAGGACCCCGGCGCCTTGCAAACCGATGGCGAACAGCATCGGCAGGATCATGGCGCCCGTCGTCAGGCGGAAGAGGCGGGAGAGGAAGAGGCCAAGGCCGATCACCGCCAACGTGCCGACGAAACTCGCCCCGTGCACCGGCGGAAACCAGGCGACCGCCGTACCGCCGGTCAGCGAGGCATCGAGATAGAAGCGCGCCGCCAGCGACGCCGTGGTGGCGACGACAAGCACACGGAGATACTGCATGACAGCGACGAGCCGTGTGTCGCCGCCATAGGCTTCGGCCATGATCACCATGGCGGTGGCAGCGCCCGGCGAAGCGCCCCAGACGGCCGTGGTGCCGGGCAGCACGCGGAAGCGGGCAAGCGCATAGCCGATGACGTTGGCCGTCAGCACGACCGACGCCACGCCGATCAGGATCACCGGCCATGCGGCAAGGATCTCGGTCAGCACGGTGGGCGGCATCGCGCGCGCCATCAGCGTGCCGACCACGCCCTGCGCCAGCATGAAGGCCGGCTGCGGCACCGTCACCGCCCTGTCGTTGACGCCGAGAAAGATCGCCGCCAGCATCGGGCCGAGCAGCAGCGCCGCCGGCAAATGGAAAAGCTCGAAGGCTATGCTGGTCGCCGAGGATACCGAGAGCAGGATGGCCCAGCGGAGAGCGATGGCACGAAAGCCGGAGCCCGGCGGCGGGAAAGACATGAACGATACCGATCGGCGTTGGGAGGACGTGGCGGGCGGCGGCTCGGACGCACGGATGCCGGGGGCATCCATCGCCTGATCAGCGCTACACCCTCCGGAAGGCGGCTAACTACAAGTATTTTCGTATGGCAGCCTTGCGCCCGGTTCACCCAGATGAAATGACTCAACAACCGGCGCGGTTACACTGTCCATCATCAATGCCAAGAAACTTTACTGAACTTCACCTGTTTTCAGCATGCATCTCATATAGATTTTATTTGAGAGCGAATAGCGGATGCTCGGTCCGAAAGTTACTTTTCGTAAATTGGTTGCGATTATTTTCGCCAGCAGTCCATCGCCAAGAGTCGAATTGACATGTCCCTCCTGAACACCCGCGGCAAGCTGCTGCACCGGATCATCTTCACCGCCTCGCTGATCGTGGTGGCGAGCTTCGCCGTCTTCTCCACGACCATTTACGTGCTGGAGCGGCAGGACCTTCAGGCCAACGTCGCCCGGACCCTGGCGACCACGGGAAGCAGCGTTGCCTCGGGCACCGGCAACTGGTTCCAGGGGCGCCTGCTGATGTCCGAACAAGCCGCCGACGCCATCGGCGCCTCCAGGGAGGCGCTCGGTCTGGTTCTGTCGGGCAAGACGCTGAGCTCGGAGTTCATGTCGGTCTATCTCGGCGAGGAGAACGGGGCGTTCACCATCTCCCCCAAGGCGGACATGCCCGCTGACTACGACCCGCGCAAACGGCCGTGGTACATCGACACCGCGAAGGCCATGTCCACCCAACTGACTGAGCCCTACCTCGACCTGGCGACCAACAAGGTGGTCATTTCGGCCTGCGTCCCCGTCAGGGCGGATGGCAAGCTGATCGGCGTGTTCGGTGGAGACTTCGCGCTCGACGCGCTGATCGACCGCATCAAGGCCTCCAATTTCGGCGGCATCGGCCAGGCCTTCCTGGTCTCGTCGGAGGGCAAGATCCTCGTGCATCCGGATGCCGGTCTGGTCGGCAAGCCATTGGCGGAGGCCTTCGCCGGTCTGTCGGCGCCGACCGTCGGCGGCATGATCGACACTGCTTTTGCCGGCCGCGATCAAGTCGCCAGTTTCGTCGCCATCGACGGTCTGCCAGTCAAGTGGTACGTCGGCGTTGCCGTCGATAGCGACATGGCCTACGCCAGCCTCAACAGGCTGGGGATCACCTCGCTCGTCGCCACTCTCATTGCGACGGCGCTGATGTTGCTGGCGCTCGGTCTGGTGCTGAAGCGCGTCGTCGCCGAGCCGATCACCACGATGACCGCCGCCATGCGTTCGTTGGCCGGTGGCAACCTCAAGATCGATATCCCCTGCCTCGAGCGGCGGGACGAAATTGGCCAGATGGCCGCCGCCGTCGCCGTGTTCCGAACCAACGCCGAGGAACGCGATCGCCTCGAGGAGAGCCAGCGCGCCACTGTCGGCGATCGCGAGCGCCGCGCCGCCCGCGCTGAAGCCCTGATCGACCGTTTCCGCGCCGAAGCCACAGGCACCATTGGCCTCGTCGTCGCCGCCGCCCAACGTCTCGAAGCCTCCGCCCAGGAACTGATGGTCACCGCCGAGGGCAGTGAACGCAGCAGCAGCATCGCGGCCTCGGCTGCCGAGCAGGCATCGGGCAACGTGCGGTCGGTGGCCGCAACCTGCGAGGAGCTCGAGGCGTCGACCACGGAAATCGCCCGTCAGGTCGGCACCTCGCAGACCGTGGCCGGTAAAGCGCGCGCCTCGGCAAGCGAGACGCGCGAAACCGTCGGCCGGCTGCTCGCCGCCACCGACCAGATCAACCAGGTGGTCAGCCTGATCACCGCCATCGCCGAGCAGACCAATCTTCTCGCCCTCAATGCCACCATCGAGGCGGCGCGGGCTGGAGAAGCCGGCAAGGGCTTCGCCGTCGTCGCTGCCGAGGTGAAGTCGCTGGCCAACCAGACCGCCAAGGCGACCGACGACATCTCGCGCAAGATCGGCGAAATCAAGCTGGTGTCCGACAATACGGTCAACGCCATTGCCGAGATCGGCGACATCATCGAGGAAGTGAACGCCGTTTCCACCAGCATCACCTCGGCCGTCACCCAGCAGACCGGCGCCACCGGCGAGATCACCCGCAACATGCAGGAAGCGGCGCGCGGCAACAGCGAACTGTCCCGCACCATCGTCGAGCTCAGCAATGGCGCCGCCACCACCCGCTCCGAAGCGAGGACGGTACTCGATGCCGTCACCTCGCTGAAGGCATCGTCGGTTGACCTCGGCCATAAGGTCGAGAGCTTCCTCGCCGAGATCGACGCCGCCTGAGACGTCGGTTCACCGCCTGACCGAAAAGCCCGGCCACCCTCCTCGGCCGGGCTTTTGCATTGGCGGGACAACGGCGCTGGCGCCGCTGCGGCGATTCTCCTGTTCACACGATTTCCCCCGCCCTTGCCGGGCGCGCAAAACGCCTCTATCAGGGGGGCTTATGATAACGAAAGCCGCCAATCCCTACGGATTCAGCCGCCCGCATCTCCTCGGGATCGAAGGTCTTTCCCCGCCGGAGATCGTCGACCTCCTCGACCGTGCCGAAGACAACATCGAACTCGGCCGGCAGCCCACCAAGAAGCGCGACAGCCTGACAGGCCGTACGCAGATCAATCTGTTCTTTGAAAACTCGACGCGCACACAGTCGTCCTTTGAGCTGGCCGGCAAGAGGCTCGGCGCCGACGTGATGAACATGGCGGTCGGCCAATCGTCGGTGAAGAAGGGCGAGACGCTGATCGACACGGCGATGACGCTCAACGCCATGAACCCCGACGTCATCGTCGTCCGCCACAACGCCTCGGGCGCAGTGGCGTTGCTCGCCCAGAAGGTCGACTGCTCGGTGGTCAACGCCGGTGACGGCAGCCACGAGCACCCGACGCAGGCCCTCCTCGACGCGCTGACCATCCGCCGCCACAAACGACACATCGACGGCCTGATCATCGCCATCTGCGGCGACGTCGCCCATAGCCGGGTCGCCCGCTCCAACGTGCTGCTGCTCACCGCCCTCGGCGCCCGTGTCCGCCTGGTCGGCCCGTCGACGCTGGTACCCGGCGCCTTCCGTGAGATGGGCCTTGAGACCTGCACCTCGATGCGCGACGGCCTCAAGGACGCCGATATCGTCATGATGCTGCGCCTGCAGCGCGAGCGCATGCAGGGCTCCTTCGTGCCGTCGGTGCGCGAGTATTTCCACTACTGGGGTCTCGACGAGGAGAAGCTGTCCTATGCCAAGCCTGACGCCCTCGTCATGCATCCCGGCCCGATGAACCGCGGCGTCGAGATCGATCCGGCCGTCGCCGACGGCCCGCAGAGCCTGATCCGCGAACAGGTGGAGATGGGCGTCGCCATCCGCATGGCGGTGCTCGACGCGGTGGTCAACGCCCGTGGCAACGGTGGGGAGGCCGCCCGATGAGCCGGACCGCCCAAGCCCACCCGCTGTGGCTGACCAACGCCCGCGTCGTCGACCCCTCACGGGGCATCGACGGTCCCGGCGCCGTCTTGATGATCGACGGCCGCATCGCTGCCGCCGGCCCATCGGCGGACAACAACGGCGCGCCGGAGGGTACCGAAGTCGTCGACTGTCGCGGCCTCGTCGTCGCGCCCGGCCTTGTCGATCTGTGCGCCCACGTCGGCGAGCCCGGCCACGAGCATCGCGAAACCTTCGCCTCGGCCGGGCGGGCGGCGGCGGCCGGCGGCATCACCACGCTCGTTGCCATGCCGGATACCGATCCCTGCATCGACGATCCGGCGCTGGTCGAGTTCGTGACGACGCGCGCGCGCCGGACGTCGGCCGTGCGCGTTCGCGTCATGGCAGCGCTGACCAAGGGGCAGCAGGGCGGCGAGCTAACCGAATTCGGCCTGCTCGGCGAAGCCGGCGCCGTCGGCTTCACCTCGGGGCGCAGCGCCATCGCCAATGCTCAGGTGCTGCGCCGGGCTCTGACCTACGCCAAGGATTTTGGCGCCCTCGTCTGTAACCGGCCCGAGGAGGCGGCGCTGAAGGGCGCCGGCGTCATGAATCTGTCGGAGACGGCGGCGCGGCTTGGCCTGCAGGGCATTCCCGCCGAGGCCGAAACCATCATGCTGGCCCGCGACCTTCGCCTCGCCAAGCTCGCCGGTGGACGCTACCACGCGTCGCTTTTGTCAGCCGCCGAATCGCCCGAGTTGATGGCCTGGGCCAAGGGCCGGGGCATCGCAGCCACCGCCTCCGTCTCGGCCGCCCACCTGACACTCAACGAGATGGACATCGGCGCCTACCGCACCTTCTTCAAGCTGTCGCCGCCGCTGCGCGCCGAAGCCGACCGCCGTGCCCTCGTCGACGCCGTGAAGACCGGTGCGATCGACGTCATCGTCTCCAGCCACGATCCGCAAGACGTCGAGACCAAGCGCCTGCCCTTCGCCGAGGCGGCCGACGGCGCCATCGGCCTCGAGACCTTCCTGTCGGCCGGCCTCAGGCTGGTGCACGATGGCTCGCTGACGCTCCTCAGGCTGATCGAGGCGATGTCGACGCGGCCGGCCGAAATCGCCGGCCTCGACGCCGGCACACTGAGGGCGGGCGCCCCGGCGGACCTCGTCGTCTTCGATCCCGATGAACCATGGGTGCTCAACGCCAGGGACATTCTCTCCAAGGCGAAGAACACGCCCTATGACGGCGCCCGCTTCACCGGTCGCGTCCGCCGTACTTTCGTCGGCGGCTCGCCGGTGTTCGAGCGCTGAAGTTCCGCGCAAGGTGACATACAACCCGAAATCGGGTACCCCCTATCCAAGATTGCCGAGGGCATCATGTTCGAGTCCGTCGCTCCCTGGGTCTCCTACGTCGTCGCCGCGCTTGTCGGCTACGGCCTCGGCTCCATTCCCTTCGGTCTGCTGCTGACGCGGGCGGCCGGCCTTGGCGACGTGCGCGCCATCGGTTCGGGCAACATTGGCGCCACCAACGTTCTCAGGACCGGCAACAAGAAGCTGGCGGCGGCAACGCTGCTTCTCGATCTTCTCAAGGGCACCGCCGCCGTCCTTGTCGTGCGGGTTCTGATGCCGGAGGCGCCGGAGGCGAATACCCTCGCCGGTATCGCCGCCTTCGTCGGCCATCTCTTTCCGGTCTGGCTGGGGTTTAAGGGGGGCAAAGGCGTCGCCACGTATATCGGCGTGCTGCTCGGCCTGTTCTGGCCGGCGGTGCTGGTCTTCACCGGCGTCTGGATCGCCGTCGCCTATTTCAGCCGCTACTCCTCCCTCGCCGCCCTCGTCGCCACCCTGGTTGTGCCGATCGCTCTGTGGTGGCTCGGTGAAAACGTTCTGGCGGCGGTGTTTGCCCTCATCACCATTGTCGTCTGGGTGAAGCACCACGCCAATATTCGCCGCCTGCTCTCGGGCACCGAAGGCAAGATCGGCCACAAGGGATGACCGGAGCCAGGAGTGGGCATGGTTGAGCTTTCCGACGGCCAGCGCATCTCCTGGCTGCGCCTCATCCGCTCGGAAAACGTCGGGCCGGCCACCTTCCGCAGCCTGATCAACCACTTCGGCTCGGCCGATGCGGCGCTCGACGCGCTGCCGGCGCTGGCCCGGCGCGGAGGTTCGGCCCACGCCGTCGACATCCCGTCGAAGGCCGAGGCCGAAGACGAGATCGAGCGGACGCTCGCCCGCGGCGCCCGGCTCGTCGCCATTTCCGAAGGGCTCTATCCAGCCTATCTGCGCCAGATCGCCGCGCCGCCGCCGCTCGTCACCATACGCGGCGGGTCGGCCGACCTGTTTCGCCGGCCGACGGCGGCCATCGTCGGCTCGCGCAACGCTTCGCTCGTCGGCCACAAGATGGCCGAGCGCATCGGCCGCGGCCTCGGCGAGGCCGGCTTCGTCGTTGTCTCCGGCCTGGCGCGCGGCATTGACGGCGCCGCCCATCGGGCGGCCCTCAACACCGGCACCGTGGCGGTGATCGCTGGCGGCATCGACCACGTCTATCCCGAGGAGCACGGCCCGCTGATGGAGGAGATCGTCGGCCAGGGCGGCGCCATTCTCACCGAGATGCCGTTCGGTTGGGCGCCGCGTGCCAAGGATTTCCCGCGCCGCAACCGCATCGTCTCCGGCATGAGCCTCGGCGTGGTGGTGGTGGAGGCGGCCGCACGCTCCGGTACGCTGCATACCGCCCGCTTCGCGCTCGACCAGGGCCGGGAGGTATTCGCCGTGCCCGGATCGCCGCTCGACCCGCGCGCCGAGGGCACCAACCGGCTGATCCGCGATGGCGCGACGCTCACCCGGTCCGCCGCCGACGTCATCGCCGTGCTCCAGCCGATGCTGGAGGACACGGCACCGTCACTTTTCGAGCTTCGCGAAAGCGGCAACGAAACCCCACTCGACGGTATCAGCCCGGAAAGCCGCGCCTCGGTCATCGAGGCGCTTGGCCCGGCACCGGTGGCGGTCGACGACATCATCCTGCACACCGGACTGAAATCTTCGGTTGTTTCGGTGATCCTGCTGGAACTGGATCTTGCCGGGCGCATCGAGCGACATGGCAGCCAGCTCGTCTCGCTCGTCGGCTGAAACCGGGCTCGACGGTCTTGAAAAATCTGCCCAATGGGGCTCGCCGTGGGCCTCCGGACCACGGGTCGAGGCGGCAGCGGCCATGGCAATCCTCGCGGACTCGCACGGCATCATCGGCCCGCTTTGACCGTCAGTGCCGGGGGTCGACTCTTGCTTAATCCCGAGGCGGCACTTAAAGAGGGCTAGCCTTTACCCCGAAATTGTCCGGCGCACCTGAATGAACCTCGTGATCGTGGAGTCGCCTGCCAAGGCGAAAACCATCAACAAATACCTCGGCAACGACTATACGGTGCTGGCCTCGTACGGCCACATCCGTGACCTGCCGGCCAAGGACGGTTCGGTTCTGCCCGACGACGATTTTGCCATGAGCTGGGAAGTCGACGGCAAATCGGGCAAGCGCATGTCCGACATTGCTGCCGCGCTAAAGACCGCCGACAGGCTTATTCTCGCCACCGACCCTGACCGCGAGGGCGAGGCGATTTCCTGGCATGTCCTTGAAGTGCTCGGCGCCAAGCGCGGCGCCCTCAAGGGCAAGACCATCCAGCGCGTTGTCTTCAACGCCATCACCAAGCAGGCCGTGCTGGACGCCATGGCCAAGCCGCGCGACGTCGACCAACCGCTGGTGGAGGCCTATCTCGCCCGCCGCGCGCTCGACTATCTCGTCGGCTTCACGCTGTCGCCCGTCCTGTGGCGCAAGCTGCCCGGTGCCCGCTCGGCCGGTCGTGTGCAATCGGTGGCGCTGCGCCTCGTCTGCGACCGTGAGAACGAGATCGAGATCTTCAGGCCGCAGGAATACTGGTCCGTGCTCGCCCGGCTCGCCAATCCGGCCGGCGACGAGTTCGACGCCCGCCTCTCAGAGTGGCAGGGACGGAAGATCGGCCGGCTGGATGTCGCCGACGGCGTGACCGCCAACGAGATCCGCGCCTTTTTGAACAGCGCCACCTTCTCGGTGACCGCCGCCGAACAGAAGCCGCAGAAGCGCCATCCCTTTGCGCCCTTCACCACCTCGACGCTGCAGCAGGAGGCCTCGCGCAAGCTCGGTTTCTCGGCGCAGCGCACCATGCAGGTGGCCCAGCGCCTCTACGAGGGCGCCGACATCGGCGGCGAGACGGTCGGCCTCATCACCTATATGCGGACCGACGGCGTCCAGATCGCCCCGGAGGCCGTCAACGCCGCTCGTCGGGTGATCGCCCAGGAATATGGCGAGCGCTATCTGCCGGAAAAGCCGCGCTTCTACTCCACCAAGGCCAAGAACGCCCAGGAGGCGCACGAGGCCATCCGCCCGACCGAGCTGTCTCGCCTGCCGAATACGGTGGCCCGTCACCTCGAAGCCGATGAGGCGCGCCTCTACGAACTGGTCTGGAAGCGCACCATCGCCAGCCAGATGCAGAGCGCCGATTTCGAGCGCACCACCGTCGACATCACCGCAAAGAGCGGTGGCGCCGCCGCCGGTCTCAGGGCCACCGGATCGGTTTTGAAATTCGACGGCTTCCTGGCGCTCTATCAGGAAAGCCGCGACGACGAGGAAGACGAGGACGGCTCCCGCCTGCCACCGCTGTCGGTCGGCGATGCGCTATTGCGCAAGTCGGCCTCGGCCAGCCAGCATTTTACCGAGCCACCGCCGCGTTACACCGAGGCGACGCTGGTCAAGAAGATGGAAGAGCTCGGCATCGGCCGCCCGTCCACCTACGCGTCGACGCTCGCCACGCTGCGCGACCGCGATTACGTGACGATCGACAAAAAGCGACTCGTCCCGTCCGACAAGGGCCGTATCGTCACCGCCTTCCTCGAGAGCTTCTTCACGCGCTACGTCGAGTATGACTTCACCGCCAGCCTCGAAGAAGATCTCGACCGTATTTCGGCCGGCGAGGCCGAATGGCGCGAGGTGCTGCGCCGCTTCTGGAAAGACTTCAACACCCGCATCGGCGAGGTGAAGGAGTTGCGCGTCGCCGAGGTCATCGACGCGCTGAACGACGATCTCGCCGCCCATATCTTTCCGGACCGGGGCGATGGGTCCGACCCGCGCTCCTGCCCCACGTGCGGCGATGGCCGGCTGTCGCTGAAGCTCAGCCGCTTCGGCTCGTTCATCGGCTGCTCCAACTATCCGGAGTGCCGCTATACCCGCCAGCTGGGCGGCGACAGCGACGCCGACCCCGCGCTCGGCGAAGGCGGCGTCAAGCTGCTCGGCGCCGATCCGGAAACCGGCCTTGACGTCACGCTGCGGTCGGGCCGCTTTGGCCCCTACGTCCAGCTCGGCGAGGATGCCAAGCCGAAGCGCGCTTCGCTGCCCAAGGGCTGGACGGTCGAGAGCCTCGACCTTGCGGCTGCCTGCCGACTGCTGTCGCTGCCACGCGCTGTCGGCAATCATCCGGAAACCGGCAAGCTGATCGAGGCCAACATCGGCCGTTACGGCCCCTATGTCAGCCATGACGGCACCTATGCCAACCTTTCCTCGGTCGACGAAGTGTTCGACGTCGGTCTCAACCGCGCCGTTACCGTCCTCGCCGAAAAGAAGGAGCGTGGCGGCGCCCGCGCGACGCCGGCTGCCCTCAAGAGTTTCGGCGAGCATCCGGCATCCGGCGGCGAAATTACCGTCCGTGATGGCCGCTACGGTCCTTATGTCGCCTGGGGTAAGATCTACGCCACCCTGCCGCGCGGCAAGGACCCGCAGACGGTGACGCTTGAAGAAGCAATCGCGATGATTGCCGACAAGGCTGCCAAGGCGCCATCCAAGGGCAAGCCCGCCAAGGCTGCCAAAGCCAGCGTGAAAGCGACCGCTGGAAAGGACGCCGAGAGCAAGAAGAAGGCAGCGCCGAAGGCCGCAGCAACCGCCAAAGGCACGAAGAAGACGACCGCCAAGCCCAAGACGACCAAGGAAAAGTCTGCCTGAGATTTGCACTTTAAAATTGCAAAACTCAGCGAGCCGATAGCCGACCGTTAAAACTTTATCGTTTGTATTGTCCGAATCCTTACAGTCTACCTATACTGTTGAACGATGGCGGTTGTCCCCTCGTTCAGTGGTCTAGAAGAACGATAATGTATGGTGAGATCCTACGGACGTTGCTCAACCGACCCGTTCACTCCGGGCGCGACGTCAGGATATTAGCTTTCCGCTTCGTCACGATCTGCTTCGTCCTTGCCATGGCGGCGGATTCCGCCTTTCAACTGCTCGCTTTTCACGGTTGGCTCAACCTGTTTCGCGGCTGGGCGATCACCATTTGCGTTGTCGCCCTGATCGCCTATCCGATTGGCCTTTATGTCGGAGAGGCACGTCTCGACCACCACCGGATCAAGACCAGACTGATCGAGCAGAGCCTCGCCGACAGCCTCACCGGCCTCAAGAACCGAGCCTCACTGCCCATTGATTACGACTCTGGATCGGAGGGCGAACGCCTGCTGATCCTACTGTCGCTCGACCGCTTCAAGACGGTGAACGAGCGCTATGGCCATGTCGTCGGCGACCGGATCCTGATCCGTGCCGCCCGGCTGATTGCCGAGGAGCTCGGCAATCTCGGCACCATATATCGCACCGACGGTACCGAATTCACCGTGTTGGCTACCCAGTGCACCGTCGCCGAAGCCCGGGCGCAGGTCCTGGCTCTGCTGGCGAGGTTCGAAAGCACCGACCTCGGCACGCTGGAAAAGCCGGTCTGCCTGACGGCTTCGGCCGGCATCGTCGAGGTGCCGGCCTCCACCGCCTTCGCGCAGGCCTTCGCCGCCGTCGACGCGGCGCTCGAGTCCGCCAAGGCAACCGGTCGCAGCCGCGTCTGCCTCGCCTCGGAACCCGCCACGGCTGGCATTGTCGAGGGCGACGAAGTGGTCTGGAGCGCCGACCCGCCGCCTCTGCCCCACCGCCGCCGCAGAGCCGACAGGCCCTGATATCGTTCCCTGTCGGGCTTTCCCCGCCGGCTGATTGCGCGGCTGGTCTTGCATCTCCATCTGTGGTCTATGTCGCAAACTCCTCAAACCGCAGGGAAGACCCGCTTGGCCCGCAAGCTCCGCCCGACCGACGAACCCGCCACTCCGACCCGCGAGGCGATCCTCCGCTTCATCGCGGAACATCCTGCCAAAGGGACGAAGCGCGATATCGCCCGCGCCTTCGAGGTGCATGGCGAGGCACGCGTCGTTCTGAAGCGTATCCTCAAGGAGCTTGAGGGCGAGGGTCTCATCGAGCGTCGCCAGCGCCGGTTTGCCGAGCCGGGCGCGTTGCCGTCCGTACTGACCTGCGACATCGTCAGTCGCGACCGCGACGGCGATGTCTACGCCGAACCAGCCGAATGGGACGCCGACCAGGGGCCAAGGCCCCGCTTCGTGGTGGTCGCCGTACGCCGCCGACGCGGTGAGCACGGACCGGCCGCTGGCCTCGGCGACCGTGTGCTGGCTCGTGTCGTCGATCTGCCGGAGGGTTACGAGGGCCTTGCCCGTGCCGGCCTTCGCGTCATGAAGGTGCTGGAAAAGAAGCCGACCGGCGTGCTCGGCATCTTGCGCGTCACCGACGGTGGCGCCCGCCTCCTGCCGATCTCCAAGAAGCAGTATGAGGAACTGGTCATCGACGCGGCCGATGTTGGCACGGCGCAGGATGGCGATCTCGTCTCCGTCGACATCATCCGCTCCGGCCGCTTCGGCCTGTCTCGCGCCCGTGTGCGCGAGACCATCGGCAATCTCCGCTCGGAAAAGGCGGTGTCGATGATCGCCATCCACGCCAACGACATCCCGCATGTTTTCCCCGAGGCGGTGATCCGTGAGGCGGACGCGGCAAAGCCCGCTACGATGGTCGACCGTGAGGATTGGCGCGCCCTCCCCCTTGTCACCATCGACCCGCCGGACGCCAAGGACCACGACGACGCCGTCCATGCAGTTCCCGACGACGATCCGCACAATGCCGCCGGCTATGTCATCACCGTCGCCATCGCCGACGTTGCCGCCTACGTCCGCCCCGGCTCGGACCTCGATCGCGAGGCGCTGAAGCGCGGCAACTCGGTCTACTTCCCAGACCGCGTCATCCCCATGTTGCCGGAAAAGATCTCCAACGACCTCTGCTCGCTGAAGGAAGGCGTCGACCGTCCGGCCGTCGCCGTGCGCATGGTGTTCGATGCCAACGGCCGCAAGAAGAGCCACACCTTCCACCGCATCATGATGCGCTCAGCGGCCAAGCTCTCCTACGTCGAAGCGCAGGCGGCGATCGACGGCACCCCGAACGATCACACCGGCCCGATCCTCGACAGCGTGCTGCGGCCGCTCTGGGCCGCCTATGACATGCTCGCCGCCGCCCGCGACGCACGCGGGCCGCTCGATCTCGACCTGCCCGAGCGCAAGGTGCTGCTGAAACCCGACGGCACCGTCGACCGCATCGTCACCCCGGAACGGCTCGCCGCCCACCGGCTGATCGAGGAGTTCATGATCCAGGCCAACGTGGCGGCCGCCGAAACGCTGGAAAAACGCCGGACTCCGCTCCTCTACCGTATCCACGACCAACCCTCGCTCGCCAAGCTGGAATCCCTGCGCGAGTTCCTGGCAACACTCGACATGAAGATCGCCAAGCAGGGCAATCTCGAGCCGGAGCTGTTCAACCGCATCCTCGAGCGGGTGCAGGGCACGCCGCAGGCCTATCTCGTCAACGAAGTGGTGCTGCGCTCGCAGAGCCAGGCCGAGTACTCGCCGGTCAACATCGGTCACTTCGGCCTCAATCTCAGGAAATACGCCCATTTCACCTCGCCCATTCGTCGCTACGCCGATCTCGTCGTTCATCGCGGGCTGATCACCGCCCTCGGCCTCGGCGAGGGTGGCCTGCCCGATGGCGCCGAGGAGACGCTGCCACGCGTCGCCGAGGACATCTCGGCCGCCGAACGGCGCGCCATGCAGGCCGAGCGCGAAACCATCGACCGGCTGATTGCCGGCTGGCTGTCCGACCGCGTCGGGGCCATCTTCCGGGGGCGTATCTCCGGCGTCACCAAGGCGGGTCTGTTCATCCGGCTCGACGAGACCGGCGCCGACGGCTTCATCCCCATCTCGAAGCTGGGTGCCGATTACTTCGCCTTCGATGAAGCGCGGCATGCGCTGATCGGCTCGAAGACCGGCGAGACCTACCGGCTTGGTGACACCGTCGAGGTCCGGCTCGTCGAGGCGGCGCCGTTCGCCGGCGCCCTGCGCTTCGAGATGGTGTCGGAGGGCAGCGCCGGTCGGCCGCTCGGTCGCGCCGGCGCCATGCGCGCTGCCAAGGCCCGCAAGGACCGCGAGCGCAAGGAGCAAATGGGCAAGGTGAGGCGCGGCCGGTAAGACCACCGCGCCAACCGCATGCTAAACGCCGAGCCTCGGCCCCTCGATGGCCGGGCAGCGGTCCATCACCACCTTGACGCCCTTTGCCTCGGCTCTGTCGAAGCCTGCCTCGTTGATGACGCCAAGCTGCAACCAGATGGTCTTTGGCAGCACCGCCAGCGCCAGCGCCTCGTCGACGGTGTCGCCAGCCGCCTCGGAATTACGGAACACGTCGACCATATCGATCTCGGCCGGCACGTCGGCCAGGCTGGCGTAGACTGTCCGCCCTTGCAGTTCCTGCCCCGCCAAGCCAGGATTGATCGGATAGACCTCATACCCACGCCCGATCAGGAACCCCATCACACCGTAGACGGCGCGCGCCGGGTTCTGGCTGGCGCCGACCACGGCGATGGTCCGCGTCTCCTCGAGGATGCGGGTGATGTCGGCGTCGGTCTTGCCGTCGATGGCCATCGGGGACACTCCTTGGTTTCGGGTTCAGAGCGTCACTATGCCACGATCGTCAACCTTGACGAAGGGGTTGAAGGCGACTTCCCAGAGATGGCCGTCGGGATCGGCGAAATAGCCCGAGTAACCGCCCCAGAACACCTTCTGCGGCGTCTTCTTCAGGCTCGCGCCAGAGGCGAGCGCATGCGCCATCGCCGCGTCCACGGCTTCCTCCGAGGCGTAGTTGTGGGCGAGCGTCATCCCGTCGAAGCCATGGCCGTCGTCGGCCACATCGGCATCCTCGGCAAGCAGCGTCCGCGGAAACAGCGACAGCACCAGCGCGCCGATCTGAAAGAACACGATGTGGTCGCCCGAACTAGGCCCGGCCGTAAAGCCGAGCGCTTCGTAGAAGGCGCGCGCGCGGGCAAGATCGGCAACGCCGAGCGCGATCATCGATACGGTGGAAAAAGGCGTCTCTGCGGTCATGGCTCTCTCCTTGCTTGACGGTCCCACATTAGCGTCGGATGCATCCATCCGCGTCAGCAGTCTTTGGTCGGATGGGGGACCAGGCGGCCGGCAAATATGGGAAAACCGGCGGTTGGCGCTTGACTTGGCGCGGCCGACGTGGTGTCAGGCCGTCAAGCAAGATGCCGGCGACAACCGGCTGGTCGCAGGAACGAGGTGGAAAGCCATGTTCGACTTGACTGGAATGACCGCGCTGGTGACTGGCGCCTCCGGCGGTATCGGCGGGGCAATCGCCACGGCACTGCATGCGCAGGGTGCGCAGGTGGTCCTCTCCGGCACCCGTCTCGCCCCGCTCGAGGAACTGGCCGGCCGCCTGGGCAGCCGCGCCCACGTCGTCGCCGCCAACCTTTCGGACCGGGCCGACGTCGACCGTCTGTTCAAAGACGCTGAAGCCGCCCTCGGCCAGGTCGATATTCTCGTCAACAACGCCGGCATCACCCGCGACGGCCCGTTCGTCCGCATGAAGGACGAGGACTGGGACCAGGTGATCGAGGTCAACCTCACGTCCGGCGTCCGCCTTGCCCGCACGGCCGTCAAGGGCATGATGAAGCGCCGCTTCGGCCGCATCATCGGCATCACGTCCATCGTCGGCGTTACCGGCAATCCCGGCCAGGAAAACTATGCCGCCGCCAAGGCCGGCATGATCGGCATGACCAAGGCGCTGGCCGCCGAGGTGGCGACGCGTGGCATCACCGCCAACTGCGTGGCGCCCGGCTTCATCGAGACCGCGATGACCGACGCGCTCAGCGACAAGCAAAAGGAAGGCACGCTCGCCTCAGTTCCGATGGGGCGGCTTGGCACCTCCGAGGAAATCGCTGCCGCCTGCGTCTATCTGGCGAGCCGCGAGGCCGCCTATGTCACTGGCCAGACGCTGCACGTCAACGGCGGCATGGCGATGATCTGACGGGCCGGCTGGGCACGACATGTCCAGCCTTGTCCATGTTTTTTCGGTTTCGCGAATGGTGAAGGAACCGTTCGCGATCAACGGCGGTTTCGTGAGGGGCCGCTAGTCATCTGGGACGAAGTGTGTTACCAAGCCCGCGATCTGATCGGGAACCGTCCGAGGACCCGCACCAAGGTCGTGAGCACGAGCATAGGCTGAGATCGCCACGATTTCCGAGGGGCTTCGGACTTGTTCGACCCCCGGGGGCGGGTGATCGGACCAACCGGGGGGTGCCGTCAGGCACTGGCATGCTCGACACCTTCGGTAGCCGGTCTTCGCCGCCGTGGCATCGCTGACGCGAGGCAGGGTGGTGAGCGGCCGACGTCCCGTTCGGCAATGGATTTGGACTGATAAGGATCCGTGAACATGAGCGAAGTCGCTGATAAGGTGAAGAACATCGTTATCGACCATCTCGGCGTGGATGCCGACAAGGTGGTTCTCGAAGCCTCCTTCATCGAAGACCTGGGTGCCGACTCGCTCGACACCGTCGAATTGGTCATGGCCTTTGAAGAAGCCTTCGGCGTCGAGATCCCCGATGATGCCGCCGAGACGATCCTGACGGTTGGCGATGCCGTCAGGTTCCTTGAGAAGGCGACAGCCTGATTTCCCGATGTGTTCGGCAAGGAAGCAGTTCCTCCTTGAGGAGCTGCTTCCTTTGCTTGGCAACGCATTTGCGGGACTGACGTCGGCCGTCTGGCCGGCGGCGTTTTTGGTCGGCCCAACCGGCTGAACGGTCCCTCTGCTCCGTCAATTGCGTCCCGTTGCGCGTGTCCTCCCTATGGCGGCTGCGGACCCGGCGGAGACGACCAACAGGGAGGCTCTCGTCCAAATGAGACGAGTCGTCATCACCGGTCTCGGCATGGTTACGCCGCTCGGCTGCGGTGTCGAGCACAACTGGGCTGCCATCAAGGCCGGCAAGAGCGGAATCCGCCGCATCGACACCTTCCCCGTCGATGATATTGCCTGCCAGATCGCCGGACTCATTCCGCGTGGCGATGGTACCGGCGGCACCTTCAATCCCGACCTCGCCATGGATCCCAAGGACCAGCGCAAGGTCGACGATTTCATCATCTTCTCGCTCGAGGCCGCCCGTCAGGCGGTCGCGGACAGCGGCTGGAAGCCGACTGACTATGACGACCAGGTACGGTCGGGCGTACTCGTCGGCTCCGGTATCGGCGGCATCAACGGCATCGTCGAGGCAGGCTATACGCTGCGCGACAAGGGGCCACGCCGCGTCTCGCCCTTCTTCATTCCCGGTCGGCTGATCAACCTCACTGCCGGCTACATCTCCATCGCCCACGGCTACAAGGGCCCGAACTCTTCGGTGGTCACCGCCTGTTCGACCGGCACGCACGCCATCGGCGACGCGGCGCGGCTGATCGCCAACGACGAGGCCGACGTCATGCTGGCCGGCGGTTCGGAAAGCCCGGTCTGCCGCCTGTCGCTTGCCGGCTTCGCTTCCATGAAGGCGCTCTGCTTCGCCTTCAACGACCGGCCGGAACTGGGCTCGCGCCCCTATGACCGCGACCGCGACGGTTTCGTGATGAGCGAAGGCGCTGGCGTGGTCGTCGTCGAGGAGCTGGAGCACGCCAAGAAGCGCGGCGCCACCATTTATGGCGAGATCGTCGGCTACGGCATGTCGGGCGATGCCTACCACATCACCGCGCCTTCCGAGGACGGCGATGGCGCCTTCCGCTGCATGAAGGCCGCCCTTCGCCACGCCAAGATCTCCCCGGACGAGATCGGCTACGTCAACGCCCACGGTACCTCGACCATGGCCGACGGCATCGAGGTCGGCGCTGTCGAGCGGGTATTCGGCGAGGCGGCGAAGAGTTTGGCCATGTCCTCGACCAAATCGATGACCGGCCATCTCCTCGGCGCCGCGGGCGCCATCGAGGCGATCTATACGACGCTTGCCATCCGTGACAGCATCCTGCCGCCGACCATCAACCTTGACAATCCCAACGTCGAGACGCCGATCGACCTCGTGCCGCACAAGGCCAAGGAGAAGAAGCTGCGTTACGCGCTCTCCAACTCCTTTGGTTTCGGCGGCACCAACGCCTCGCTGATCATCAAGGCCTTCGAGGGCTGAGACCGGCCGGCAACTGAGGCAAGAAACAAGAAGCTGCGTAAGCGGCTTCCGGCGCCAAGCGGCGCCGCGCGAAGCGGAAGCCGAGGGCCGGAGGCCCGCCGGCAACTGAGGCGGAAAACAAGAAGCTGCGTAAGCGGCTTCTGGCGCCAAGCGGCGCCGCGCGAAGCGGAAGCCGAGGGCCGGAGGCCCGCCGGCAACTGAGGCAAAAAACGGCCCGCCGGATCCAACCGTCCAGCGGGCCGTTTGATTCGGACGGCGAAAGCTGTGGCAATCGTCAAAGCGGCGCTTGCCAAGGCCAAAGGGGGCGTGTTGCTTGGAAGCTCGCCCAAAACGGGCCAGGAAGACGCCATGCCTCCCCGGCTGTGCGCCTCGACGGCCGCCGTTCCGCGCTACCGCCACATTCTTGAGCGGAAGTAGCGGATCTCGGCCCCACGAAGAGACCTATGGCCCATGGACGACAGGCAGGACGTTACCGATACCACCGACGGGATGAAGACGCGGCTCAATCCCAAGAGTCCGCGCGAAGCGTTGGCGCCTGAGCAGGCGCCGCCATTGCCGCGCTCGCGTTCGGCTCGCAATCCGATCGTCGTGATCATGAACGGCCTGGTGACGCTGCTGTTGCTCGGCGTCCTCACCACCGGCGCGCTGCTTTACTGGGGCAAGGGTGAGTTCGAAAAGCCCGGCCCGCTCACCGAAGAGAAGATCGTCGCCATACCCGCCGATTCTGGCCTCGCCCGTATCGCCGATATCCTGGAGACCGAGGGGGTCATTGAGAGCCCCTATGACATGCTCGGCCACTATATCTTCATCGGCGGTGTGCGCGCCTACCAGCAGCAGGGCCGGCTGAAGGCGGGCGAATATGCCTTCCCCGCCGGCATCAGCATGCGCGGTGCCATGAACATGCTGGTGTCGGGCAAGGCGATTCTGCATCAGATCACCTTCCCCGAGGGCCTCACGTCTGAGCAGATCGTCAACCGCCTGAAGCAGAATGAGTTCCTCACCGGCGAGGTTGCCGTGCCGGCCGAAGGCACGCTGCTGCCGGAGACCTACAGCTTTACGCGCGGCGCCCCGCGCAGCCAGATCCTCGAGCAGATGCAGGCCGCCCATGCCAAGGTGCTCGACGGCATCTGGGAGGGCCGCGACCGCGACCTGCCGTTCTCCGACCCGCAGAAACTGGTGACGCTGGCCTCGATCGTCGAAAAGGAAACCGGCAAGGCCGAAGAACGGCCGCGGGTCGCCTCGGTGTTCCTCAACCGCCTCGAACGCAACATGCGCCTGCAGTCGGACCCGACGATCATCTACGGTCTCGTCGGTGGCGCCGGCACGCTCGGCCGGCCGATCACCCGTTCCGACATCGACAAGGCGACGCCCTACAACACCTACCACGTCAACGGCCTGCCGCCGGGACCGATCGCCAATCCAGGGCGCGCCGCGCTGAAGGCGGTGGCCAATCCGTCCAACACCAAGGATCTCTATTTCGTCGCCGACGGCACAGGTGGCCATATCTTCGCGGCCAACCTCACCGAACATAACCGCAACGTCGCGAAATGGCGGAAACTGGAACGGGCGAAGGCAGCAGCAGGCAAGGCGGACGTTGATACCAAGGACCCGGATGCCGTCGACCTGCCGCCGGACGCCGATGCCGACGCCCCGGCTGCCAAGGCCGCCGATCCCAGCGATCTCCTCGACGGCGAATCGCCGCGCGATCCCAAGCTCCCCATGCTGCCGCAGCCCAAGCCGGAGTGAGAAGCCGACAGGCGGACGGTGCAGACCGCTGGCGCTCCGAATTCGGGAGGCCTGGAAAACCGCGCAGGGCGGCTTGCAACGCCGTTCGTGTCAGGCGGCAGGCCTTCCGTCAGCCGTAAAGGTCGGTCCGCACCGCATGATCGTAGTGCGCGTCGATCGCCTCGGCGACGGTTGCGTCCTGCTGGGTCATGGCGGCCAGCATTTGCCCAGGCGTTGGCAGACTCCTGCGGTCGATCCGAGACGCCGGATCCCATAGCCGCGCCCGGTTTACCGCCTTCCCGCAATGGAACAGCACTTCGTCCACGGTCACGACGACAGCGGTCTTGGGTGTTTTGCTGCCTTCGGCCAAATGGGCACAAAGCGTCGCATCGTCGGTGACGCGGCCGCGCCCGTTGATCCGCATGAACACGTCGAGGCCAGGGAACAGGAACAGCATGCCAAGCCGGTCGTCGCCTGCAAGGTTCCGCAAGGATTCGATCCGGTTGTTTCCCGGCCAATCGGCGAA
>JAGSYU010000257.1 GCA_018262575.1 Pseudomonadota bacterium | reverse complement strand
CGACCGCGGCATCTCCGTCGTCACCTCGGTGATGACCTTCGAGTATGGCGGCAACGTCTTCAACCTGCTCGACACGCCCGGCCACGAGGACTTCTCCGAGGACACCTACCGCACGCTGACCGCCGTCGACAGCGCCATCATGGTGATCGACGCGGCCAAGGGCATCGAGGACCGCACACGCAAGCTGTTCGAAGTTTGCCGCATGCGCGACATCCCCATCGTCACCTTCATCAACAAGCTCGACCGCGAGGCCCGCGACCCGTTCGAAACGCTGGACGAGATCGAAAAGACGCTGGCCCTCGATACGGCACCGATCACCTGGCCGGTCGGCTCGGGCAAGGACTTCATCGGCACCTACGATCTCAAGCGCCGTCAGACACGCCTGATGAACGAGAAGGGTGACGACCACCGCGACGAGATCGGCGACGAAGAGCTGGATGCGCTCCTCAAGGAACGCTACCTGACCGACCTCCGGGAGGGCATCGATCTGGCTGCCGACGGCACCAATGCCTTCGACCTCCAGTCCTTCCGCGAGGGGCACCTGACGCCGGTCTTCTGGGGGTCGGCGTTGCGCAATTTCGGCATCAAGGACATTCTGGACGGCCTCGCCGCCTACGCCCCTCCCCCGCGCGATCAGGCGGCGTCGAGCCGGGTGGTCAAGGCCGAGGAGCCGAAGATGACCGCCTTCGTCTTCAAGATCCAGGCGAACATGGACCCCAACCACCGCGACCGCATCGCCTTCGTGCGCCTGTGCTCGGGCAAGCTCACCCGCGGCATGAAGGTCAAGCACGTCCGGACGCAGAAGACCATCGGCCTCACCGCGCCGCAGTTCTTCTTCGCCCAGGACCGCCAGATCGCCGACGAAGCCTGGGCCGGCGACGTGGTGGGCATCCCCAACCACGGCACCCTCAAGATCGGCGACACGCTGACCGAGGGCGAGAACCTCGCCTTCGTCGGTGTGCCGAGCTTCGCGCCGGAAATCCTGCGCCGCGTCCGCCTGGAAGACGCCATGAAGGCCAAGAAGCTGAAGCAGGCCTTGCAGGAGCTCGCCGAGGAAGGCGTCGTGCAAGTGTTCCGGCCGGTCGACGGTTCGCCGGCCCTGGTCGGCTTTGTCGGCGCGCTGCAGCTCGACGTGCTGCAGGGGCGGCTTGAGCAGGAATACGGTCTCGAGGTCGGCTTTGAGGTCAGCCAGTACAACATGGCGCGCTGGCTGGCTGGCGAGAAACAGGATGTGACCGACTTCCAGAACGGCAATCGCTCGGGCATGGCCGACGATGTCGACGGTGATCCCGTGTTGCTCGCCACCTCCGGCTACGCCTTCAACTACATCAAGGAGAAATGGCCGAAAATCCGCTTCACCGACATCAAGGAAACGCAGGCGCGGGCGGCGGAAGGCTGAACCTTCTCTGTCTGTTTTCCTGGAGCTGACGCAAAAGGCCGGGCGCGAGCCCGGCCTTCGCTTTTCAGTGGCTCAGTTGGTCGTCACTTGCCGAAGGCGGCGGCCATCAGTTCGCGGGTATAATCCTCGCGCGGCGCGTCGAAGATCTGGTCGGTCGACCCTTCCTCGACGATTTTACCGCCCTTCATGACGACAATGTAGTCCGACAGCGCCCTGACGACCGCCAGATCGTGGCTGATGAACAGATAGCTGAGGTCGTGCTTGGCCTGCAGGTCGCGCAGCAGCTCGACGATCTGCTTCTGCACCGAGCGGTCGAGCGCCGACGTCGGCTCGTCCAGCACCACCACCTGCGGCTTCAGGATGATAGCCCGGGCGATGGCGATGCGCTGGCGCTGGCCGCCCGAGAACTCGTGCGGATAGCGGTTGCGCGTTGCCGGTTCGAGGCCGACTTCCAGGAAGGCCTTGATGGCCCGCAGGTCGCGGTCCGATTTGCTGAGCTGCGGTTCGTGGACCAGAAGGCCTTCGGTGACGATCTGCCCGGCGGTCATGCGCGGGCTGAGCGAACCGAATGGATCCTGGAAGACGAGCTGCATCTGCCGGCGGTGGCGGCGCATCTCCTGGCGGCTCGCCTCGGAAATGTCGTCGGTTCCAAAGCGGATGGCGCCGGTGCCGTGGTTGAGGCGCAACAGCGCCCGCCCCAGCGTCGACTTGCCCGACCCGCTCTCGCCGACGATGCCGATCGTCTGGCCTTCCTTGAGGCGAATGTCGACGTGGTCGACGGCGTGGATGTCGAGCTTCTTGCCGCCCATGAAGCCACCGCCCATGGAGAAGCGGACGTCGACGTCCCTTCCCTCAAGCAGCACCGGCGCGTCGTCGGGCGGCGGCGCCTTGCGGCCGGTCGGCTCGGCGGCCAGCAGCATCTGGGTATAGGGGTGCTTGGGGTTGGCGAAGATGTCGGCCACCGTGCCGGTTTCCACCACTTCGCCAGTGCGCATCACGGCGACCCGGTCCGAGAAGCGACGAACAATGCCGAGGTCGTGGCTGATGAACACGATGGCCAGGCCGATCCGCTGCTTCAGCTCGGCGAGCAGCTCCAGGATCTGCGCCTGGATGGTGACGTCGAGCGCCGTGGTCGGCTCATCGGCGATCAGCAGTTCCGGATCGTTGGCCAGCGCCATGGCGATCATCACGCGCTGGCGCTGGCCACCTGACATCTCATAGGGGTAGCTGTCGACGCGGCGCTCGGGATCGGGGATCTTCACGAGCTTCAACAGGTCGATCGCTCGCGCCCGCGCCGCCTTGGCCGAGAGGCCGCGGTGGCGCATCATCGGCTCGGCGAGTTGCTTGCCGATCTTGTAGAGCGGGTCGAGCGAGGTCATCGGCTCCTGGAAGATCATGGTGATCTTGGCGCCTCGGATGCGATTCAGCTTGCTCAGCGGCAGGCCGATCATCTCCTGACCCTGGAACTTGGCCGATCCCTCGGCGCGGCCGTTGGCCGCCAGGAGGCCCATGATGGCCATCATGGTCTGGCTCTTGCCCGAGCCGCTCTCGCCGACGATGGCCAGCGTCTCGCCCTTGTTGACCTTGAGATCGATGCCTTTCACCGCGTGGACGTCACCGGTCGGCGTCGAAAAGCGGACGTTGAGGCCGCGAATATCGAGAAGCGTATCGGCCATGTCAGCGGTCCTTCGGATCAAGGGCGTCGCGCAGGCCGTCGCCGATGAAGTTGAGGGCGAACAGTGTCACCACGAAGAAAATGGCCGGGTAGATCAGCAGCCACGGCACATACTGCATGCCCGTGGTGCCCTCGGCGATCAGCGATCCCCACGAGGTCATCGGCTCCTGCACGCCGAGGCCCAGGAACGACAGGAAGCTCTCGAGCAGGATGACCTTCGGCACCAGCACGGTGACGAACACCACGACCGGGCCGATGGTGTTGGGGATGACGTGCCGGCGGATGATCTGCCAGTTGGACAACCCCATAGCATGCGCCGCCTCGACGAACTCGCGCCGTTTCAGCGACAGCGTCTGCCCGCGCACGATACGCGCCATGTCCAGCCACTCGATGGCGCCGATCGCCGCGAAGATCAGCACGAAATGCCGACCGAAGAACACGACGAGCATGATCACG
>JAGSYU010000127.1 GCA_018262575.1 Pseudomonadota bacterium | reverse complement strand
CGACCACCCGGCCCGTCTGGTGGTGGAAACCTTCAAGCGCGAGCAGCGCGACCGTCTGGTGGCCCTCTGCCACGCCGCCGGCATCGCCGACGCCGAAAAACTGGCCGACACCCTTGCCCTGCTGCTGGAAGGCGCAAGGGTGAATAGGCGCAGCGTCGGCCCCGACGGCGCCTCCGCCAACTTCATGGCCATCGCGGAGGCGGTCATCGCCTCGTTCATCGCGGCGAGCGCCAAGGCGGTGAGGGAGAAGCAGCCGGAGATGGTCGAGCAGGGGTGAGTGGGGCCTCTGTCTTCAGAGGCTCAGACGGATAGTCCCTCACCGGCCGATATGGCGCCCCGGACAGCCGAGACCGATATCCGCCCCCTCGCCCCTTTCGGCCCGAGGTCCCCTTCTCACGCGGGGATGACAACGTGATGGAAGCGCGCGAGCCGCTATAGATCTGTTTCCTATATATAATTCACCTGTCATCCTCGCGCAGGCGAGGACCTCAGGCAGAATTGAGCTCAGCGCCGATATAGGACGCCCTCCCCCTCAGTCCGGCGTGTAGCCGGGCTTCTTGTACAGCCGGTCGAGCGCCGGCTCGATCTCCGGCCGATAGACGACGCTGGTCCAGTCGGCGGCCGGCACGTCCTCGATGGCGACGGACACGGAGCTCTCCTTGCAGCCGGTCCCCTCCATGATCGCCTGCGTGACCAGCTCGGCGATCCGCTGCTTCTGCGGCTCATCCCGGCCCTCGATCATCTTGATGACAACATGCGGCATGGCGGTCTCCTTCGCTGATTGCACGCGCAACAGTGCCTTGATCGCCCGCCGCTGCCTTAAAATGCTCATCCCAAACCTGAAACGAGATCAAGCAGCCCCGGCAACGGACCGCGCCGGAGCGGCCGCGCTCAGGTGAGATGAGCGACGTATCGTTCAGATCCGTCGAGCTTAACCTATGCGGTGCTCCGACGAAACTCACCGGCTTTGACCAAACGGAAGCGACAAGAGGACGCAACATCCGCTACCGACCCGAAATGACTACCCATTTCCGACGCACAGCCGCTTGATGATGGCCTCAATTATATTTTATACAAAGTATATCTAGTGTTCTATTCGATCTCATTGAAGAATTATTGGCTCCATAAATCCATGTACGCAAAGCATCGTCTCTTCGATCCTCGTTTCACTCCGCTCGGATACTCAAACGACAAATCGCCGCCGGGGCATCCCACGATGGTCTTAGCGCTCCAATTCGGCGGAGAGAGTACAAACATGAGCTACTGAAAGTTGACCGTTAATTCACGTCTCGGAATTAGCGTGATCTCATCAAAATAAGGTCCGCTTCGATGCGTGTCCCGGGGAATGCTGTTCGCGCCGTCAATTCGCGCAATTTACCCTTTGTAATGACGGGATCTTGGGGAGCGCGGGCAATAGCCACTGCCCTGGTCATCCTGCTCGTTGCACTCGCAGCATGTGCCCTGGCCGGTGTTGGTTGGTCATACCATGTCGGGGAGCTGGCCCGGCATGACACGCTGGTGAGTGAAGCTTTCCAGGCCGCCCGATACGCCGTTGCATCCGAGGAATCGCTTGAGCGGAAATACCGGCTAGAACCCGGCAAGCAGATTCTCTCCCAGCATCAGCAGGCGGCATCGTCGCTTGTCGCGGCCCTCGGACGAGCAAGGGAGTTGGGCGCCGACGTTGCTGTGATTGATCACGTACTGGCAATACATGATCCTTATCTAGGCGCAATCAAACGAATGTTCGATGCGGTCGACTCCAAAGATGCAGAGCTAGTCTTGAAAATAGACGGCGAGGAAATTGACCCCCTCTTTTATAGTATTGAGAAATTCGTCTTCGATGCCGCCAGCGCTCACCTGGCTGATGCGCAGATTCACCAGGAGACACTTCGATCGACACAGTTCTATGTCATGGCCATCATGTTTGGAACGTTCGTTCCTGGAGTTCTTCTTGTTGTATATTTTGGTCTTTTGCTAAAGCGTCATCGTGACGATACGGCAGCCAGTCTGATCCGTGAGGCAACCGTGGTTGCCCAGCGTGAACTGCGGCTTCGCTCCCTCGTGCAAAATACCATGGACGTCATCCTGATTTGCGCAGCTAACGGTTGCCTTACCTATCAAAGTCCGGCTGCGGAAACAGAATGGGGCTACAGTCCGAGCGATCTTGAAGGCAAGTCACTCGAAGACCTGATTCATGACAATGACCGGGCGGCGTACCGCCAACTCTGGACGCCACTGCTTGGAATGCCATCGAAGACTGCCAAGACTGAGTTGCGGATCAAAAAGGCAGATGGCAGTTCTCGCTACGTATCGCTCGTGCTCAGCAACCGGTTGGACGAACCGAGCGTTGCCGGCATCGTGGCGACGGCGCAGGACATTACCGAGCACAAGGCCCTCGAGGAACTTCTCACCCAGCACGCGTTCTACGATTCGCTCACCGGCTTGCCAAACCGGGCGCTGTTTCGAGATCGTCTGGAACAGACCTTGTCGCGTGGCGCGCGTCGTCAAGGTCGCGTTGGTCTGCTGTTTCTTGATTTGGACAACTTCAAACAGATCAACGACAGCCTTGGCCACAGCGTAGGCGACGAGCTTTTGCAGCAAGTCGCCACCCGCCTAAAAGACACGATCCCCAACGAGAATGCGATAGCCCGCTTGGGCGGCGACGAGTTCGTCGTGCTGATCGAGTTCGTCGTCAACGACAGCGACGCGACGGACATTGCCGAACGCATTGCCGAGAGCCTCAAGGTGCCGTTCAACTGCAATGGCAACCCGTTGGTGATTTCAGCCAGTATCGGTCTCATGATCGCCGATGCTGGGACTGCGAACTGGGAAAGCATGCTGCGGGATGCCGATATTGCCATGTACAGGGCAAAGAACGCCGGAAAAGCTCAATACGCCGTGTTCGACAGTTCGATGCAGGCTGACGTGATCGCCCGCTTCGTCCTTGAAAACGACCTGCGAGAAGCCGTGCGTTTGAACCAGTTCGTTGTCTATTATCAGCCGATCGTCACCCTGGCGGGAGGGATCGTCACCGAGGTCGAAGCCCTTGTTCGGTGGCAACATCCAATTCGCGGTCTCATATCGCCCGGTGAGTTCATACCGCTTGCGGAGGCGTCCGGCCTGATTGTTCCGATTGGCAAATGGGTTTTGGAGGAGGCCTGTCGGCAAGTCGCGGCATGGCAAAGGCAATACCCGAAATCCCCACCGTTGACGGTCAGCGTCAATCTCTCGCCGCGGCAGTTCCAACAGCCGTCGCTTCTCGATGAAATCAAGGGGGCTCTGGACCAATCGCATCTCCCCGCCGACTGCCTCAAGCTGGAGATTACCGAAAGTTCCCTGATGAAAAACGTCGAGTCGACGATCACAACCTTATGGAAGCTCAAAGAGTTGGGAGTCAGGATTGCCGTCGACGACTTCGGCACCGGCTATTCGTCGCTGGCCTACTTGAAGCGGCTGCCAATCGACGTGTTGAAAATCGACCGTTCCTTCATCACGGGAATCTGCGAGGACGAGGAGGACAAGGCGATCGTTCAGGCCATTGTTGCCTTGGCCAGGTCGCTTAATCTTTCGATTACGGCCGAGGGCATCGAGACGGAATCCCAGCTGTCGATGCTTCAGTCGATGACGTGCGAGCAAGGACAAGGCTATCTCTTCCATCGGCCGCTCGAAGGCTCGGCGTTCGAGGCGGTGATGCGCGGTTGGGACGACCGGCATGGGGAGCGGTTGGTCGAAAATCGCTGATCGTGCCGCCTCGGCCCAGCTTCATGCCCGACAGCGCATTGGCGATCGCCAACAGCCGCGCGGCAACCCGAACGTCCCGCGCAAACGGCGCATCATCAGCTGACCGAGCCGTGCGCGACGCTCCTCCTTGAACGGCAAGGCTCGGCTTGTTATATTAATGTATAACTCCTGGAGGCTCATATGCACACGACGAACCTGCGCAAAGTGGGCGGCTCGGTCATGTTGGCGGTGCCGCCGGCGCTGCTCGACGTCCTCCACCTGACGGCTGGCGCCAAGGTGGGCCTTACCGTGGACAATGGCCGGCTCGTGGTCGAGCCGCAAGCCCGGCCGCGATACACGCTCGACGAATTGCTGGCCCAGTGCGATCCAGCGGCGGAGTTGGCCGCGGAGGATCGCGACTGGCTCGATGCCAAGCCGATCGGCAACGAGTTGCTGTGATGGAGCGCGGCGATATCTTTCTCGTCTCGCTCGATCCGACCGCCGGCCATGAGCAGCGGGGACTGCGCCCGGTGTTGATCGTCTCTCCGGCAGCATTCAATCGGCTGACCAAAACCCCTGTGGTTCTCCCCATCACCAGCGGCGGCAACTTCGCTCGCACGGCCGGATTTGCCGTATCGCTCATGGGAGCCGGGACAGAGACGACCGGCATCGTTCGCTGCGACCAGCCCCACGCCCTGGACATCGGTTCCCGTCACGCTCGCAAGTTGGAAAGCGTGCCGGAGACGGTCATGGATGAGGTTCTGGCGAGGCTCGCGACGATTTTGGAGTGAGAATGGTTTCCGCGGCGGCCGGCCCATTTTTCTGAGATTTGCGCTGTCGATGCTGGCGCCCTTCCCCCCCTTGCCCATGAGGCGCCGTGCCTTGTGGAGGTCTTCAGCGGCGCACCCTCCCCTGCCACGCCGAGGGGATGCAAGCATCCCATCGGCCGATATCAGCCGCCCGCCCTCTCCGGCCTGAGGTCCCCCGCCTTCGCGGAGGATGACAGACCTATATGGAGGATATGTATCTGTTTCCTATATATAATCTACCTGTCTTCCTATGCGAAGGCATAGGACCTCAGGCAGAATTGAGCAAGGCGCCGATATAGGACGCCCTCCCCCTCAGTCCGGCATGTAGCCGGGCTTCTTGTACAGCCGATCGAGCGCCGGCTCGATCTCCGGCCGATAGACGGTGCTGGTCCAGTCGGCGGCCGGCACGTCCTCGATGGCGACGGACACGGAGCTCTCCTTGCAGCCGGCCCCCTCCATGATCGCCTGCGTGACCAGCTCGGCGATCCGCCGCTTCTGCGCCTCGTCCCGGCCCTCGTGCATCTTGATGACAACATGCGGCATGGCGGTCTCCTTCGCTGTTCACGGCCGCAACAGGGCCTTGATCGCCCGCCGCCCGTCCATGGCACGGCAGGCTTCGGCCACCTCAGCCAGCGGCAGTTCCAACTTGAACACTTTGCCCGGGTTGATCTTGCCGGTCCAGACGAGATCGATCAGAGCGGGCACGAAGCGCCTGACCAGCGTCAGGCCGCCATGCAAGTGGATGTTGGCGAAGACCAGCTCAGCGCCATCGCACTTCACCTCGTGCGGCACGCCCACGAAGCCGACGGGATCGGGCCGCTTCCGACCAGTTCGGCAATTGCGCGCGCCCTTACCGCGTCGCCCTCTCCGAAAACCGCGCCTCCCGCGCGCCCAGCATCCCCTCCCGCCGCTCCGTCAGCACCCCATACAGCTCCGGCCTTCGCCCCCTGATCCACCGCTGCCCCGTGCACCTGTCGAGCAAGCCAAGGTCGAGATCGGCGGTGACGATGGCGTCCGCCGCCGCCCAGGTCTCCGCGATGATGCGGCCGTAGGGGTCGAGGATCATGGCGTTGCCGGTGCGCACTTCGTCTTCGTCCGGACCGATGCCGTTGCTGAAGACGAGGAACAGGCCGTTGTCGTGGGCGCGGGAGGGCAGCCAGCGCATCAGCCACTCTCGGCCGTTGGGGCCACGGATTGCCGCTTCGATGGCGGCCGGATCGTCGTGGCGGCGCGCCCAGGTTTTGAGCGGAATGGGCTTCATGCCATGCGGGCTGACCGAGTTGCAGCCGCCCGTCTGGTGCGGCGCGATCAGCAGTTCGGCGCCCAGCAGCGCCGTCGCCCGGGCGTTTTCGATCAGGTTGTTGTCCCAGCAGATCAGGATGCCGGCCCGGATGCCCCAGGGCGTGTCGAACACCGTGTAGCGGTCGCCGCTCGATATCAGCTTGTGTTCGAAGGCGTGCAGCTTGCGGTGGCAATGCAGCGCGCCGTCCGGCAGGCACACCGCATAGGCGTTGTAGAGCGCGCCGTCATCGCCGCGCTCGAGAAAGCCGGCGCCGATGGCGATGTCGTGCCGGCGCGCCAGTTCGGCAACCGCGCCGATCGACGGCCCGGCCAGCGGCTCGGCCAGCGCGGCAAGGCCGGCCTCGTCGAGCTCGGGCACGTGCCAATAGCCGGTGATGCACATCTCGGGAAAAACCACGAGCTGGCTGCCGGCCCGCCGCGCCTCGCCGGTGAAATCGGCGATGCGCCGGAGGTTATAGGCCTTGTCACTGGCCCGGTGCTGGAACTGCACGGTGGAAACGGTGAGCGTCATGGTCGCCTCCCCTGGTGGAGACGCCAGCTTGCGCCCTGTCCGTCCCATCTGTAAAATGACAAATTATCCTGAAATTAGTCGGAGATGGAATGGATCTGAAGCTGCTGCGCGCCTTCACCGAGCTGGTCGACAGCGGCCATTATGGCAAGGCGGCGGCCCGGCTCGCCATCACCCAGTCGACGCTGACCAAGCAGATCCAGGCGCTGGAATCCTCCGTCGGCGGCGTGCTGTTCGAGCGTGGCCGGCATGGCGCCCGGCCGACGCCGCTCGGCGAGGTGCTGCTGGCCGAGGCGCGGCCGCTGCTCGTCTTGAGCCGGGAGGCCGATGCGCGGCTGCAGCGCGCCAGCGCCGGCCTGACCGGCCAGCTCGATATCGGCTTCGGCATCTCGACGCTGATCGCCGCGCCGGCGCTGATCGCCGGCTTCCGCCAGAAGGTGCCCGCGTGCCAGATCACGCTGAACGACATGGCCTCGCGTCAGCAGCACGAGCGGCTGATGGCCGGCCGGCTCGACGTCGGCTTCTGCCGGGCGCCGGAGTCGGCCAGCGGCGCGGCCGGCGACCTGTCCTTCCGCCCCGTCCTCACCGAGCATCTGGCGCTGGTCGTCCCGCTCGACGTGCCGATGCCGGACAGCCTCGACGATCTCAACCGCCTCGGCGTCGTGGCGCTGGCCGCCCGGCGCGGACCGGGGCTCGACGCGCAGATCGGCCGCTGGTGCGAGGCGGCCGGCTTCACCCCGCGCGTCGTCCAGCAGGCCGACGACATCCTCACCGTCCACGCCGTGGTGGCGGCCGGCCTCGGCGCGGCGCTGCTGCCCTGGCACGGCGTCAAGGCGCTGGGCGGCCGCACGCAGCACCGGCGCCTCACCGGCGAGGGTTCGAGCTGGCCGATCGGCCTGTGCTGGCGCACCGCCGACAGCCATCCCCTGCTGGCCCGCTTCCTCGCCCATGTGGGGGAGGCGGAGGGGATGTGGGCAAGCTGAGGCACCCTCGCCTCTCCCTGCCCGACGCCGGATAGATCCCGCAGCGCCCTAGGCGGCCTGAGGTCCTTTGCCTGAGCAGAGGAAGACAGGTAAATTATATATACGAAACAATCGCTTATCCTACATATAGATTGTCATCCTACGCGCAGGCGTAGGATGACAGCTAGATATATAGAAGGAGCAATCTATCTATCTGTTTCTTATATATAATCTACCTGTCTTCCTCTGCGCAGGCAGAGGACCTCAGGCAGAATGGAGCGGGCGGCCGATATAGGGCACCCCTATCCGCCACCCGTCCCAATGCCGCATTGCCCCAAGCCGCCAAACGCGGGAAACTCGCGACAGGCGCAACCTAGCCGCCACCCAGCCATAGTGAGGAGGAAGCGTCATGACCAGGTACCTGATCGCGATCCACCACCCCGACGGCTACGACCCCGCCATTGCCGAGGACGCCGCCATGCGGGCCGACATTGACGCGCTCAACGAAGAGATGGTGGCGGCCGGTATCAGGCTGTTCGTCGGCGGCCTGCAACCGCCGGGCAGCGCGCGGTCGCTTTGGGCGAAGCCGAACGGCCAGGTCGCCGTCACCACCGGGCCGTATCTGGCGACCAGCGAGCACATCGGCGGCTTCTGGGTGCTGGAAGTTGCCAGCCTCGACGATGCGCTCACCTGGGGCCACAAGGCCGCCGTCGCCTGCCGCGCGCCGGTCGAGGTGCGGCCCTTTCACTGAGCCTGCGCCGGCCAGCACATCCTGAGCGCACACAACCGGCAACCCAATGGTGCAGCGCTCTATCCGCATGAAATCATGGATATACTCAGGCCACCCAGAGATCGGATCGACAACGATCTCGATCCTGACGCGTCATTTCATCCCACCACCGCAGGATCTGCACCGGCCATCTGGAACATGGGCGCGATCAGGGAACTATTCCTATAGGATGGAGCCTCCACATCCACGCACGTCCATACTGAACGCGGCATAAATACTTAGATGCCCCCCTCGAAGAAACCGAGTCCGCAAAACAATCTGAATGATAGGTATATTTGACAGGCCATTGTCCTTTGCAACACCCCCATGAGATCTTTGTGGCCTGTGGCAAATATTCCAATCCACCGCCGATTTTCCACGACTCTCCATAAAAGATATGGAACGTTAACCAGTACAACCCATTTCATAGTGCTCGAGTCATCCGTGTTCCAACGGGGGTTAAGACATGGATCGGTTGAAGATTTCCTACAGGCTTTACGCAGGCTTTGGCCTCGTAACCTTGATGCTGATCGCCGTCGCGGTGGCCGGTTATGTCTATCTCACCGCCTCCTCGGTCTACACCAAAGAATCGGTGCGCGTATACACGCTGAACCTCAACATGGAGGTGGCTCTCAAGCACATTTCCATGGGCCGGGCATCCTTTTACGAGGCCCTTGCACAACCAAAACGGCAGTCCGAGATCTTTGACCATATGGGCAAGGCGTTCACCTCCGCCGAGGGCACGCTCGACACCGTCAGCGCCAACACCCAGGACCCCCAGCGCAAGGCGAAGGCGTCAGACATGGCATCGGCGCTGAAGGCCTATCACGCCGGGGTCAACACGCTGGCCGACCAGATCATGACCGGCGACGCCGGGGCCATCAACTCCACCCTGCGCGCCGAGCTGGCGGCCACCTATGGCCGGATCGACGCGCTCGGCACCGAGCTGTCGGCCATCTACGGCCAGCTCGCCGAGCAGATGGGCCAGGACAGCGCCGCCGGGGCCGATCGCGGTGTCGTCATCGAGCTGGGCATCAGCATCGTCGCCACGCTCCTGGCCGTCACCATCGCCGTCGTCAGCGCCGTATCGGTGATGCGGCCGCTATCCAGCGCCATCGCCTTCGTTCAGGCCCTCGGCCGGGGCGAAAAGAACATGGTGGTGACGATCGCCACGCGGCGCGACGAGTTCGGCATCCTCGGCGGCGTGCTGGAAAAATGCCGGCAGAGCATGATCAACGAGGACAAGGCCCACGCCGAACGGCAGGCCCGCGAACAGGCCGAGCGCCAGCATCTGAAGGCGCGCCAGGCGCTGGCCGACGAGTTCGTCACCGAGATGAAGGATCTGGCCTCCAACTTCGCGGCCTCGTCGGCGGAGATCGCCGACAGCGCCCACGGGCTCGCCGCCACCGCCGAGGAAACCTCGCGCCAGGCGCAAGCCGTCGCCGCGGCGGCCGAACAGACGGCCAGCAACGTGCAGACGGTGGCCGCCGCGTCGGAAGAAATGGCCGCCTCCGTCCACGAGATCAGCTCCCAGGTCGATCATTCCGCCGAGGTGGCGGAGCTGGCCTTCACCGAGATCCAGGCCTCCAACACCCGCATCTCCAGCCTCGCCACGTCGGCGGCGGCGATCGGCGACGTCGTCAACATCATCCGCAACATTGCCGCGCAGACCAACCTCTTGGCGCTCAACGCCACCATCGAGGCGGCCCGCGCCGGGGAGGCCGGCAAGGGCTTCGCCGTGGTGGCCGCCGAGGTCAAGCAACTGGCCGACCAGACCGCCAAGGCCACCGGCGACATCGAAACCAAGGTCGGCGAAATCCAGGAGTCGACCAACAACACGGTCCATTCCATGGCGTCGATCGTCAAGACGATCACCAACATCAAGGAGGTCGCCTCGGCCATCGCCGGTGCGGTGGAAGAACAGGGCGCGGCCACCAGCGAAATCGCCGGCAACTGCCATCAGGCGGCCATCGGCACCACCCAGGTCACCGAAAACATCTCCGGCGTCGGCCAGGCCGCCGAAATGACCGGCGCCGCCTCGACCCAGCTGATGAACCTGTCCACCGGCCTGTCGGCCAGAGCCCAGAACCTGAAAGCGGTGGTGGAAACCTTCGTCGTCAAATTCGCGGCCGCATAACAGCCCGAGCCCCCACGATCACCGCGAGCCGGCGGCACCCCCGCCGGCTCTCGCTTTTGATGAGGCGCGGAGCGCTCAGCTCGTTGATCGGTGAAATCCATCTATCTGTCTTTTCCATATATCTAGCTGTCATCCTGCGCGTGAGGCGCAGGACCTCGGGCAGAACGGAGCGAGCGGCCGATATAGGTCTCCCGAGGGCAAGGGCGCCTGATATGCCCCTCACCACCCTTTTCGGCCCGAGGTCCTACGCCTTCGCGTAGGATGACAATTTATATATATGAAACAGATGGATATGCGGGTTTTCCCAATATCTACCTGTCATC
>JAGSYU010000256.1 GCA_018262575.1 Pseudomonadota bacterium | reverse complement strand
GTGGCCGTGCTGACCGGCCTTGCCGAAGGCGACCTCGTCATCTCCGGCAACCTGCAGAAGATCTGGCCGGGCGTGCCGGTGGAGGCGCTGCCGGTGAAGCTCGCCTCGCGGTAACCGTCGACACCCGCGAGCGACGACCCCGCCGCCGGCTTGAGAGAGCTGGCGGCGGCGGTGTTTTTGGGGGGATACCCCCCCGCCTCGCTCCCAGCCGCCGCCCGATATGTCCCTCGCGCTTCATCCTGCCTGAGGTCCCCGCCTGCGTGGGGATGACAGATTTATATAACAAAAACATATATATAGATTGTCATCTCCGCGCAGGCGGGGACCTCGGGCAGAAGGCACCAAGCGGCTGATATGCGGCTCTATCCAACTTGACCGGTCAGTGCTGCCGCCCACCACGTCTCCCCCTCCAGTGCGTCGAAGGCTTCGGAGGTCGGGCATGGGCGCTTGCCGCATTCGCGGTTAAGGGCTTCGATGCCCGCCGCGCCCCTCCAATCAACACCCCCACCCCCATTGACGGGACAGCGTTTCATCACGATACGGTCGGGACGAACACCATGGCGGTCACCGCCACACAAGGGACAGGAGCCAATCGTGAGCCAACCGACCGTAGCAGACGCAATAGAGCGGGTTTACGAATCCCTGCAGGCGGATAATGCCGATATCGACCTGCATATCGCCGCACTCAAGGCCGCGCTGGTGCAGGAGGGTCTGAAAGAGGCGATCTTCGACCCGGCTCGGCTCGTGCAGGGTAACCGCTCTGGTCGGAAGCTGATGCAGGCTTATTTCCGGCAGCGCGGGGTGACGGTGAAGTTTTCAGGCTCCTGAAGGCTTCCAGGGGAAGGTCGCTTCCGGCGCCGGAGGTGTTCTGCGCGCCCCTTCCTGCCCGAGATGCTTGCCGCTGGTGCTGGCTCCTGCACATCCGGGCGCTGTCGAAGCGCGCCGCCTTATATCTCGCTCTCTCCCTCCTCCCTGACATGCAGCCCAAACCCCGATGCTCCCGCGCCTAGCCCCTCTCTGAGTTCCATCGAGGGTATGTGATAATCCCCGCCGTTCTGGCGCCGGTAGGGGATGGGCGCGGTCGTCTCCAGCCCCCGCATCCGCTTGCGCACCCCCTCCGCCGCCGCCTCGATGACGAAGGGCGGCAGGACGGCGTAGCCGGGGTAGTAGAGGATGCCGTGGTTGATCGGGAACAGGAGGTCGTCGATCGGGCCGTTGACGCCGCGCCGGCCGTAGTGCTGCTGCCAGCCGCCGGCCGCGACGATCAGCATGGCGCGCTTGCCGGCGAGCGTGCCCTCGCCGTAGCGGTCGCCCCAGCGCAGGTCGCTGTGCTCGCCGACGCCGTAGGCGAAGCCGAAGGCGAACACCCTGTCGACCCAGCCTTTCAGGATGGCCGGCATGGCGAACCACCAGAGCGGGAACTGCAGGATCAGCGCGTCGGCCCACCGCAGCTTGTCGATTTCCGCCGCCACGTCCGCCGTCAGCCTGCCCTCGGCAAAAGCCTGCCTGGAGGCGGCGACGGGCAGCAGCCGGTCGTCGGGGCCGAGCGCCGGGAAATCGGCGCGATCGATCTCGGACTTCCAGCCCATGGCGTAGAGGTCGGACAGCCTGACGTCATGGCCGGCCGCCTGGAGTTCGGCGATGGCCACATCGCGCAGCGACGCGGACAGCGATTGCGGTTCGGGGTGAGCGAAGACGAGAAGAACCTTCATGGCGGGACATCCGGTTGAGAGTGAACCTGACCGGCAAGCTAGCCCCGCCTTGAATGATCCGGTATATATCGGCAATGGATAGGATAATGCCGAATAATGGATAGATCGGACGTCACGCTCGACCGCATGCGCACCTTCGTCCGGGTCGCCGAGCGCGGCAATCTCACGGCCGTGGCGCGGGAACTGGGCACGGGGCAGTCGACCGTCACGCGCCACTTGCGCGAACTGGAGGCGGCGGTCGGTGCGCCACTCATCAACCGCACCACCCGCCGCGTCGCCATGACCGAGGACGGCAGCCGCTACTACGCGCACTGCGTCCAGATTCTCCGGCTGGTCGAACAGGCGGGCGAGGAAATCCGCGATACGCGCGGCGCGCCGTCCGGCACGATCCGCGTGTCCTGCACGGCGGCACTCGGCGTCCTGCACATCACGCGGCTGCTGCTGGCGTTCCAAGCGCGCTATCGCGAGATCCGCATCGACCTCAGCCTGACCGACGAGCGGATCGACCTCGTCAAGGAGGGCGTCGATATCGCCATCCGCCTGGGGCCGCTCACCGACAGTTCGCTGAAGCTGCATCCCCTCGGCGCCAGCCGGCGGCTGCTGGTCGCTGCGCCCGCCTATCTCGCCGCGCATGGCCGGCCGGAAAAGCCTGACGACCTCGCCGGGCACAACGTCATCCGCATGTCGAATGTCGCCGGCAGCGAAACGCTGGTGCTTGTGGGGCCGGACGGCAGGACGCGGTCCGTGCCGGTGACGGGCGATCTGCGCGTCGATCACGGCCTTGCCGCGCGGGAGGCGTTCCGGGCCGGACGCGGCATCGGCCCTGTGCATCGCTGGCTGGTCGACGACCTCCTCAAAAGCGGCGAGCTGGAGCCGCTGCTGCCCGGCCACGCGCTCCCCCCAACGCCGCTCAACATGCTGATCGTGCCGGAACGCGCCAAAGTGGCGCGCGTCCGCCTGCTGATCGACGATCTGGCGCGGGAGGCGCGAGGTCTGCCGGGGATCACATGAGGGGCGGCCGTTGCCGGTTGCCGATCCCGTGCCGTCGTTTGGCGCCTGATACGCGCCGGCAGGGGGGCGGTCGGCCGATAGGGTGTGATGTTGTGGCGCTCGACGGCGTAGTCGGTCAGCACCGGCAGCAGGTCGCCGCGCGCCAGGAAGGGCGCGGCGATGAAGTCGGCGCTGATGCCGATGCCGCCGCCGGCCACCAGCGCCGCCATCAGCGCTTCGCTGGCGTCCATCACGATGCCGGAGGACGGGATGATCTCGATGTCGCGATCGCCGACGCGGAACGGCCAGCGCAGCACCTGGCCGCTGCTCTGATAGCGCAGGTTGACGGTGTCGTGCTCTGCGAGGTCGTCCGGGTGAGCAGGCGTGCCGCGCGCGGCGAGATAGGCGGGGCTCGCAAAGCAGCTGAGCCGATGCGGCGCCAGCCGGCGCGACAGCAGCCGCGAGTCCGAAAGGTCGCCGATCCGCACGGCGACATCGATGCCCGCCTCGACGATGTCGACGAACTGGTCGCTGAGGCGCAGGTCGATCATCACCTTGGGGTGGAGCGCCCGGAACGCCGGCAGCACCGGCGCGATCATGTGGATGCCGATCGGCAGCGACGCGGCAATCCTGAGGGTGCCCGACGGCTCCGCGCGGGCCGTCTTCGCCACCTGTTCGATCTCCTCGGCATCGCGCAGCAGCCTGAGCGCCCGCTCGTGCAGGTCGCGCCCTTCGGGGGTGAGCGTCAGCGAGCGGGTGGTGCGCGAGATCAGCGACAGGCCGAGCGCCTGCTCCAGCCGCTGAACGCTCTTGCTGACCGCCGACGGCGAAATCGACAGCGATCGGGCGGCGGCGGTGAAGCTGCCCAGCGATCCGACGCGGGCGAAGGCGATCAGGCCGGTTAGCCGTTCAAGGGCGATTTGTTCCTTCATGGAAGGATTAAAGCGACTATGGCCGCCATTATCAACCCTTGGGAAATGGCTACATGTCTGTCGACCATTGACGTCCACAAGGAGCGACTGATGAGCGAGATGATGAAAGCGGTTCGGCTGCACGCATTCGGCGGCCCCGAGGTGTTGCGCTACGAGGATGCGCCGCGGCCGGCTTTGGCGGCGGGCGAGGTGCTGGTGCGGGTCCACGCGATCGGTCTCAACCCGCCGGACTGGTATCTGCGCGATGGCTACCGCTCGCTTCCCCCCGACTGGCACCCGAACCCGACCTTTCCGCTGATCCTGGGATCGGACGTGTCGGGCGTCGTTGCGGCAGTTGCCCAGGGCGTGGAGGGGTTCAGCGTTGGCGATGAGGTCTACGCCATGGTACGCTTTCCCGACGATGTCATGGAGGGCAGCAAGGCCTATGCCGAGTATGTCAGCGTGCCGGCATCGCATCTGGCGCGGAAGCCCGATGGCCTCGATCACATCCAGGCGGCCGGCGCGCCGATGTCGCTGCTCACTGCCTGGCAGTTTCTGATAGCTCTCGGCCACGATGCGCCGAACCCGTTCCAGTCGTTTCCGCATGCGCCGGTGCCGCTTGAGGGCAAGACGGTGCTCGTCAACGGCGCGGGCGGCGGCGTCGGTCATCTGGCCGTGCAACTGGCGACATGGCAGGGGGCGCGCGTCATCGCGGTGGCCTCCGGCTACCATGAAAAGCTGATGGCCGAGTTCGGCGTCGATCAGTTCATCGACTATGCCAAAACGGCCGCCGATGAGGTGGTACGCGATGTCGACGTCGTCCTGGATACGGTGGGCGGCGCGGAAACCGGCCGCTTCCTGCGCACCCTGAAGCGGGGCGGCGCCTTGTTCCCGGTGTATCCGCTGGGCTTCACGGGCCAGGGGGACGCCGAGGCGCTGGGCATCACGGTGTCGACGACGCAGGTGCGGTCGAACGGCGCGCAGCTCACGCAGGCGGCCCGCCTGCTCGAGGAGGGCAGGGTTCGCGTCGTCATCGACAGCACCTTCCCGCTGGCCGAAGCCGCCCGGGCGCACGAGCGCGCCGCCCGCGGCAACATCCAGGGCAAGATCGTCCTGACCGTCGTCTAGCTATCAGAGCCGATTGCCGGGACAACCGGCGGTCGGCACTGACGAAAGGGTATGGACATGATCATCGTAACCGGGTTCGTCCACGTCGAACCGTCCGACCTCAGCGCCTTCGTCGCCGATAGTCAGGCGCTGGCCCGCCGCAGCCGCCAGCGGGACGGCAACCTCTCCTACGCCATCGCGGTGGACGATCGGCTGGCCGGGCGGCTGCTCGTCGTCGAGCGCTGGAAAGACCAGCCCGCCCTGACCGCCCACCTTGAAACGCCCGACGTCCAGGCCTTCGTGGCGCGGTGGCAGACCCGCATGCGAGGCGACATTGTCAAATATGACGCGGCCAACGAACGGGCTCTGATGGAGGCGTGAGAGGGCGGTTGGGGGGGCCGGCAACCCTCGTTCCGGGAGCGTGATATCGGCGGTGCGCTTCATCCTGCCTGAGGTCCCCTTCTCACGCGGGGATGACAATTTATGGTTATGGAACAAACGCCTAACTGCTGTGTCCGCTTCCATCAGCTGTCATCACCGCGTGAGAGCGGGACCTCAGGCAGGACGGCGCGGCGCGGGGTTTATCCGGCGGCCGTGGGCTTTGCGCCGGATCGTCTCGTCATACGCAAAGGTCGGAATCGCCCGGTGCGGCAACCCTGCTAAAGTGGTGGGGGAAGGGATCGGTCTCATGACGCTGACGACGGGGCAGTTGCACGACACGCTGACAACCGTGCTGGGTCTGGTGGAACGGCAGGGGGGCTTCAGCTACCGCCTGGTCGGCACCGCCGCCGACCTGTTGCGCGGGGTGCCGCTCCAGCCCGGGGACGTGGATTTTCTGGTGAGCGGGCGTGCCGATGTCGACGCCTTCGCGCGGGCGCTGACCGCCTTTCGAAGCCTGACCCCGCCGACGTGGATGCCGTGTGGCGCGCAGTATTACGCGGCGTTCGAGGTGGATGGCGTCCAGGTCGATGCCAGCACCGTCGAGTCTCCGTCGGAGTCCGGCTTCATCGAGTGCATCGGCAGCGGTCCCTGGACGCATTTTTCTCAGATCGCCGTTGGCGACCGGCGCGTTTCGGTGGTGGCGCCCGAATTGCGGCTGGCGACCGAGCTGCGCCGCGACCGCCAGGACAGGGTGGAGATCATTGCCGGCTGGATGCGCGAGCATGGCTGCGACGCGCCGCTTCTCGGGAAAGCCATGGACGCGCAAGGCATCGCCGCGGACACCCAGTCGTCGGTGATGGCGACCATCGCCGGCTGAGGGCGGCGGCACCCCTGTCCTCGGAACTGCGGGCTCGAGCCTAGAAATCGATCACCACGGACGGCGCGCTGCGCTGGGCCTCGCCGTGGTAGACGGCCTCGATGTTGTTGCCATCGGGGTCGAGCACGAAGGCCGCGTAGTAGCCGGGGTGATAGGGCCGCTCGCCGGGGGCGCCGTTATCGCGCCCGCCATGGGCCAGCGCCGCGCGGTAGAAGGCATCCACCGTCGCGCGGTCCGTCGCCTGGAAGGCCAGGTGGTGGCGCCCCGTCAGCACGCCCAACGCCGCCGGGCTGTCCGCCGAGGACACGACGAGCTCGTCAGCCCAGAAATAGCCGTCGGCCGTGCCGACGATGGGGATGTCCAGCACGGC
>JAGSYU010000126.1 GCA_018262575.1 Pseudomonadota bacterium | reverse complement strand
CCCGGCAGGAAGACCAGCGCCGAGCCGCCTTCCTCGCGCAGCGCCCGCAGCGTCACCTCGGCCACTTGGTCCTCGAAGCGGAGGAGTGGGGTGCGGTCGACATGCCGCGTCTCCACCGGGAAGGCGCGGCCGGTGCTCTCGACGATCGGCGCGCCACCGAGAAGGCCGGCAACGCGGCCGCCATCGAGCGTGGCGCTCATCACGACGATCCGGAGGTCGTCCCGGATCGCTGCCCCGTCGAGGGCGAGCGCGAGGCCGAGGTCGCCGTCGAGCGAGCGTTCGTGGAACTCGTCGAACAGGACCGCCGACACGCCGTCGAGCAGCGGGTCCTCCACGACCATGCGCGTGAAGACGCCCTCGGTGATCACCTCGATCACCGTTTTCGCCGACACTTTCGAATCCATGCGGACACGGTAGCCAACCGTCTGTCCGACGCTCTCGCCGAGGCTGTCGGCCATGCGCACCGCTGCAGCGCGCGCGGCGATGCGGCGCGGCTCAACGACCAACAGCCGGCCCCGCCGCCAGGGGGCGTCGAGAAGGGCAAGCGGTACCCGCGTTGTCTTGCCGGCGCCGGGAGCGGCAACAAGGACGAGACGCGGATTGTCGTCGAGCGAGGCGGTGATGTCATCGAGCACCGCGTCAATGGGAAGCGGCGGTGAGAAACGCCGCGTGGCAGGTGTCACCTGAGCGCCTGGAGCACAGCCGAGTCGGGCCAGCCGTCAGCCGGCAGACCGGTTTTCAGCTGGAAGGCTCGCACCGCTTCGCGCGTCTGCTGGCCGAGTTTGCCATCCTTGGGGCCGGCGTCGATGCCCTGCGCCGTGAGCGCGCCCTGGATGAAGGCGATGTCGGACGCACCGAGCGCCTCAACCTTGCCGTTGCCGGCGCCGACCGGCGGCGCGCCGGCAAGTCGTGTGGCGAAATAGGCGGCGGTCGTCGAATAGACCAGCGATTCGTTCCAGCCGAGGTAGACGTCGAAGTTGTGGTAGGCGAGGAAGGCTGGCCCGAAGCGGCCCATCGGCAAATAAAGCGCGGCGAGGCCGTCGGGGATGGCGCCGTTGGCGGCGCGCACGCCCATCGCTTGCCATTCGCCGACCGGCTTCTTGATGGGCAGATCGGCCTGATCCCACGGCAGGTCCGTGGGGATGTCGACCTCAACGAGCCAGGGCTGGCCGGCTGCCCAGCCGAGCGACTGCAGATAGTTGGCGGTCGAACCCAGCACGTCGGGGGCGCTCTTGATCAGGTTGCGGCGGCCATCGCCATCGAAATCGACGGCATAGCGAAGATAGTTGGAGGGCAGGAACTGCGTCTGGCCGAGTTCGCCCGCCCAGGCCCCCTTCATCTCGGACGGCACAAGATCGCCGCGCGCCACGATCTGGACGGCGTCGAGCAACTCGTTCTGGAACATCACCGGCCGGCGGCAGTCATAGGCCAGCGTCGCCAGCGCCTGCAGGGTCGGGAAATCGCCGGTATTGGCGCCGAAATCGCTCTCGAGCCCCCAAACGGCGACGATGACCTGCGGCGGCACGCCATATTGCGCCTCGATGCGGGCGAACAGGCTGGCGTTGGCCTTGATCTTCTGCGCGCCCACCGTCAGGCGGTTCTTGTTGACCATCCGGCCGGCGAACTCGGCGAAGGTTTGCGAGAAGACGCCCTGTCCCCGATCCTTCTTGATCACCGCGGGGTCAAAGGCGACGCCGGAGAGAGCCGTGCGCACGGCGTCGGCCGGAACACCGGCATCGACCAGCGTCTTTGAATAGCCGGCGAGCCATGTGCCGAAACCGTCGCCCTTGGCGCTGCAGGTGGCGGCCAGACTGGGTGTCGCGAGAACCGGCAGCCCGACGACCAATGCTGCGAGGGCGGAAACCGAAGACGGCATGAAGACAACCTCCTGAAAGGACTAGACTCGTCTGACGCGGATCATAGCGGCATTCATCAGCAACCGACAGGGTGTCAGTCGGCACCGTCTGCCGCGGCGTTCCGTTTGCCGCGTCCACCCACCACCATCAGCCCGGCAACGACGATCACCGCCGCGCCGATCAGCATCGACGGCCGCGGCCGGTCGCCGAACACCAGCCAGCCGAACAGGATCGCCCACAGCAGCAGCGAATACTGGATCGGCGCGACCACGGCGGCCGGTGCCAGCTTGACCGAGCGGGCGATGCAAAGATGGGCGGACATCGAGATCACGCCGAGGGCGGCCAGCATGACGAGGTCGGCAAGGCCCGGCGTCACCCAGCCGAAGGGTGCGAGGATGGCGCCGACGACAAGCGCCCCCACCGTCTGCCAGAACACCAGAACCCGGTCGGGTGTGCCCCGGAGCTGGCGGCTTTGCACCACCATCATGGCATAGCAGAGCGACCCGGCAATGGAGATCAGCGACGCCCACGAGAGGCTGCCCGAACCCGGGCGCAGCACGAAGACGACGCCGGCAAAGCCGATGGCGATGGCCAGCCACTGGCGGCCGCTCACCCGTTCGCCGAGCAGCCATGGCGACACGGCGGCGACATAGATCGGTCCGGCGAGATAGAAGGTCATGACGTCGGCGAGCGGCAGAAAGCGGATGGCCATGTAGAAGAGCACGATCTCCGCCGTTGCCAGCCCGACCCGCGATACCTGTATCCCCGGCCGTTCCAGCCGAATGAGCTCGGGTGCGCCGCCTTTCAGGAGCAAGGGGGTGAGCACGACAAGGGCGGCGAGTGACCGCATCAGGACAATCTGGCCGGCCGAGAAGGTGCCGGCCAGCCATTTGCCCATGACGTCGTTGACGGCGAACATGAAGTCGCCGAAGAACATCATGAAGATACCGAGACCGACGGTGGAGCCGACGGCGCGGCGGAGGAGAAGCTGGGCGGACAACGGAGACTCCGAGCGGCATCGACGAGAGCCGCGCTTCGGATAGCCGATCCCGATGCCCTTGGCGAGAACGGCGGGGTGATTTCCGGCAGTCGGCGCTGATTTTCCCGCTTGGCCGGGCAAACCTTCCAAGGCTAACCTTGTGCCGGTTCCCGCGGCTCTGGAGACGAGATGCGTAAGCTTGATATCCTTCTCTACAGCCGGGCCTCAGGCGGTGGCGGCGCCGAGCGCGTCTGGGCGATTCTTGCCAACGGCCTCGCAGCACGCGGCCACCGTGTCACCTTTGCCTTCGATGAGAAAATAACCGGCGATGGCGTTGATCCGACCGTTGACGCGGTCGAAATCGGCGCTGGACACGCCGCCGCCGTGCTGCACCTTGCCCGCTTGCTCCGCACTCGCCGCTTCGACGTGATCGCCGCCGCCGTGTCGGTCTCTTGCGTCAAGCTGGCGCTTGCCAAGGTGCTCGCCTTGTCGCGGACGCCGCTTGTTCTCTCCTATCACGGCTTTGAGGAATACAAGACCGGCCGCCTGTCGGCCGCCGGCTACTACGGTTTGCCGCTGCTTGCTCTCCTGACCAGCCGCTTTGTCGGCGTCTCCAACGGCATCGTCCGGGCACTGGTCACGCGCTGGCATGCGCCGAAGGCACGGACGGAACGCATCTATAACCCCGTACCGATGATTGCTGCTGCCACGGCCGACGAGATCGCCACCCGGCCACCGGTGGTCGGCGCCGTTGGTCGGCTGTCCCCTGAAAAGGGCATGGATGTGCTGATCGACGCCTTCGCCCGTCTGGAAACGCCCGACGCGCGCCTCGTCATCGGCGGTGACGGGCCGGAGCGGCAGCGTCTTGTTCGGCAGGCGGCCGACCTCGGCGTCAGTGACCGTGTGCGCTTTCTCGGGCGTGTCGCCTCGGCGGCCGAAGTCTACGGCCTGTCGCGTGTTGCGGCCGTGCCCTCGCGCACCGAGGCCTTCGGCATGACCACCGTCGAGGCACTATCCGCCGGTCTGCGGGTGGTCGCCTCCGACTGCGAAGGCTCACGAGAGATCTTGGCCGACCGGTACGGCGAACTGGTGCCGGTTGGTGATGCCGCCGCGCTGGCGCTGGCGCTCGACCGGGCACTGGCGATGCCACCAGACCCGGCGCCGGGGGGCGCCCGGGCGCGGCAATTCTCGGCTGATACGGGTATCGATCAGTGGGAGCGGCTGTTCGCCGGGCTGGCGAGGCCGGGCTGACGGCTCGGGACGCGGGCAAGACCGAGCGCGATGTGCCGTTCGAACAGCTTTGGCATCTGCACCGCCACCGAATAGGGCGTTACCTTGGCGCGGATCGCCTCGGGGTCAAGCCGGCCGGCGGCAATGTCGGCGGCGAGCCTCACGAAGCCGTCGGCCATCGCTTCGGCTGCTGCCTCACGGTCTTCCGGCCGCTCGACGAGGAAGCCGGAGATGCCCGCCTCGATCAGCGGATCATACTGCGACAGACGGATGGCGCCCACCGGCCGGCCGCTCGACAGCGCCTCGAGCAGGTAGCAGGGCATACCCTCGAAATAGGAAGTCAGGATGCCGGCGTGGCAGTTGCGCATGATGGCCGATACGCCCTCGCCGGTCTGGAAGCCGTGGCGAACGGTGAACGGCTCAATGGCCGCGAACTCCTTGTCGCGGTATGGGTCGGACGTGCCGACGTAGTGGAACTCGAGCTTGCCACCAAGCTTGGCATGAAGTCGCCGCAGCGTCTCGAACATCAAGGGCGGATCCTTGAAGGCGTCGAGCCGGCCGGCGAAGACGACGCGGAACACGTCATCGGCCGGAAAGGCCGCCGCCGGGAAGCGCTCGGTGTCGACAGAGACGGTCATGAACTCGGATTTGCGAGCAATCCTTGGCATCTCCCGCTCGTAGCGGCTGATGATGTTGGGATTGACCGCCACGACCCGCGTGGCGAGGGTGAGGGCGATCTTCTCGAGGAGGCGGTAGAGCCACCAGTGGCGGCCAAGGACGGTATCCATCTTGTCACCCTTGGTGCCCTCGCCATGGACGAGTTGCACCACCGGATGGCCGATCAGACGGGCCGGAATCGCCTGCTCGAAGCGCTCGATCTCCGTCGAGGCACTGTCGCCGGCGGACAGGCGGCGAATGGTTAGGAGCTGACGAACCACGCCAAGGGTGAAACGCAGCGTCACCGACTGGCTGATCGTCTTGGCCGCCGCGTGCAGAGTGTCGCCGGGAATGTGAACCACCGGCAGGAAGTCGATACGGCGGCCGTCGAAATCGACTTGTACCGGTTTGCCGATCTCGAGGTCGCCGCGTTCGTCGATGCCGACCAGCAGCACTGACACGTTGTCGGGATGGCGCGACAGCATCAGCCGTACGTGCGTCTCGACGCCGCCGACCTTGCTGCCACGCGGATCGATCGAGTGGAAAAGGGTGATGCGATGGACCATCGTCTGATCACTCCTGGCGGGTGGTGGTGTCGGGGTTTGGCAAGGAGCGTCGTCGCGACAGGCGGCCCGCGAGGTCACGAACGTTGTAACGCAGCAGATACAGTGCCGACTGCGCGTAGCGCTTGGTGAGGCGGCGTGGATTGTGGACAAGCCGCCACAGCCATTCGAGGCCGGCTATTTGCAAGGTTTGCGGTGCACGGCTCTGGCCGCCGCCGATGAAATCGAGCGCCGCGCCAATGCACACGAAGGTGACCCCGGGCGCCCAGCGGCGGGCAAATTCGGCAAAGATTTCCTGTTTGGGAGCGCCGAGTGCCACGAAACAGATGCGCCCCCCGCTCGCCGAGATGCGCTCGGCGGCCGCCCGGGCCTCGATGCCGAACGGGCTGAAGCCGAAGGGCGGGCTTTCCAGGCCGGCGACGATGAGGCGCGGATACTCGCAGCGGAGTACGGCTTCAGTTGTGGCGAGGGTCTCGGGGGTTGTGCCGAAGAAATGCACGGGAATGCGGGCGAGCGCGGCCGCCGCGCAGAGCGGCCTTACCAGATCGGCACCGGTGACACGCACCAGATCCGCGCCCTGACGCCGCGCCATGGCCACCACGGGCGCGCCATCAGCCGACACGTATGTGGCTTGATCGTAGGCCGCTCGAAAGACCGGGTCTTGTTCCAGTTTGACGAGATGGTCGAGATTGAGCGTGAAGACGGTACCGCCTCGGCCGGTCAGTGCGTCAAAGGTAACGCGATGGACGAGGTCCACCTGCTTGCCGATGTTAACGCGCGTCGCATCGATGACGGCGATCGGCTGGGGTGCGCGACCGGCCTCGGTGGGATTGCTTGAGTTTTCGGCAGGAACCGGCCGATCTCGAAATAGACCTGACATTGGCGACTCTCCGGCGCGTCAAGCGCCATCCCGACGCCGGAGATGCGTGACGGACCATTGCGATCCCATCCTCATCTCCCAGCGAATGACGACTTTAAGGAAGCAAGCCGTGTTGCTCACATGGCTCCTTCACATCGCCACCCTAGACCGGCCGCCGTTCAGCCTCGATTTATCCGGTCCGTCAAATTGTAACGAAATGCCGATTTGTTTTGGGTGGAAGGGTTCGGTCGGCTCGGCCTGTCCACCCCCCGTGCACTCCGTCAACGCTCTGCAGCCAACGCCGAGGCGACGGCGCCAGTCAGGAGCTCGCGAAGATGATCGGGGCGCAATCCGCGCGTTCAACGTTCATGTCAGCTCTCAAGGATGGGAGCATTTGATGGTGGGCGATGGCCCTTCACGCCCTCTCGGCGACGGCGAGACGCTCGGCGCGCTCCTTCACCAGCACGAGACCGGTGAAAACGGGCAGGGCGGCGGCGAGGTCGCACACCATTTCCGCGGCCTCGTCATCGTTTTCGATGATGGCGTCGGCGACGATCAGAACCGCGTCGACCCGGTCGAGGAGTGCCTCAAACAGTTCGGGCGACCGGCGGTGGCCGCAATGCAGGATGACGCGGCCGAAGTCGTGCGAAAGCTTGTCGACAAAGTCGGAGACACGGTCGACATTGGCGGCAATGGCGGGCGCCGCATCGGGACCGCCGACTCCGACGAGCGTAACGTCGGGACCGCTTTCGCAGATGGCCACGCTGGCGGCGTTGGCGGTGCCTGTGATGACGTCGATCACGCCGGGCATCGCCTCATCGACATAGGCGCGGTAAAGCGGCAGCTCGTCCCAGGAGGCATCGATCAGCAGAACACCATCCTTGGTCGGAACATGGGCGAGGCCAAAGGCGACGGTTGCCGCGGCCGGGCCATCGTCGGCGCCGAGCACAAGGATCAGTCGCGACGTACCGGCGGCCTTGGTGACCTTGCGGGTCAGTTCCTCGAACACCCTGGCGGCGGTCAGCAGCGGCGCTCCCTCGTCGTCGACGATGGCGCTGGTCAGGATGGTGCGCGGTGTCCGCCCGGCTGGCCGGCCCCGCCGGTCGTGCGCCATCACGCGGGTGGTCACGGTGAAATCGGCAAGAACCGGCGGCACGCCAGAGGTCGCATGATCTGTTCTGGCTTCGACGTGGTCGTTGCCGTCTTGATCGTTGCTGTCCTGCTCGGCGGCAGACAGCGCTGCCGGTTCGGCGGGAACGGTTTCCTCGATCACCATTTCCTGGAGATCGAAAGGCGGCTCCCACAGTGCATCCGCTGAGGCCGTCGATTCGTCTTCACCTGAGGAAACGGGAGCTTCATCGGAGGACGCGGCGGCTACATCTTCCTCGGTCCAGCGATACTCCGGCAGGTAGCGGCGGCCACGATAGACGGCGATGGTCAGTGCGAGGCCGAGGCCGGCGATGCCGGCGAGCGCCAGAATGATGGTCCGGCGCGGTGCGTATGGAGAGAGCGGCACGTTGGCAGGAGCGATGACCCGCGCGTCCGACACCTGTGTGTTGGCCTGCAGGGTGATTTCCGCGGTGCGCGCGACATAGTTCTTGTACATGTCGGCACGAAGCGAGGCCTCGTTCTCGAGCTCGCGCAGCTGAATGGTTCGCTCGCCGGTGTCTGAGACCACGGCGCTGGCGTCGTCGAGGGCCTTGCGTGCCGACGCCTCGGCCGCCACCGACACCTGATACTCGGCGTCGGTGCTGCCTGACAATGTCCGGAGTTCCGCCTCGATCTGGGCGTCGGCGCGAGAAAGGTCGCCGCGCGCCGCCACCATGCGAGGGTGGCTGGGGCCGAGGTCCTGAGCAAGTTCGCCAACCGTGCGGGCGGCGAGCGCTCGCTCGATCTTGAGCCGACTCAGAACCGTGGAATCGATGCCGCCGAGTGCGGCGTCCGAGCCGCTGGCGCGAGCGGCGGCGATCTTGTCGCGACGGGCCTTGGCGTCCTGCGTGCGCAGGCGGGCAGTGACATAGGCGTCATTGAGCTGGCGTAGCGTGTCCTCGTCCACCGACCGGCCGTTGGCCGTGAGGATGCCGTGGTCACGCCGGTAGGCTTCGAGTGTTTCCTGGGCGGTGCGCGCCTTGGTCCGAAGATCGTCGAGCTGGCGGTTGATGAGGCTGCTCGCCTCGCGCACGGCCGCTTCCTTCACCTCGACCTGATTGTCGACAAAGGCCTCGGCAAGTTCCTGGGCGATGCGGGCGGAAAGGTCGGACGAACCGCTGCGGACGGATATGTCGAGTACGTAGGTCTGGTCGGCACGCGCCACCGTGATGGCCTTGACGAGCGCCCTGAGCGTCTCGTCGCGGCTGCCGCCGAACTCCGGGTCGCGTTCGAGGCCAATTTTATCGATGACCGACGACAGGATGGAAGCAGAGGTGACGATGTTGGCCTGGGTGTCGATCCAGACGGCGTCGACGCCCTGCATCGGCTGGGAGAGGCCGGGGCCGGCCACTTGCTTGTCGCGAGGGTCAAGAAGCACCCGCGCCGTCGATTGCCACACACGAGGAGCGAGCGTCGCATAGGTGAAGCCGGCGCCAACGAACAGGAAAGTGACGGCCAGAATCAGCAGCCACTGGCGAAAAAGGATGGAAACCAGCAGGCCGATGTCGACCTCGCCCGGGCGGCGCGCGTCCTCGGTCGCAGATCGGACCATATCCTTATTGTCGTATGTGAGGAGGCTGTTCAACTTGCTTTCCGCCCGTGTTTGCAGCTTGTTAACCATAAGCGGACGCGCTTAAGGAAACGTGAACGCTATCGGCCGAAATAGAGGCATCGGCCCCACCGCGAAGACCGGCGGTTAACCATGTGGCCACGACGATCCCTGTCAGGTTTCAGCGATTTTGCGACAGGAGATCGACATCGGCATGGCGGCGCGAGCGATTCAGCTTCCCGTTTCCCATCGCGTCGGCGGCAGTGGCCTCGTCATCGACGTGCGGCCGTTGGCCGTTGGTCTGACGTTCCTCTCGGTCCTGGCGCTCTTTTTGCTGTCTGGCCAGATGCTGAGCCTTATCGGCATCCCCTATGACGTGGCTGGCGGTAGTGCGCTCGTCAAAATTCACCCCGCCAGCTACCTGTCGATAGTGGCGCTCGGCGCCTGGATCGTCGCCGACGGCGGCCTCTCTGCCTTCCTTGGCCGCAGTTGGCGCGACAGCCCCGGGCTGATTATCCTTTTTCTGGCCATCGGCCTCCTGACCTTCCAGGTCATCGGTGTGCAGAAGACGCCGATTTCGCAGGTGACCGACAATTTCGTGCTGACCGCCTGCCTGTTCGCCGCGCTCGTCCGTCTCGAGCCCGGCGAAATGAGGCTGTTTGCGCTTGTTGTGCAGGCCATCCTCGTCCTCAACAGCTTGCTCGGTTACGTCGAAGGGCTCAGTGGCTTCCGACTGACGCCCCTCTCCGTCAACGGCGAGTTGCTCACCTGGGATTGGCGGGCGACGGCCCTGCTCGGCCATCCGCTGATGAACGCCATGACGACGGCGATCTGCCTTGTGTCGCTGGCCGTCGGTGCCGGACCCTTTCGGCGGGGCCCGCGCCTTGCGCTCGTACTGTTCCACTTCGGCGCATTGTTCTTCTTCGGCGGCCGCACCGCCATCGTGCTGTCGGCCGCCTCTCTCTTCGCCATCGTCTCCTTTTCGGTTGCCGGCCTGCTGCTCGGGCGCCGCTTTCCACTTGCCGCGGCGGCGGTCACCATCCTTGCCGTCACCCTGTTGGTGATTGGTGTCGTACTGATTGTCGACGGTGGCCTGATTGATCAAGTTCTCGGCCGCTTCGTGGACGACGACGGCAGCGCCATGGCGCGTGTTGCCATGTTGTCCATCTTCCGCGACATGTCCTGGCCCGAGGTGGTGTTCGGGCCGAATGTCGCCGCCGTCAAAGCCATGCTGCCGAGGATCGGCACGCCATACGCCATCGAGAGCGCCTACGTCGGCTTCGTCGCCTACTACGGCGGCTTCGTCACGGTGTTCTTCCTGCTGGGCCTTGCTGCGTTCTTTGCCGAACTGGTCCGCCGCTTCGGCGCCCGTGTCCTCATGCCGCTCGGGATCTACTTCCTGATCTCGACCGCAGTGTCCTCGTTTTCCACCAAATCGCTGGAGCTTGCCCTCCTGACCACGCTCGTCGTGACGGCCTTCGCCAGCCGCCGACGGCCCTCCGAAGGACCGTCGCCATGCTGATCCGCCAAACCATCCTCTACCTGCCGGCGCAGTTCCTGTCGCCGGTTGCCCAGTTCCTGTCGATGATGATCTGGACCTGGTGGCTGTCACCGGCGGAGATGGCGACCTTCGTCCTCGTCACCTCGACGCAGGAACTCGCCTATATGGTGAGCCGCTCCTGGTTCTCCTTCTACACGCTGCGCTTCCTGCCTCCGGCCGAAGATGCCCCCGGCCGTCGCCGCTATCTTGAGACCGAGGCGACGCTGATCGTCCTGTTGACGCTGCCCGAGCTCGCCGCCGCCGCCCTCTCCGTGCATTTTTTCGACGGACATGGCGACCCGCTCGTCGTCTTCCTGATGATCGCGGCCTATTACGTGACGCGCGGCCTCAATAATCATTTCGGCGAGCGCGCGCGGGCACAGGACAAGATCTTCGCCTACACCCTGCTCCTGACTTCGGGTCCGGTGGGCGGCCTCGTCGCCGGTGTCGTGGCCACCGAGGCCTTTGGCGCCTCGGCTGGCGACCTGCTGCTCGCCTATGCGGCGATGCAGGCGCTCGGCACGGCGATTGCTCTGCCAATGATTGGCGCCAGCTTTCGGGCGGTTCGCCTCGACCTGGCCATCCTGAAGGATGCCGTCCTGAATGGTGGACCGATGCTGGCGATCAATGGCATCGGCTGGTTCGGTGAAAACGGCATTCGCTATGTCGTCGATCACATTGGTGGCTCTGCCGCCTTCGGCCTGATGGCGGTCGGCTGGGGCCTTGGAAGGCGGTCGGCCTCGGTCGCTTCAATGCTGGTTGCCGTCGCCGCCTTCCCGATCGCCGCCCGGCTGATCAATGCCGGCGACCGTGAGACGGCGCTCAACCAGCTCAAGATCAACGCCGCGCTGCTCACGGCCGTTCTGCTGCCATCGGTCGTCGGCCTCTGGCTCGTCACGGACATTCTCGTTGACCTTGCGGTCGCCGAAACCTACCGCGACGTGACGAGGTCCATCCTCGGCCTTGCCGCCTTTGGCGGCATGGTCCGCGCCTATCACGCCCATGCCACCGGCCAGATGCTGACGCTTGACCGTCGCTACGGCCTGCTCGTCGTCATCGGCCTGTTCGAGATCGTCGTCACCACCGGTCTTGCCACCGTCGGATTTTATGCGAATTATCTGGTGGGCGTGGTGGTCGGCGCGCTTGTCGCCTCCGGCCTGACGCTGGCGCTCTCCGCCGCCATCGCCATTCGGCTCTGCGGCTTCCGCTTTCCGGCCGCCGACACCGCCCGTATTGCGTTGGCCTCGCTGGTCATGGGGCTTGCCATCTACGCCGTGGATTGGCCGCACACCGCCCTTGGTCTTGTGGGCGCCGTATCAATTGGCGGTCTTTCCTATGTCGCGGCGCTGGCCGCCGTCTATTATAGGCATCTGCCGCCGCTGGTCGGCCTCATCACTGAAAAACTCGCGGGGACGCGACCATGAGCTTCATCTCCCAGGAATTCCTCGACGATCTTCTGGCGCAGGAGGACCGCCTGCAGTTTGCCGCCTTCGACAACGACACGGCCATCGCCCTCGGCCTCCATCTGGTGGAGCTTGGCCGCGCCCGCCACCTGCCCATCACCGTCGACGTGAGGCGTGCCGGCCAGCAGATATTCCACGCCGCGCTTGCTGGCACCAGCGCCGACAACGACGAGTGGGTGATCCGCAAGAACGCTGTCGTCATGCGCTTCGGTCACTCGTCCTTCTACATGGGGCGCCGGGCGGCGCTGAAGGACGTGCCCTTTCACGAGGCGATGCTGGTCGACCCGCGCGACTATGCCGCTCATGGCGGTGCCTTCCCGATCCGGGTCATCGGCACAGGCCTCGTCGGCACCGTCACCGTATCGGGGTTGCCGCAGCACGAGGACCACGCTCTTGCCGTCGAGGCGATCGAGAACCTCCTCGCCAGGCAAACCTGAGCCAGCCTTTCCTCCTGTGATCGCCTGACGGAGTTGGCGCTTGAAGCCGCGCCAAGCGGCTTCCGGTGCCAAGTGGCGTTCTGTGAAGCGGAACACATCCCATAGAGGAGGTTGCGGATCCCTCGGCGGGCGAGGTGGAACAACCCAGCGGGGTAATCGCTTTCAAGCGATTGCCCTGGCGGCGGGGCTCGACTTTGCCACCCGCCTGCGTACATAACGGGCGTGACCTTTTTCCAGGCGCGTCGTCCAGCGCGGGAGGCCGCGGGGCCTTGAACGGGAGTGCCGATTCGTGGAGATCAAGTGGCTCGAGGATTTCGTGAGCCTCGCCAATACACGCAGCTTCTCGCGCTCGGCGGTGGAGCGCCGCGTCACGCAATCTGCCTTCAGCCGCCGGATTCAGCAGCTCGAACAGTGGCTCGGCGTGCCGCTGGTCGATCGCTCCACCTACCCGACGACGTTGACGGCAGAAGGTCGCCGCTTCCGCGAGACAGCCGAGGAGGTCCTCCGCCTCATCCTGATCGAACGTGCCGAGCTGCGGTCGGGCCGGGCGCAGGGACAAGGCATCCTCACCTTCTCGACGCTGCATTCACTGTCGATTTCCTTCTTCCCGTGGTGGCTGAAGGACGTTGAGACCGGCTTCGGCCCGATCCACGCTCGCCTGATCACCGAGAACTTCCACGACAGCATCCGCATGTTCGCGGAAGGAGACTGCGACTTCCTGCTCACCTACGAGCATCCGCGAGTACCGGTACTGCTCGACCCCGAGCGGTTCCCCTCGCTCGACCTCGGCGGCGACCAGGTGGTGCCGGTCTCGGCGCTGGACGACAGCGGGGCGCCGCTGTTCCAGTTGCCCGGCAGCACGGACAAGCCGGTTCCCTATCTCGCCTACGCGCCGGAAACCTTCCTCGGCCGGCTGGTTTCCGTGCTGCTGGCTGAGCGCGGCGAGGTGCTCAACCTCGCCAAGATCTACGAGAACCCGATGGCCGAGGCGATCAAGACCATGGCCCTCACCGGCCGGGGCATGGCCTGGCTGCCCAGCAACACCATCCGTGCGGAAATCGAGGCCGGCAAGCTCGTGGTCGTCGACCCCGAGGCGGTGATCGACATGCGCATCCGCATCTACCGCAACATGGACAAGGTGCGTGCCCGCGTCGAGCGACTGTGGACCTATCTCAAGGATCACACCGACGCGGCCCCGACGGCCCGAACGTCTGCCTGAACTCCGTCCGACCGAGGTTTCCCCATGCTCGACCTGCTCATTGAGAATGCCAACCTCGCCGACGGCCGCACCGGCGTCGACATCGCCGTGACCGATGGCCGCATCGTCGACGTGCGGCCGGCCATCGGCGGCCCCGCCCGCGCTACCATCGATGCCACCGAACGATTGGTCACGCCGCCCTTCGTCGACCCGCATTTCCACATGGATGCGACTCTGTCGCTCGGTCTGCCGCGGATGAATCGCTCGGGCACGCTGCTCGAAGGCATCGCGCTGTGGGGCGAATTGAAGCCGCTCCTCACCCAGGACGCGGTGGTGGAGCGGGCGCTCCGCTACTGCGACCTTGCGGTCAGCCAGGGCCTCCTCGCCATCCGCAGCCACGTCGACGTCTGCGACGACCGCCTGTTGGCCGTCGAGGCACTGCTAGAGGTGAAACGGCGCGCCGCGCCCTACATCGATCTGCAACTCGTCGCCTTCCCCCAGGACGGCTTTTACCGGTCGCCGAACGCCGAACGCAATCTCCTGAGGGCGCTCGATATGGGTGTCGACGTGGTCGGCGGCATTCCGCATTTCGAGCGCACCATGGCGGACGGTGCCGCGTCGGTGCGCCGCCTGTGCGAGATTGCCGCAGAACGCGGTCTGATGGTTGACCTTCACTGCGACGAAAGCGACGATCCGCTGTCCCGTCACATCGAGACGCTGGCCGCCGAGACCATCCGCACCGGATTGCAGGGCAGGGTGGTCGGCAGCCACCTCACGTCCATGCATTCCATGGACAACTACTACGTCTCCAAGCTGATCCCGCTGATGCGGGAAGCCGGCGTCCATGCCATCGCCAACCCGCTCATCAACATCACGCTGCAGGGCCGCCACGACACCTACCCCAAGCGGCGCGGCATGACGCGAGTGCCCGAACTTCTGAAGGCTGGCGTCAACGTCGCCTTTGGCCACGACTGCGTCATGGACCCTTGGTATTCCATGGGCTCGGCCGACATGTTGGAGGTGGCCTCGATGGCCGTCCATGTCGGCCAGATGACGGCGCTCGATGCCATCGATACCGCCTTCCATTGCGTCACCACCCGGGCGGCGAAGGCCATCGGCCTTGAGGATTACGGCCTCGAGGTGGGCAAGGCGGCGAACTTCGTGCTGTTGCAGGCCCGCGATACGGTGGAGGCGATCCGTCTCAAGCCGACGCGCCTCGCCGTGATCCGAAACGGCAAGGTGATCGCCGAGACGGCGCCGCGCCTTGCCCGGCTCGACCTGCCCGGCCGGCCCGCGACCGTCGATCCCGCCGCCTATGCGCCGCCGCGCGGGGAATGATTTTCGGTATGCCCCGTCATTCCTCGCCGTCCCAGTAGTCGAGGCTTGTCCCCTGCCGGCCGATGAAGCGGAAGATCTCGTTTTGCGCACCGTCGCCAGCCGGCAGCCGACCCTTCACCAGAAACTTGCCGGAGTCCGGATAGTCGATGACATCGGGCTCAACCATGGTCGAGATGGCGAGATAGCGGAGCGGCCGATCGGCCGTGTTTTCGATCTGGTGGGCGGTCTCCGGGCCGCCGGGTGGGCAGGCGATGATGTCGCCAGCCCGGATGGCGTGGCGCCCAGAACCGATGCGGACGACGCCGGTTCCCTCGAGGATCAGGAACATTTCCTCGTTGCAACGGTGGTTGTGCAGCGGCGAGGCGCGGCATCCCGGCTCGATTTCAATCAACGAGTAGCCGAGCATCCGGGCACCGAGTTGCGCGCCAACGGCGGCAAACCGCGCCGCGTAGCCTTCCGGCGCCGCCCGGTCGAGATCATCCTCGGGCTCGAAGCTGACGTCCGAAAGGTTGATGATCCTGGGCAAACTCTGTCTCCCGTCAGCCCTGCCGGCGGGCTTCCTTCCAGGTGTTGGCCTGGCTCAGCATCGTCTTGAGATAGGCGACGTTGGCCTCCGCCTGCACCGGGTCGAGTTCCTGCCGGGCTATGGCGTCGGCTTCCTTGAACTTGCCCTGGAGGCCGAGTACCAGCGCCAGATTCTGGCGGATCCGGCTGGTGGCACCCGGCAGCGCCGCCGCTTGCCGCAGCGTCTTCTCGGCATTGGCGATGTCACCGGCCAGGAGATAGGACAGCGCGAGGTTGTTGAAGACCGACGCCTCACCCGGCGCTATCTGCAACGCCTTCTGGTAGGCGGCTCTCGCCTCCGCCGGATTGCCCTGCTGGTCGAGGATGGCGCCCTCGGCCGAATAGAGCTTCCAATCGGGGCGGTCGGGCTGCTGGGTCTGGCGAATGACCCGAAGCGCCTGGTCGAAATTACCGTTGGCTGCCAGTGCCTTGCCGTAGGCGGCGCTCATTTCCGGGTCGTTCTTTGACGCGATCATGCCCTTTTCGAGGACAGCCACGGCCTGGTCGGTGCGGCCGCCAAGGCGGAGGGCGGCGGCATAGTTGAGGATGTTGATGCGGTTCTTGGGGTCGGCATCGTAGCGCTGACCCCAGGCCGACGCGGCACCGGCAATCTGGGCATCGGTCATCCGGTCGACCGAGCCGGTCACCGAGACGTTGCCGTGGGTGGTGATCACCGGCCGGTCGTTGGCACAGCCGGCGACGGCCAGCGCGAGCGGCAACAGCAGGGCGAGAAGCGCGGGACGTCGGATGGGGGGCAACATCGGTCTCACCGTGATGACGGGCGGCATGGCCGCCTCGGATGCCATCCTTGGTAATCTGTTAACCCTAACGGCGGGTTAATCTGGCGCCATCCGCCGGTTGCCATCGCCTTGCCGCCGTGCGCCTGGGGCTCTACATTCATGGGGAATGACAACCGGAGTTTGCCGTCTTGCTGTCCGTTTTCGCTGCCGCCGATGAAGCCGCCGTTCCCGTCCACGCCGTCACCACCGAAAGCCTGGAGGCCAAGCTTGCCGAGCTCGGCGCTGCCGCCTGGGCGAAGGCGAATGCCTTTGTCGCCGACGAGGGGGCAATCCTGCTGCTGCCGGACGCCGAGGGCAAGGTCGCAGCCGTGCTGTTCGGCCTTGGCCGCGAAGGGAGCAACCGACCGCCGCTCCTCGCCGGCAAACTTGCCACGGCACTGCCGGCCGGCACCTACCGCCTCGAAGGTTGGCCTGGCGACCCCGGCGAAGCGCTGCTCGGCTTCGCCCTCGGCGCCTATCGCTTCGAGCGTTACCTGAAGCCGAAGGCCGACACGCCCCGCCTCGTCCTGCCGGATGGCGAGGAGGCTGCCGAGGCCGAGCGGATTGCCGCCGCCGTGTTCATGGTGCGCGATCTCGTCAATACGCCGGCAAACGACCTTGGCCCGGCCGAACTGGCCGCCGCTGCCCGCGAACTGGCGACGACCCACGGTGCGGTGTTCGAGGAATACCTTGGTGATGATCTCCTGGCCCGTGAGTTCCCGCTCGTCGAGGCGGTGGGGCGCGGCTCCAGCCGACAGGCTCGCCTCATTACCTTCACCTGGGGGCGGGCCGATGCACCGAAGGTGTCGTTGGTCGGCAAAGGGGTCGTCTTCGACACCGGCGGCCTCGACATCAAGGGCGGCAGCTACATGCTGCTGATGAAGAAGGACATGGGCGGGGCGGCCAACGTGCTCGGCCTTGCCCGCCTGATCATGGAGGCCGGCCTCGATCTCCGC
>JAGSYU010000125.1 GCA_018262575.1 Pseudomonadota bacterium | reverse complement strand
GGCCTGTCAGTCAGACAGCTGCGGAACCGGCCACGCCGAAGCGGCATGCCACGCATAAAAGCCCATAAAGCCGTAGAAAGTCGGAACCGCGGCCCGCGACAGCGGGGCGATCAAGGATGTCCGGATGTGCTTAGCGCGCAACATGGATATCGTCCGACGGGGTGCTTCCGCAGAAACTGCCGAAGCAAGGTTGGCGGACAAGAACCATCGCCCGCCGATCACGTCAAGTAAAATCGCGCAGAGCCCTACCAAGGGAGCGTCAGATCAGCGCCAGTTCGCGCAGCGCCCGCCGCATGCCTTCGGGAATGTCGCCGTCGATCTCCGACTGGCGGATGTCGGCCGGCGCTTCCTTGTCGACGAGGTAGCGCCAGCCCTGAAAGGCGCGGCAGGGCTTGTATTCGGTGCGGTGCAATTCGGGGTCGAGCACGAGGCCGCAGCGTTCGATGCCATCGCCACCGCGGATCGGGCGAAGTTCCAGGATGCGCTGGCGCACCTGCACGATACCCTTGATCACCCAGTAGAGCGAACCGCCGTCGAGGATCTCGTCGACACGCTTGGGGAACATGCGCGTGACGTGGATGCGCTCGTAGCTCTCGCCACGGGCAGCGTGGATCAGCACCTCCTCGCGATACCACTGGTCGAGTTCCTCGACCGTCTCGACACCGACGCAGAGTTTGATGATGTGAAGCGGCATGGATCCTGTCCGAAGGGCACTTGCGAAGGCATACGCCCTATCATGGGATGACAGGTGGCGCGAGGCAAGGCAACGCAAAGGGGCCAGGTCGGGCCATTTCGACGAGAGCGGTGGCGGCCCGGCCAAAATAGCGTTCCCGGTGACGTAGCGCATTGAAGCTGCGGCCGGGTAGCGGCAGTGCCACAGCGACGAGCGCGCCGGTGGCGAGTGCGGTCTCAACGACCATGCGCGACAGAACCGTGACGCCAGCGCCCGCCTCCACGGCAGTGCGCACCGCTTCATTGGACGGCAGCTCCAGCGCCGCTCCGACGATGGTTTCCGGCAGGCCAAAATGGCGGAGCGCCGCCTCGAGAGCGATGCGCGTGCCCGACCCTTTCTCGCGCGACACCCAGCGGGCCGAGCCGAGCCGCCCAACCGGATCGCCGGGCGCCGAAAGCCAGGGATCGCCGGGAGCGGCGACAAGCAATAACTCGTCAGCGAACAGGCGATCGACGGCGATGGTCGGCTCGTCCACCGGCCCCTCGACGAAGCCGATCAGCGCGCCGCCGCCGCGCACCCGGTCGGCCACGAATTCGGTATTGCCGAGTTCCAGGGCGATCCGAATGCCGGGAAATTGATCGGCGAACGCCTGAATGACGCGTGGAATCCAATAGGTGCCAATGGTCTGGCTGGCGGCGATCGTCAGTTCGCCGCGCCGGAACTCGGCGAGATCGGCCAGCACCGCCTCGGCGTCGGCAACCCGAGCCAGAACCGCCCTCGCCTCCCCCAGAAAAGCGCGGCCGGCGTCGGTGAGCGCGATGCGGCGGCCAATGCGGTCGAACAGCCGGATGGCGTAGCGGCTTTCCAGCGCGGTGATGGCAGCGCTCACCGCCGATTGCGTCAGGTGCAGGTCGTGTGCAGCCTGGGTCACGTGCTCGCGTTCGGCGACGGCGACAAAGATGCGGAGTTGCTCAAAGGTCATGGAAAAGCCAACGGATACCGATCACGTCAGCCTTATCAGCGCGAGAGTGAGGCCGGCAATGAAAAGGCTGGCGAAAGCACCGGTCAGCGCTGGCCGAAGCCCTTTTGCCCTCAGCTTGGCAATGCTGGTCTCAAGGCCCATGGCGGCGAGCGCCATCGTCAGCAGGAACGTGCTGGCCATCGAGACCTCAGCCTTGAAGCCAGCCGGTATGGCGACAAGGCTGTTGATCGCAACCAGTGCGACAAAGCCGAGCACGAACCAGGGTAATGACGCCTGCGGCCGGTCCCCGGTCCCGGATGTATCGGGCCGTGGCAAGACGGCGGCCATGGCAAACACCATCGGGGCCATCGTCATGACACGGGTGAGCTTGGCGACGGTGCCCATGTCGCCAGCCTCACGACCGACAGCGAAGGTCGCGGCCACCACCTGAGCGATCTCATGGATCGAGGCGCCGGCCCAAAGTCCATAGTCGCCCGGCGACACCTGCAGGACGCCCGCGATCAGCGGATAGGCAAACATGGCGATCGAGCCGAACACCGTCACGCAGGCGACCGCATAGGTGACATCCTCGTCGGGGGCGTCCACCACCGAATTTGCCGCCGCCACAGCCGATGCGCCGCAGATCGAGGTTCCCGCCGCGATGAGGCGCGTCAAGCGCGCGTCGGCGCCCAATAGCCAGCCAACGGCGAGCGTGAACAGGAAAGTCGATGTCACGGCGACCAGGATGATCGAGACGCCCCGCACGCCGGTCTCAGCCACCTGGGCAAAGGTGAGTTGCACCCCGAGCAGGATGATGGCGAGGCGAAGCAGCCGGCGCATCGAGAAGCCGATGCCCGCCGCCCAGGCGACGTGGGTGCCGACCGTGTTGCGAACCACAATGCCGATGGCAATGGCGACGATCATCGGGCTGAAATCGTGGACGCCGGGCAGCGTCCTTAGCCCGTAGGCAAGACCAGCGATGGCGACGCAGACACCAATACCGGGCAGCACACCGGCGATGACGCCCTGCCGATCGACACCGAGAAAGGATTTCGATATATCCGCCGATTGTTGGAACATATTGCTCTTGCCCAGGCATCCATCGTGATGGATTTCCTATCGCTCAAGCGCCCCGCCCAAACCAACGCATTGTCCCGCACGAACCGTTCGCTTCGATCGAACGATCTCGATGGGATCGCCCGGAACGATACACTTTCAGACAGATTGCGACCGCATCTGCGGAATCCCCGGCCGCAGGCGAGGCTATGCTTGGTCCGTCAAAACAACCGGACCGAGAGAGGCTCAATCATGAAAGGTTTTCTGGCAGGCGTCGCGGTCACGATCCTGGTGATTGCAGCGTTTCCGTCACTCGGTCGATGGGTGACGGCGATCCCCTACCGAACGTTCGCGGCCTGGAGCCCGGCCAACAGCAGCGTCCCGGCCGCCTGGCAGGGCGGAGGGAGAGGCGGACGAATGGCCGGCGGCGGCCCGCGCACCATCCCCGCCGGCTACGACGACTGACCGTCAGGCCGGCCGCTCTGTCTCTACGCCCTTGCTGCCGGGTCCGAGAATGCCGAGGTCATCCTCGGCCTTGACGCGGGCAAGCCGCGCCTCCGCCTCGTCGGCCTCGCGCTGGCGGGCCCACATGGTGGCGTAAAGGCCGCCTTTCTCGATCAGCTCGGCGTGCGCACCGCGCTCGGCGATGCGCCCCTTCTCCAGCACGATGATCTCGTCGGCATTGACCACCGTCGATAGCCGATGGGCGATCACCATGGTGGTGCGCCCCTCGGCGACGCGGTCGAGTTCGGCTTGAATCTCGCGCTCGGTATTGGTGTCGAGCGCCGAGGTTGCCTCATCGAGAATCAGGATCGGCGGCGACTTCAGGATGGTGCGAGCGATGGCGACGCGCTGCTTCTCGCCACCGGACAGCTTGAGACCACGCTCGCCGACCGGCGTGTCGTAGCCGTTCGGCAATCCCTCGACGAAATGGGCGATGCGGGCTTGCCGCGCTGCCTCGCGCACCTCGTCGACCTCGGCGGCCGGCCGGCCATAGCGGATGTTGTAGAAGATGCTGTCGTTGAACAGCACGGTGTCCTGCGGCACCATGCCAATGGCGGAGCGCAGGGATTCCTGCGTCACGTCGCGGATGTCCTGACCGTCGATGGTGATTCGGCCGGAGGTGACGTCGTAAAAGCGGAATAGCAGGCGCGACAGCGTCGACTTTCCGGCTCCTGATGGTCCGACCACAGCCACCGTCTTGCCGGCCGGAATCTCGAAGCTGATACCCTTCAGAATCTGTCGGTCGGGATCATAGGAAAAGCGAACGTCCTCAAAGCGCACCGAGCCGCCCTGCACCTTGAGCAGCCCGGCATTGGGCGCATCGACGATCTCAGCCGGTTCGTCGAGCAGGTCGAACATCTGCTCGAGGTCGGTGACGCCCTGGCGGATCTCGCGATACATGAAGCCGATGAAGTTGAGCGGAATGCCGAGCTGCATCAGCAGCGTATTGAGCAGGACGAAGTCGCCGAGCGTCTGTCGGCCGGCGATCACGTCATGGGCCGACATCACCATGCACACGGCAACGCCGACGGTGAAGATCACCGCCTGCCCCATGTTGAGCCAGGACAGCGAATACCAGGTCTCGTTGGCGGCCGCCTCGTAGCGCTCCATGGCGACGTCGAAGCGGGCGGCTTCCATCTTCTCGTTGCCGAAATACTTGACCGTTTCGAAGTTCAGGAGGCTGTCGACCGATTTGGTGTTGGCGTCGTTGTCGCTGTCGTTCATGCGGCGGCGGATGGCGATCCGCTTGTCCGAATAGCGGATCGAGAACCAGACGTAGAGCCAGATGGTGACGCCAATCACCAGAAGGTAGCTCACGCCGAAGGTCACCACGATGACGATGGCCGACAGGGCGAACTCAAGCACCGTCGGCATGGCGTTGAGAATGGTGAAACGGACGATCGACTCGATGCCCTTGACGCCGCGGTCGATGACGCGGGTCAGGCCGCCGGTGCGCCGCTGCAGATGAAAGCGCAGCGACAGGCGATGCATATGGATGAAGGTGCGGTTGGCGAGGCGGCGGACGGCATACTGGCTGACGTCGGAGAACAGCGCGTCACGCAGGTTGTTGAAGCCGTTCAGCAGAATACGGCCGACGTTGTAGGCCACCACCATGGCCACCGGATAGGCGAGCCACATCAACGTCTGTTCGGGCACGTTGGCCTTCGGCGCCAGGGCGTCGGTGGCGAAGGCGTAGAGGTAGGGTACGAGGACGGTGATGACCTTGGCGAGCACCAGCGCCGCCATCGACAGCACCACACGCATCCTGAGATCGGCGCGCCCGTCCGGCCACATGTAGGGCCAGAGCTGGAAGAGGGTCGTCCACAGCGACTTGTCGCCGCTGATCTTGGCTTTACCGCCAGCACGAGGATCGACTTCGCTCATTGTTCACCGGGAAACGGTTGCTAGAAAAACCGCCCGACGCGAACGCGCCGGGCGGCTTGCCGTATTGAGATAGTCTTTTTTTCCACTGCATGCCATGGGCGGCGCGCGCAATGGCGGGATTGTTACTGACCGACAGGCTTCCAGGCAGAGTCGCCTTCAGGAACGACGAACACCTGGCCGGGGTAGATCAGGTCCGGATTGCGGATCTGATCGGTGTTGGCCTGATAGATTGTCGAGTAGCGAATGCCCTGACCATAGAGGCGCTTGGCGATCATCCAGAGATTGTCGCCGCGACGGATGATCAGGGTAGTTGGTTCCGCCGGCTTCGCCTCGCCGGCCGAACCGGCACCAGCCTGGGCAGAGCCGACACCGGAGGCCAGAGTCGGAGCCGACAGTCCGTCGGCGGCAATCTCGAAGGGCACCTCGGCGCGCGCGAGAACAGCGCCGTCGGCACCGATCTCGTCGATACGAACCAGATGCTTGCCCGTCTCGAGGTTGACCTCACCCTGATAGAGCCAGCGGCCCTTGTCGGCCTTGACGTCGCCGATCGCCTTGTCGTCGATATAGAGGCGGATGACCGCGCCGCTCTCGGCCGAACCGGCGGCGAAGAGGCGCTTGCCGTTCTCCAGCTCGACGGCGTCAATGGTGACGGTCGGGGCTGGTTTGGCGGCCGGCTCGACAGCGGGAGCAACAGCCGGCTCCGCGGCCGGAGCTGCGGGAGCCACCTCAGCGGGCGCTTCGGCGGCCGGAGCCGCAACCGCGTCGGCGGCGGGCTTTTCAGCAGCGGGCGCGACGGGCGTCTCGGTGGCAGGCGTAGCGGGTGTTTCGGCGGCGGGCGCAACCGGCGACGTGGCGGGGACCAACGCGGGCGTCGCGGCGGCAGCGGCCAGAACCTCGGCCGGCGGCGCAGGAATTTCAACCGTCGCCGGGACGGGTGCGGCGGCGGCCGGCGTCGCAGCGGGCTCGGTCGTCGCGACAGCGGTGGTCGGTTCTCCGGTCGTTGCCGGCGTGACTTCGCTGCCAGCTGTGGCGGTGGCTGTCGCGGTGGCCGAGGCCGGCGGCTCGACAGCAGCGGGCTCCGGCACGACGGCCGGTGCCGCGGCAATAGCGGCCGGCACCTCGGCGACAGCGGCCGGCGCGACATCGACGACCTGAGCCGGATCGACACCGGCATCGGCCAGCTTGGCCTGCGCTTCCTCAAGACCAGGCACCTGCAGGACGGTCGACGGTGATCCAGGCTGGTTCAGCACCACCAGTACGTCACCGTTGCCGCCTTCGGGCACCGAGACGGCCACCGACTGCTCGGAAGTCGCAACCTTGCCACCCTTGCCGGTGACGCGCACCGACAGGTCGTGAGCACCCGGCTTCAGCGGGTCGGCGAGAACGATCGCCCAGGATCCGGTGTCGTTGGCCTTGCCGTCGGCAACCACGTCCTTGCCCGAGAGTATTTCAACCTTGGCTTCAGGGTCGCTGCGCCCGGCAATAACCGCATCGCCCGTTGGCTCGACGCGGACCAGATCGAAGATCGGGACCATCGTTTCACCTGTGGCGACGGCATCGGCCGAGCTTGCGTCGGCCTTGGCAGGAGCCGCGACGACATCGGTGGAAGCGACCGTCTCGACAACCGGCGCCGGACGACCGGCAATCTGGACGTTGAGCTGGCGCAGCACACCGTCGAGCGCGCCGGAGAACAGGCCGGCCAGAAGAACCACGATCACGCCGATGGCGCCGATCAGAATAGTGCGAAGTCTCTTGCTCATCACCCGTCCACGCCCCCGTCGGCTTCACCGACAAAAGATTCGCATCGACAAACCCGCCGAATGCCGCCCAGCGGTCGATTCATGCACCATCGACAATCAAGCCAGATGATCCACCGAGTCGCGACCGATCGAACACAATGAATTGAGCCACCTTCACGGCGACTGTTGTTCAAAGGCTACGCCGGATCTCGCCGCAGCAGATTTTTTCATGCTGTATACTCATATGTTTAGGCCGACAAGTGCGGCACTTTACAGGCTCCGATCAGCAAAACGGCCCAAGCAGATTCCACAAGGACCGATGCAAGAAAGCCGCACTTTGCCAAGGTCCTGGGGATCGGTTTGGCACGGCCACCCTGCGTGCAGCCCTCTCGTCGTGTCGACGGCACCGACCGCTTGACGGCTGCAAGGTGGCGGTGCGACAAGTCGGACATGACTAAAATCAATAGCATCTGCGTTTTCTGCGGTTCTGCAAACGGTCGCAATCCCGCCTACGTGGCCGCGGCCGAGCGGCTGGGCGCCGACATGGCGGCGCACGGCATTCGCCTCGTCTATGGCGGCGGCAATGTCGGCCTGATGGGGACGACCGCCCGCGCTGTGATGGCCGCCGGCGGCAAGGTGACGGGCATCATTCCCGAGTTTCTTGTCCATCGGGAACGCATGCTCGACGGCGTCGACGACCTGCACGTCGTGCCGGACATGCATACGCGCAAGCGCATGATGTTCGAGGCGGCGGATGCCTTCGTGACGCTGCCCGGCGGCATCGGCACGCTTGAAGAGGTGGTCGAGCAACTGACCTGGGCGCAGCTCGGACGACACAAGAAGCCGATCGTGCTGGCCGACATCGACGGCTTCTGGCAGCCACTTGTCGAGGTGATCCACCACATGAACCGCGAGGCCTTCATCCGCGAGGGCTTCGAGGTGCGCTATCACGTGGCCCGGACGGCGGCCGACATCCTGCCGGCCGTGCTCGCCGCCGCCGGTGACAATGGCGAGGTGGCAGGCGACGCCGACACCATCGCCAGGATGTAATCGCCTCAGACGCCGGCGTGACCGTTTTTCAAGAGCTTGTAGGTGATGGAGTCGTCGAGAGCCTCGAAGGAGGCTTCGACGATGTTGGCCGATACGCCCACCGTCGACCAGCGACGGCCGGTCGCCCGGTCGAGGCTCTCGATCAGCACGCGCGTTACGGCACCGGTGCCGCCGTTGAGGATACGCACCTTATAGTCGACAAGTTCCAGGGCGGCGATCTCGGCCTGATACTTGCCGATGTCCTTGCGGAGCGCCTGGTCGAGGGCGTTGACGGGGCCGTTGCCCTCGGCCACCGACATCAGGACCTCGTCGTCCACCTTCACCTTCACAACCGCCTCGGTAACCACCACGCGCTCGCCGAGGGCGTTGACGCGGCTCTCCACCATGGTGCGGTAGGAAATCACGTCGTAGAAGTGCGGCACACCGCCGAGATGGCGTTGCGCCAACAGCTCGAAGGAGGCATCGGCCGCTTCGTAGGAATAGCCGCGCGCCTCGCGTTCCTTGAGCGCGGCGAGCAGGCTGGTCAGCCGCCGGTCATCCTTCGCATAGACGACGCCGAGACGATCGAGCTCGGCGAACAGGTTGGAGCGGCCGGCCTGATCGGACACCAGCAGGCGGCGGCGGTTGCCAACGCTGTCGGGGCCGACGTGCTCGTAGGTGCGTGGGTCCTTCAGGATGGCTGAGGCATGAATGCCGGCCTTGGTGGCAAACGCGGAGAGGCCAACATAGGGCGCGTGGCGATTGGGCGCCCGGTTGATGATTTCGTCAAAGGCCCGCGACACTTGCGTCAGCGTCTTCAACTGCTCGGGTGTCACTCCGGTGTCATAGCGGCTGGCAAATTCATCCTTCAGCACCAGCGTCGGCAGGATGGTGGTGAGGTTGGCATTGCCGCAGCGTTCGCCGATGCCGTTGAGCGTGCCCTGCACCTGCCGGACACCAGCGCGAACGGCGGCCAGCGTGTTGGCCACCGCCTGGCCGGTGTCGTCGTGGGCATGGATGCCCAACCGGTCGCCCGGGACCACCTTGGCGACCGCCGACACGACCTCCGCCACATCATGCGGCATCGAGCCGCCGTTGGTATCGCATAACACCACCCAGCGGGCGCCGGCCTCGAAGGCGGTCCTGGCGCAGGCGAGCGCATACTCGGGGTTGGCCTTGTAGCCGTCGAAGAAGTGCTCGCAGTCGACGATGGCTTCGCGGCCGGCCTTCACCGCCGCCTCGACCGACTGACGGATGCAGTCAAGATTGTCCTCGAGCGTCGTCTTCAAGGCGACATCGACGTGATAGTCCCAGGATTTGGCGACGAAGGTCACCGCGTCGACCGGGGCGGCAAGCAGCGCGGCCATGCCAGGATCGTTGGACAGCGATACGCCAGGACGCTTGGTCATGCCGAAGGCGGCAAAGCGCGCCTTGGTCGTCCGCTTTTCGGCGAAGAAGGCGTCGTCGGTGGGGTTGGCGCCGGGATAGCCGCCCTCGATGTAGGAAAAGCCCAGCTCCTCGATGAGGCGCGCGACAATGATCTTCTCCTCGACGGAGAAATCGATGCCCGAGGTCTGGGCGCCATCGCGCAGCGTCGTATCGTAGAGATGGAGGCGGGCCTTGTCCGTCATGATTGCGAACTCGATTTGAGGCGTGGCGGACCTGAGCGGCCCGCTCCAAGTGGTTTCGTTGCCGTCAACCGGCGAAACGGTCGGTGGCCGAGATCAATTCGTGCAACAGGCCGGGCTCGACCAGCGAATGCCCTGCCCCCTCGACGATGCGAAGTTCGGCCTCCGGCCAGGCCTTGTGGAGATCCCAGGCATTCTGCAGAGGCGTACACATATCGTAGCGGCCGTGGACGATGACACCCGGAATGCTTCCAAGTCGGCCGGCGTCTTCAAACAGCTGGCCCGGGCGCATCCAGCCTTCATGCACGAAGTAGTGGTTCTCGATCCGGGCGAAGGCCAGCGCGAACTCGTCGTCGATGAAGCCGGCGGTGACGTCTTCGTTGGGAAACAGCGTCAGCGTCGAGCCTTCCCAGAGCGACCAGACGCGGGCAGCGGCGAGCCGTGTGGCACGGTCATCCGACACCAGACGGCGCCGATAAGCGGCGATCAGGTCGCCACGCTCCGCCTGAGGAATATGCTCGCGGAACGGCTCGAACTTCTCCGGGTGGATCAGCGAAGCGCCGTATTGGTAGAACCATTTCAGCTCGAAGTCGCGTAGTCCGAAAATGCCGCGCAGCACCAACTCGGACACGCGCTCGGGGTGGGTCTCGGCATAGGCGAGCGCCAGCGTCGACCCCCAGGACCCGCCGAACACCAGCCATTTGTCGACGCCGATCATCTTCCTCAGACGCTCGATGTCGTCGACCAGATGCCAGGTGGTGTTGGCCTCCAGCGAGGCATGCGGCGTCGAGCGGCCGCAGCCGCGCTGGTCGAACAGGATGACGTCGTATTTTGCCGGGTCGAAGCAGCGCCGCTGATTGGGCGAACAGCCGCCGCCCGGACCACCATGCAGGAAGACCGCCGGCTTGCCGCCCTTCCGGCCAATCCGCTCCCAATAGACCTGGTGGCCGTCGCCAACATCGAGCATGCCGGTCTCGAACGGCTCGATCTCGGGGTAATAGCTGCGCAATTCGGTCATCGTTCAGGCTTTCGGCAGCGGCCAGACGGGCGTGTCGTGGTCGGGGTGTTGGTTGGAGATCACGTCGTTCAAGAACTCGGCGCCCTCAAAGCCCTCATCGGTACGGACGCGCTTCAGGGACGGCAGCTCCGCGG
>JAGSYU010000124.1 GCA_018262575.1 Pseudomonadota bacterium | reverse complement strand
CTCTCCGACCTCGACTGGAACCGTCCGGGCGAGCAGGTCATCGAAGAGTTCGGCAAGGGTGACGTCGTCAAGGCGGTCGTCCTCGATGTCGACGTCGAGAAGGAGCGCATCAGCCTCGGCATGAAGCAGCTCGGCGGCGACCCGATGGAAGCGGCCGGCGAAATCCGCCGCAACTCGGTGGTCACCTGCGAGGTGGTCGAAGTCAAGGAAGCCGGGCTTGAAGTGCGGATCGTCGATACCGACATCACCGCCTTCATCCGTCGTGGCGACCTGGCTCGCGACCGCAACGACCAGCGCGCCGAGCGCTTCGCCGTCGGCGAGAAGTTCGATGCCCGCGTCACCCAGTTCGACAAGAAGACCCGCAAGGTCGGCCTGTCGATCAAGGCCCTGGAGATCTACGAGGAGAAGGAAGCCGTCGCTCAGTTCGGTTCCTCCGACTCGGGCGCCTCGCTCGGCGACATCCTCGCCGCCGCCCTCAAGGCCCGCCAAGACGGCGAGTGAGAGCTGGCGCGAAGCGCCGGTTTCTGAGACTGAAAAGGCCCGCCTCGTGCGGGCCTTTTTTCTTGATACGAATTATTACCATTGCGCCCAAGGTATCCTTGACGAAAGCAAGCATCGGAGCAATATTAGTAACTGTCCACTCGATCCGAGTCCGGACGTTAAGACGGGCCTCAACCTTCGAGGCTTGCCGACCTCAAACGATGCTTGGCATCGCAAGGTCAGAAACGAGGGCGTCGCTGAACACGACGCCCTTTTTATTTTCTTTATTGATCATAGAGCTAGGATTAACTTGGTACCAACTTCCGGTGGCCTCGCTTCGAGGCCAAATGCCGGGCGCCGGTTTGCCTTGCCGGCCGGCCATCGGGCTGCTACCTCAAGATGATCGGAATCGGCAAGCGGGAAGGCTTCCTCATGACCCTTGATGCGGATGCCATCGTCGAACGGCGGCAGCTGCGGCGCCGGCTCTATTTCTGGCGTGGCGTCACCCTTCTGCTCGCCATCGGGCTCGCGGTGGCCCTCGGGCTCTATGCTGGCAGAGGCATGTCCGGCAAGGGCGCCCCTCACATCGCCCGCGTCACCGTGTCGGGCATGATCCTCGCGGACGCCGACCAGCGGAAGATGCTGAAGGACATCGTGGCGTCCGACGCCGTCAAGGCGGTGATTGTCGCCATTGATAGTCCTGGCGGCACCACCGTCGGCGGCGAGGAGCTTTACGACGGCCTGCGTCGCATCGCGGAGAACAAGCCGGTGGTGGCGACCATGGGTACGCTCGCCACCTCGGCCGGCTACATGACGGCGATCGCCACCGACCGCATCTTCGCCGAGCGCACCTCGATCACCGGGTCGATCGGCGTGTTGTTTCAGTACGGCAACGTCGGCGCGCTGATGCAGAAGATCGGTGTCGACGTGAAGACCGTGAAATCGGCACCGCTCAAGGCCGAGCCATCGCCCTTCACCTATCCCGAACAGCCCGGTGCCGCCGCCATGATCCAGCGGCTTGTCGACGATACGTACGCCTGGTTCGTCGACATTGTCGCCGAACGGCGCGGCCTTTCCCGGCCCGACGTGCTGAGAGTTGCCGATGGCTCCATCTATTCCGGCCGGCAGGCGCTCGACCTCCGACTCATCGACGAGATCGGCGGTGAAGATGCAGCAGTTACCTGGCTGGAGAGCGCCAAGGGCATCGATAAGGAGCTCAAGATCGTCGATTGGGCGCCCGAGCGGCCCTATGCCGGCTTTGGGATCGCCGACCGTGCCATGGCGGCGGCTGGCCGCCTGATCGGCATCGATCTTTCCGCATGGAACAGCGAAGGTCGGCTTGACGGCCTCGTGTCAGTTTGGCACCCTTAAAGCGAAAGCGTGTCGCGCAAAAGCATGCGGCGGTTTTGCGCCAAAGACATGCGTCCGAACAAAGACCTAAAGCGGGTCAAGCGAGTCTGAAAGATCGCGCCCCGCTTTTGGACCTTCAATGACTTTTCTTATTCGCTCAGCCGGCAGGGAGCTTTTCAACCATGATCAAGTCTGAACTGGTTGCGCGTATCGCGGCGCAGAATCCGCACCTCTACCAGCGCGACATCGAGAACATCGTCAACACCATCCTCGGTACCGTCGTTGACGCCATGAAGAGTGGCGACCGCGTCGAACTCAGGGGCTTTGGCGCCTTCTCGGTGAAGAGCCGGCCGGCCCGCACCGGGCGCAATCCCCGCACCGGCGAGAAGGTGCCGGTGTCCGAGAAGTTTGTGCCCTTCTTCAAGACCGGCAAGGAAATGCGCGAGCGCCTCAACGACGGCAAGGTGAGCTGACGGCCGGCCGGTGCAGGAGAGACGTCCCGTGAAGACATTTCTGCGGATCGTCATCCTCGGCCCGGTCGCCATCGTGTTGGTGGCGCTCGCGGTCGTCAATAACCAGTCGGTGACGCTGGTCCTTGACCCCTTCAACCCGGCAGCGCCGTTCTTCTCGCTCACGGTGCCGCTTTATGTGGTGTTTTTTGCCACGCTGGCGCTCGGCGTGGTGATCGGCGGCATCGGGTCCTGGTTCGGTCAGGGGCACGTCCGCCGTGCCGCCCGGCAGAGCCGGCGCGAGGCCACACGCCTCAGGGCTGAGATGGAGCGCCAGCATCCGCCGGAAGGGCCGGAGACGTTGGCGCTACGCGGCCCTGGCGCCTGAGGCATCGTCGGCGTCGGTCCAGCTTTAGGCCTCGCCAGCTTCGAACTCCTGAGGATCGAAGTCGTAACGCGTCGAGCAGAACTCGCAGGTGACGCCGATACGGCCATTCTCCACCATGTCGACGCGTTCGGCCGGCGAGAAAGAGGCGATCATCGCGCTGACGCTGTCGCGCGTGCAACGGCAGCGCTCAACGAGTGGCTGCGGATCGAATACGCGGGCGTCGTGTTCGTGGAACAGTCGATAGAGCAACGTCTCGGCACCGACCGAGGGATCGGTGAGTTCATCGTCCTCGACCGTGCCGGCAAGGCTCTGCGCCTCCACCCAGGCATCGTCCTCTTCCCCGGCGGCTGATGTTCCGCCCGGCGCGTCGCCGGGATGCAGATCGCGGTGGCCGAGGCGTTCGGAGGATTCCGGCAAGAATTGCAAGAACAGGCCGCCAGCTCGCCAGGCGCGGCGCAGCTCGTGGCCGGGCTCGCGCGTCAGCACTTCGGCGACCGCGAGGCGGACGCGCGTCGGGATCTGCTCGGACTGCAGGAAATAGCCGTGGGCGGCCTCCTCCAGCGATCGGCCGTCGAGTTCGACGATGCCCTGGTAGCGGCTCATGTGGGCGCCCTGGTCGATCGTCATGGCGAGATGCCCGCGGCCGAGAAGATCCTCAGGCCGGTCGCGGCCATCGGCGACGGCCGCTGCCACGGCGTCGGCGTCGAAGCGGGCGCAGGCCCGCAAGGCGTCGGGCGCCTCGAAGTCGACCACCAGCATTGCCACCGGGCCGTCCGACTGCGTCTGCAGGATGAAGCGACCTTTGAACTTCATCGACGTGCCGATCAGCGCCGTCAGCACCACCGCTTCGGCGAGGAGGCGAGAGACGGCCGGCGGGTAGTCGTGTCGGCCGAGAAGGGCGTCGATCGCCGGCCCGAGCCGTATGACGCGGCCACGCAGGTCGAGTGCTTCGACGGAGAATGGCAGCACGGCATCATCGCCTGCAGCCGGCGCGAAGGGGCGATCGACGCTGCTCATCAGTCCTCCATCGCGCCGAAGCACCAGGCCAGGATACCCTTGTGGGCATGCAGGCGGTTCTCCGCCTCATCGAAGACGATCGAGCGCGGCCCGTCCATCACCGACGAGGTCACCTCGTCGCCGCGATGAGCGGGCAGGCAATGCATGAACACGGCGTCCTTGTCGGCGGCGGCCATCAGGCGGTCGTTGACCTGGTAGGGGGTGAGAAGGTTGTGGCGGCGGCGCTCCCCCTCCTCGTCGCCCATCGACACCCAGGTATCGGTGAACACGGCGTCGGCGCCATCGACAGCCTCGAAGGGATCGTTGGTCACCTCGATGCGACCGCCGTTGGCGCGCGCCCAGTCGATCGGTTCCTGCGCCGGGGCAAGCTCCTTGGGCGTCGCGATGCGCATGGTGTAGCCGAAGCGGGCGGCAGCGTGCACCAGCGAATTCAGCACGTTGTTACCGTCGCCGGTCCAGGCGAAGGTCTTGCCCGCCACCGAGCCGCGATGCTCCTCATAGGTCAGGATGTCGGCCATCACCTGCGTCGGGTGGCTGACCTTGGTGAGGCCATTGATCACCGGCACGGTGGCATACTCGGCCAGTTCGTGCAGCGCGTTGACGTCGAGAATGCGGATCATCATGGCATCGACATAGCGCGACATGACGCGGGCGGTGTCGGCGATGGTCTCGCCGCGGCCGATCTGCATCTCGGCGCCGGTCAGCATGACGGTCTCGCCGCCGAGCTGGCGCATGCCGACGTCGAAGGAGACGCGGGTGCGGGTCGACGGGCGCTCGAAGATCATCGCCAGCACCTTGCCGGCCAGCGGGCCGACGCCGGGGCGGCAGCCGTTCACCTTCGACTTGAGGTCGCGGGCACGGGCGAGGACGGCGCGGAGCTCGTCGCCGGAGAGGTCGGTGAGGTCGAGGAAATGCTTGGGGGTGTTGTTAGTCATCTCTGTGGTCTCGCTCAGGCCGACTTGGCGGCGACCGCCCCGGAGGCGGCGGAAAGGGTCATGGCGGCATCATCGATGCGCCTTACCGCCTCAAGGATCTCGTCGTCGCCGACGATCAGCGGTGGCAGGAGGCGTACGACGCCGTCACCAGCCGCGATCGTCAGCAAATGCTGGTCGCGGAAGGCGGCATTCATCTCGGCTACCGGTCGCCGGCACTTGAGGCCGATCAGCAGACCCTCGCCGCGGACCTCCTCGAAAAGGTCCGGATAGCGATCGACGACACCGGCCAGCGACTGCTTGAAGCGCAGGCTGGCGGCACGCACCCGCTCGAGGAAGCCATCGGCCAGCACGACGTCGAGAACGGCGTTGCCGACCGCCATGGCCAGCGGATTGCCGCCGTAGGTCGTGCCATGCACGCCGGCCTTCATCGCCGCCGCCGCCGCTTCAGTGGCGAGACAGGCGCCGAGGGGGAAGCCGCCGCCAATACCCTTGGCCACGGCCATCACGTCCGGCGTCACGCCGGCCCATTCGTGGGCGAAAAACCGGCCGCTGCGCCCGTAGCCGCATTGCACCTCGTCGAAGATCAGCAGAAGGCCGTGATCGTCGCAGATCTGCCGAAGCGCCCGGAGACTCTCGGACGGAATGACGCGCACGCCGCCCTCGCCCTGGATCGGCTCGACCAGGATGCCGGCAGTCTCTTCCGTTATCGCCGCCTTCACCGCCGCGATGTCGTTGAACGGCACCTGATCGAAGCCGTCGACCTTCGGACCGAAGCCCTCGAGATACTTTTCCTGCCCACCGGCGGCGATCGTCGCCAGCGTGCGGCCGTGGAAGGCGCCTTCCATGGTGATGATGCGGAAGCGCTCCGGGTGGCCATTCGCCCAGTGGTAGCGCCGCACCGTCTTGAAAGCGCATTCCAGCGCCTCGGCGCCTGAATTGGTGAAGAAGCAGCGGTCGGCGAAGGTGTTGGCAACAAGGCGCTCGGCCAGCCGCTCCTGGTCGGGAATGCGGAAGGCATTGGAGACGTGCCAGACCTTCTCGGCCTGCGCCTTCAGCGTCGCAACGAGATGCGGATGGGCGTGCCCAAGGGCGTTGACGGCGATGCCGGAGCCGAAGTCGAGCCAGCGCTCGCCTCGGCTGTCGATGAGCCAGGCCCCCTCGCCTCGTTCGAAGGCCACATCCGCGCGCGAGAACGTCGCATAGAGCGGAGAGGTGGAACCGGGGCCGGTCATGACGAGTTTCCTTTTCAATGATACGGGTGTCTTGCGGATGCCGGTGCCGCTGCCGCGAGGCCGGCGGGACGAAAAAAGCAAGCCGCGCCCCCAGCTTCTCGGCGGCGCGGCCTCTCGCAAGGCGGCTCTATACCACGGGAAATGCCGGATCTGTCAAGGTTTTTGAGCCGGGATCGCCCGAAATTCCGGCAACCGGACACGCGTTTCCGGCGCTTGCGAATCAGATGGGACGGCAGTGGTTGAAGCGATGCAGGGACGCCACGATATTTGTTGAAAAGTCGTGAAGCGCCGTGGGGCGTGACTCTGTGGTCATTGCGCCGGAGAGTCCGCCCATTGTAGCCTAGATGTTGTCGCCACGAGATATCGTGGTGGAATGCTCCAGCGATACAATCGCATGTGTTTTTGCGTTGCCGGACCTACATGTGGACCGGACGTGTCCCGAGGGATTCCCCGGATGATGCGGCGAAGAGAGGATGACAAGATGTCTTGGACCGACGAACGCGTCGAGCGCCTTAAGACGCTCTGGTCTGATGGGTTGAGCGCCAGCCAGATCGCGGCCGAGCTCGGCGCCGTGACCCGCAACGCGGTGATCGGCAAAGTGCACCGGCTTGGACTGTCGGGCCGGTCGAAGCCGCAGGTGCAGCCGGCGCGGCCGACGGTCGCCGCCCCGCCCCGCGTCAAGACTGCCAGTCGTCCGGTTGCGCAGACCCAGCCGGCCGGCAGGCCGGCGGCACCGGCTCGGCCGATCACCATTGGCGCCACGGCGCTCAAGGCGGACGCCGAAACCGGACAGGCACTGGCGGTGGCCCCCACTGCCGAGATCGAGCCGCCGGTGTTCGAGAAGGTGACCATCCTTTCCTTGACCGAGAACACCTGCAAGTGGCCGGTCGGCGATCCTGGTAAGCCGGACTTCTTTTTCTGTGGCCGCAAGTCGGACGTTGGCATTCCCTATTGCGCCTTCCACGCCCGCATCGCCTATCAGCCGTCGGCCGAGCGTCGCCGTGAGCGCGACCGCAAGGCGGCCGGCTGACGTCTGGTCGTGGCTGGCGACGAACCTGTGAGGCTGAGGGGGCACCATCTCCTCTGCCTCCTCACCTACAAGGGGCTCGGCTATTCGCCGGGCTTCGTCGCCGGCATGACGGCGACCGCCGGGCGGCTCGCTGCTGGCACCATGGCCGAGATCGTCGAAGACCCCGACGATATTTGCGCGCCCCTCTGCTGCGTCGAAGAACACCCTCACTGTCATGAGGCGACTGTGCCGGAACGCGACCGGCGGGCGCTTTTTCTCATCGCTGCCGTGCTCGGCCGGCCGCTGATGGCCGGCGACCGCCTTGTCCTCGACCAGGACATCCGAGTGCGTCTGCGCGCCGCCTATCGGGATGGCGCCTTTGAAGCCGCTTGCGCCCTCTGCGAATGGCAGCCGCTTTGCCGCGACATTGCCGCCAGCGATTACGCGGGAACGCTGTTCCACTCTCCCGACGAGCCGGCTTGAGTGCCTCAGTCGGCCACACTGATGCTTTCCAGGCGGAAAGCCGCCGCCATCAGCGCCCGTGTATAGGGCTCCTTCGGCGCCGCGAACACCTCGTCGGCCGATCCCGCTTCTACCACCTTGCCCGCTTTCATGACGATCACGTCGTTGGCGAGCGCCCGTACCACCTTGAGGTCGTGCGAGATGAACAGATAGGCGAGGCCGTGCCGGGCCTGCAGGTCGCGCAACAGATCGACCACCTGCGCCTGCACGCTCATGTCGAGCGCCGAAGTTGGCTCGTCGAGCATGACGAACTTCGGCTTCAGCACCATGGCACGAGCGATGGCGACGCGCTGACGCTGGCCACCGGAGAATTCGTGCGGATAGCGGTGGCGGGTCTCGGGGTCGAGGCCCACTTCGGCGAGCGCCTCGACGACGCGGGCATCCCGGGCATCAGTGGTAAGGCCGGGTTCATGCACCGCCAGCCCCTCGCCGACGATCTCGGCCACCGTCATGCGCGGGGACAGCGAGCCGTAAGGGTCCTGAAAGACGGCCTGCACGTCGCGGCGCAGTGGCCGCATGGCACCGGAATCCAGACCATCGATGCGGCGGCCGAGCACGGCAATCGGCCCTTGCGAGGAAATGAGACGCAGGAGGGCGAGGCCGAGCGTTGTCTTGCCCGAGCCGCTTTCGCCAACCACACCCAGCGTCTGGCCGGCCCGAAGTCGCAGACTGACGCCGTCGACCGCCTTGATGTGGCCGACGGTGCGCCTCAGGAAGCCCGCTTTGATCGGGAACCAGATACGGAGATCGTCCGCCTCGACGACGACCGGCGCGTCCGCGTCTGCGGCTGGCGGCTCGCCCTTGGGCGCCGCCGCCATCAGATGGCGTGTGTAGGCGTGCTTGGGCGCGGCGAACACCTCGGCGGTCGAACCGGCTTCCACCACCTCGCCCTTCGTCATCACCACCACGTCGTCGGCGAAGCGCTCGACGATGCCGAGGTCGTGGGTGATGAACAGGATGGCCATGCCGTGTCGCGCCTGCAGCGTCTTGAGCAGGGTCAGGATCTGCGCCTGTACCGTGACGTCGAGGGCGGTGGTCGGCTCGTCGGCGATCAGCAGGTCGGGCGCATTGGCCAGTGCCATGGCGATCATCACCCGCTGCCGCTGGCCACCGGACAACTGGTGCGGGTAGGCCGAAAGCCGGCTTTCGGGGTCGGGAATGCCGACCTCGGTCAAAAGCTCGACCACGCGCCGATGGACGGCCGCTTCGCCGCTCGTGCCATGCAGCTTCAGGATTTCGCCGATCTGCCGTTCGATCGAATGCAACGGGTTGAGCGAGGTCATCGGCTCCTGGAACACCATGGTGATCTCGGCACCACGAATCGTCCTGATCTCCGCCTCGCTGGCCTTCAACAGATCGCGGCCCTTGAACAGGATCTCGCCAGAAGGATGGCGGGCAGCCGGATAGGGTAGCAGGCGGACGACGGACAGCGCCGTCACCGACTTGCCCGAGCCGCTCTCGCCGACCACCGCCAGCGTGCGGCCTTTCTCAAGATCGAAGGAGACGCCCGAGGCGGCGAGCGTCTCGCCGCCCTCCTGGCGGAAGGCGACTGACAGGTTGCGGACGGACAGGAGGGCGCCGCCGCTGGCGGTTTCGGTCATGGCGATCCTCACCGGAATGTCTTGCGCGGGTCGAAAGCGTCGCGCACCGCTTCGCCAATGAAGATCAGCAAACTCAGCATGACGGCGACCACAGAAAAGCCGGTGATGCCGAGCCAGGGCGCGAAGACATTGGTCTTGCCCTGCCGGAGCAGCTCGCCGAGCGACGGATAGCCGGCCGGCAGTCCAAAGCCGAGATAGTCGAGCGAGGTCAACGTGGTGATCGAGCCGTTGAGGATGAAGGGCAGGAAGGTCAGGGTCGCCACCATGGCGTTGGGCAGCAGGTGCCGGCGCATGATGGTCAGGTTGCCGACGCCGAGCGCCCGCGCCGCCCGAACGAATTCGAAATTGCGCGCCCTCAGGAACTCGGCGCGGACGACGCCGACCAGGTGTGTCCAGGAAAAAGCGAGCAGGATGAACAGCAACACCAGGAAGGACGGCGCAATCACCGACGACACGATGATCAGCAGATAAAGCGTCGGCACGGCGTTCCAGATCTCGATGAAGCGCTGCATCAGCAGATCGGTCAGGCCGCCATAGTAGCCCTGCACCGCACCAATGGCGATGCCGACGAGCGATGAGACGATGGCAAGCGTCAGGCCGAACAGCACGGAAATGCGGAAGCCGTAAAGGGCTCGGGCGACGACGTCGCGACCCTGGTCGTCGGTTCCGAGCCAGTTCATGTTGCCGAACACGCAGTCGCGGTCATTCACCCCGTCGGCATAGGTGGCGCAGCGCTCGGCGGGCGTCAGCAGGAAGGCGGGTGGCGAGGGCGCTGGCGTCGGCGCCTCGGTGTTGGGCGTGTCGAAGGAGTAGCGGATCGGCGGCCAGATCATCCAGCCGTTGCTCTCGATTTCGTCGCGATTGTAGGGGTCGCGGTAGTTGGTAATGGCCAGGAAGCCGCCGAATTTCTCCTCCGGATAGTCGACGAGCACCGGGAACAGCAACTCGCCCTTGTAGGAGACGATGAGCGGTCGATCGTTGGCGATGACGTTGGACAACAGCGTCGCCACGAACAGAAAGAGAAAGAGCCAGAACGACCACCAGCCGCGACGGTTGGCTTTGAAGTTCTGCCACCGGCGGCGATTGACGGGCGAAAGCCAGGGGCGCCTGGCGGCGGGGAGGGCCATCGTGGTCATACCTCCCGACTCTCGAAGTCGATGCGTGGGTCGATCCACATGTAGGTGAGGTCGGAGAGGATGTTGATGACGAGGCCCATCAGCGAGAAGACGTAAAGGGTTGCGAACACCACGGCATAGTCTCGGTTGATCACCGATTCAAAGGACAGCAGGCCGAGGCCGTCGAGCGAGAAGATGGTTTCGATCAGCAGCGAGCCGGCGAAGAAGGAGGCGATGAAGGCCCCAGGGAAGCCGGCGATGACGATCAGCATGGCGTTGCGGAACACGTGGCCGTAGAGCACCTTGCGCTCGGAGAGCCCCTTCATGCGGGCGGTCAGCACGTATTGCTTGCGGATCTCGTCGAGGAAGGAGTTCTTGACGAGCAGCGTCGTGGTGGCGAAGGCGTGGGTCGCCATGGCCAGAAGCGGCAGCGCCATATGCCAGAAGTAGTCGGCGATGCGCTCGGGCCAGCCCATGGCCGCCCAGCCATCGGAGGTGAGGCCGCGCAAGGGGAAGACCGACCAGAAGGA